>CAZIPG010000001.1:0-12991 GCA_964540955.1 uncultured Rheinheimera sp.
CGCCAAATAATGTTCATTATTGTTTGGCGCATAAGGTGGCAATCCGAGGCCACTTGCCCCCACATACAACACATTGGTTTGCAGGATTTGTCGGTAGTCGACTTCATCACGAACCAAACCAATGACGGTGGCGGTGTAGTCATTCAACGGCTCGAACACATCCAAATCACGATTGGTCGCTGGTGATGCGAATAACTTCAAAGTCGTTCGATAAAAATCTGGATGCTGCATCGCCAATTGCGCGGCAGCTGTCGGATTGCCTGCACTGATGAGCTGCGCCATCTGATCGAGCGTCGCGGCATCCGCCGGCACGCCCGCTAAACGGTCATGCATGCGCTTCGCTTGCTCTAACGGCCCTGCACTCACGGCAAAACTAAGCACTAGAGCGCTAAGTATTCCGCTTCGAAGACTGAATTTATTCACGGTTCCACCTCCAGCGATACATCACTGCTGCTAAAAATACTTGCTTAACTGGGCAAGAATTCGATCGTCCATTGTGATTTAGTCACACTTACATCAGCGGGGCCAAATTGCACCGCTTGTAAGCGTAGTTGTAATTGTCGTTCTAATTTGGCATCCCCGAGTTCAGACTGGACAATTTTTACACCACTGACCGAACCTTGCGGTGTAATGACCAATTCGAACACCACCTTGCCTTTGAGCAACGGATTTTGTCGAAGCGCACGGTTATATAAGGTATATAAACTGCTTTTATTCGCCTCTAAAATTTGGCGAATTTGCGCTTCCGAACGACCCGATGTGCCTTTCCCTGATTTGGCATTTTGCTTCGCCTGCTCAGCTTGTTGCTTGCGGGCAACCGTTTCTTTATCCGCCAGCCCCTTCAACTGACTGGCTTTCACGTTGGTCGCACCCTGCTCTGATAAGGCGACTTTGCCAATATCATTGCTGACCGCTGCCGCCTCTTTCGCCGCGAATTGTTGCTTGCCTGTTTGCGCAATCAACTTGCGATCGACATTGGCAACTTGCTCAGGCGCCTCGGTAGTTTTAACCGATACTTGTGTATCATCAGCATCGAAGGCTTGGCGTAAATCAGCCAAATCATCTTTTAAGGCCAACAAGCCACTTTGCTCAGCTTTTTCTCGTGCGTCATCAACATTCGGCTCTGGTTTAACAGGCTCTTTATTGGCTTCAACCGGTTTTTCTTGCGGCTTTGGCTCAGGTTTCGGCTCGGGTTTTGGCTCAGGTTTCGGTTCTTCCTTCTTCACCTCTGGCGGTGGCGGGATCACACGCTCCGGCAGTACCAATTGGGTTAATGGTGGTGGTGGCGGTGGCGGCAAGGGTTCTGGTTTTGGCACTGTCAGTTGTGGGATAGCAACCGCCATCGCCAAAAACAACACAAAGCCAATGGCCTGTAAGCCATAGTAGCGGCTATCTTCTTGGCCTTGAAACCAATCCACTGCGGTTGGGCTGAAAGTTGCAGTGCTCATAACGCTGGCTCCTGCCCTGCTTTTGGCTGCGCATCTAACTCCACGGCCAAAGAAACATTGCGATATTCAGTCGTCGCACATACAGCTAACAACCGCTTTAACAAGGTATAAGGCACCTTGGCATCGCCGAGCAAAGTAATACTGCGACCAATCTCTTGCTGTGCTTGCGGTAAGACGCCACTTTGCTCTGCCAATACTTGCAATTGTTTGGTCAATTCAGCTTCGAGCGCTGGGGCCCAAGTTGTCGCATCGGCCGTTAAATCACCGCGCCAAATTTCCTTCCCTTGCAAAGACACGCGATCCGGATGAACGGTTAACACTGCGGTCTCTGCCGGCAGTTGCTCAGCAACCGAACGGGGTAAAGTCAATTGACTATCGCTTTGCAGTACTTTGACTTCCGACTGATTCACCATCAAGAAGAACACCAAAATGGTAAAAATATCCATCAAAGCGACTAAATTCAGCTTACTGGCTTGAGCCAATCGTTTGTTTTGTTTCACCATGCGCTTGGCACGAAACGATTGTTTCATGGCTGCACTCCTGCAGGTGATTGCTGCGCTGATGCCGAGGTTTTGGCCGTCGTTGGTAAATCAGCAAACGCAATCTTTGGAAACAACTCCGCATCAACCACTGAGGCGGCAACGACGGTTTTAAATGAACGCACTGTATCCATCGTTGTGATCAGGGTTTGATAATCTGTCTCATCAGCCATTAACAAGGTGATGTCTTGCTTGACGATTTGCTTTTGTTGAAAAGTTAACTTCAAATCTTGCAGAAATAAGCCTAGTGCTTTGTAGTCCCGCTGTCCCTCCACGGTTGGCGGAATTTCACGAAGCGGTTGCCCTGCAGGGTAATTCACCACGAATTTATCGCCATGAATTTCCAACTCAAGCTTTTGCGGCAATTCGCGTTCCTGTGCCAAAGCACCACTGCTAAGCAATGGCAATTGCACCTGCAAGATGCGCATCTGATTAAACACCAGACTGAGCAAGAGCACCGGCACTAGCACAATCATCAAATTCATAAATGAGGTGATGTCCAGTTCGGCGTCCGCAAGCTCGCGATTACGCTTTCTGATCATCCCGACCACCACTTTGTTTTTGCGCTAAAGCATTCATCAATTTCATGCCGGCCATTTCCATGGTATCCACAATACCTGCGGTTCTGCCTTGCAATAAGGAGTGCACAAACACCAACGGAATTGCAGTCATCAAGCCAAGAGCGGTGGTATTCATCGCCACCGAAATACTCGAAGATAACAAGCTGGCTTTTTCTGCAGGATCGGCATTCGCTACCGCAGCAAAGGCGGTGATGAGGCCCATAATGGTCCCTAACAAGCCTAGTAACGTTGCAATATTCGCTAAAGTGGCCAGCATTGGCGTGCGCTTTTGCAGGCGTAAACTATATTCCAGCACCACTTCTTCCATGGCATATTCTAAATCGTCACGGCGGTGCACACCGGCCATCCGGCCGATGCCTTGACTGAGCATGGTCAACACTGGCGCATCAACGGTTTTGGCCGCTTGTTGAATTTTTGCGGTATCCGCCACGGTAATAGCATGGCTGATTTCCTGCAGAGCTCGACGGTTACTGGCGTCGATGCCGCGCAAAAATAACCAGCGCTCTAGTGCAATCACTAAACCGACAATAAACAGCAGTCCGATCGGGGCCATAAAAAAGCCACCATCCTGTAAAAACTGCACCATACTATTGAATAAATCCATTGTTGAGTCCCTCTGCGTACTACTTGTTGAGTGGTAAATTGTTAGATGATGGTGTCACTGCTGCGTCAGTTGGGTTCCGTTGCGGCTGTGACTTGATAAACCGTAAAAATTGTTCGCGATCCAGCGGTTTCGTTTGCTCTTTCCCGTTATTTTTTACAGCGGCAGGCATTTGTACTGGCGCCAAACTATCTTGCCAAGGCAAGACATAAATGGTTTTCGGCTGTTCTAGGTTACCGGTAATAGTGGATTCAATCACCACGGTTTCAGCCGCTTCGCTCGACTGACTGCCCTTGCTCTGATTGGCCGAACTTGCTTGTCGTTGCGCAGTTGCCTGCGCGCTTTGTTGCTGAGTATTTTGTTGCAGCTCCTTTTGTTGTTGCGCAGTCACCGCAGTCGCTGTCCCGGCAAGCAGCAACAGCAAGCTAAACCCTAATTTATTCATGGTTGACTCTCCTGTTGCGGTAACACACCTAACCAGAGTTTCACTTGCTCATCGTTGGTTAACGCTTGATAACGCTCATAGTGTTGGCGAGCTTTACTAGGTTCGGCTAAATACAAATCATACAAAAAGGCTAAATTTTTGTGCGCGTTGGCATGATCTGGCGAAATTGCCAATGCGGCTAGGTATTGCTTTTCCGCTTGCCGAAATTGGCCCTGATGACGGGCAATGGCACCGCTGAGATTCAAGGCTTCAACCGCGTTCGGTGTGTGCGACAACAACTGTTGCAACGTTTGCTGAGCATCCTCAAGTTGATTGAGTTGCCACTGCACCAAGGCCAAGTTATAGAGCACCCCTGGATAGTTTGGTAATTGCGCTTGCAGCTGTTGCCATGATTGCAAAGCTTGTGGCCACTGTTTGGCTTGCTGCGCTGCGAGCGCTTGCAAATACATTTGCTGCTGTGTGGCAGACAGTGGCGCTAATGGCACTGCTGCTTGCTGAGTGGGCGAATTGGTCGACACCTCAGGTTGCTCAGCCGTATTTTCCTTCGCTGATTGAGAGCTACAGGCCGTTAAAATCACCAGGCTCATCATGGCTATAAGGGCTATCAGGGCATTAAAGTTTAGTCGCATCACTGGCAGCCTCCTGATAAACCTCAACTTTTTGATAACGTGCTGGCATTAACTCTGCTAAGCGAGCAAAACTTTGCCGAACCGATTCATCATAAATATCCTGCTGCACCAACTGAGTATTCTTTTGGTAAATGCCAATCGCTTGCTCTTCAAACGGGTACGCCTGCTCTTCCAACAGCAAGTTGTATTGCTCGAGGGCTAACTCATCGAGGCCTTGCGGCCGCTCAGAATTGAGTAAATCACGCGCCAAAATTCGGTAGAGTTCAGCAATTTGATACTGCGCTTGCGTCACGACACCCGCGATGCCAAACGCCATGCTTTGTTCGTAGTAAGCAATGGCTTGTTTCATCCGTTGCCGTTTTTGCGTCAAACTCTTCTTCAGCGGATGTGCGAGGCGGATCACTTTGAAAGCGTCACTTTGTTGCTGTCCCAACGCCAACAGCGCTTGGGCAGCAATAAATTGACTCCGTTCGGTTTGCACACCACTAAAAGCACTGCGCTCCGCTTGCACGATCTGCTCTTGTAACTGGGTGCGCACTTTGGCTGCAGCTGGCCCTGGCTGCAGTAATTGCAACTGATAACGGGCCTCTTGTGCTACATCGTGGGGTTTAGGGAATTCCTGCAAGTAGGCTTGATAAGCTTTTAACGCCGCGCCCGATTGACCCGCACGTTGATAAAGCTGAGCTGCACTCCAACGCGCTTCTCGCCGCGCATTGGCATCCTTGGTTTCTTTTGCCAAACTGTCGAGCATAGCAGCGGCAGCACTAAAATTACCGGCCTTTTCATAACCAGCGATTAATTTGGCTTGCACGGCTAGGCGGCGCTCGGATGTTGGATACTTCTGTAAAAACTGCTGCATCAATAATTCAGCTTCAGTTGCATTCACTAACTCTAACTGTTGATAAGCCGCGGCTTCATGATATGCCGAATTAGGTTGTGCTAATAACCGCTGCAAGTGTTGCTGCTGTGCTTTTTGATCAAGGGCTGGTTGCTGTGCTTGTTGATAGATAGCGGATGCCAATTGATTTTTCAGCAATGCTGAGTCTATTGATGGCAGCAAAGGCATCTTCAACAGCTGACTTAAACTTTGCTCGGCGTTGGCATAATCTTGCTGTGCCAGTTGGATTTGGCTTTGAATAAACCAGGCCTGTTGCTGCCATTGCTGCTGCTCTTTGCCAACGATCGGCAACGGCCACTCAATCATCAAACGCGCTTGTTGTAAACCGCCGGGATAGTCTTTCGCTGCAAAGAGTTGCTGTAACTGCTGCAAAGCGACTTGCATCGCAAATGGATGTTGCGGGTGCTGTTGCACAAACCGACTTTGCGCTTGCCACAACGCCGTTTGGGTTAAACTGGCGCCCTGCTCTGCTGGAATTTGGCTCTGTAATAACAGCGCGCGATAGGCCGCGTCTTCAGGTTTAAATAATACACTCCGAGCTGCGGATGTCGGATAGGCCAAGGGCTCATAAGCCACTAATGCGGCTTCGCGCTGTCCTGATTCTGCCAATGCTTCGGCCAATAAATATTGCAGATCTAATTGCGAATATCCTTGAATACCGAGGTCTGGTTCCTGCAAGACGGCCAGCATGGCTTGAAAATCTGACACGGCATTGGCAAAAGCAGTGCTGCGCGCAATGCCCTGACTTTTCAAGCCAAGGCTGTATTGGTCCTTGGCGAAATAATCGAGATATTCCATTAATGAAGCAGCCACTAACCGTCGATGTTCAGAGCTCCCTTCAAGCCAATAATTGCTGGCTGGCCCAAAATGCTGGATGAAAAACCGCTGCTCAGCAAGCGCGGTGTCTGCTTGCGCGTTGGCCAATAGCCGTTTAATTAAAATCTCTTGGAATTCTGCTGCTTGCGTTTCTAATGGCCAAGCTTTCACAAAAGTACGGTAGGTTTCCAAGCTTGCCTCTTCTAAGCGTTTTTCAGCTAAGAAGTTCGCTAATGCCTGATATAAACTGGCTTGCAGCGCTAAAGGCCGTTCGGTTGCTGCGCCTTGTCGGTAAGGTGTTTTCGCTAGTAGCGCTAATAAACTCGCTGATTGCTCTTGATAGCTCAGCGACACACTTAATATTTGCGTCAACTCATCGCGTAATCGTTGTTGTTGCGGATCCGCCGTTTGCGTCCGACTTAACGCCTCAATATCAATCAAATCCAGTGCTTGTAAAAACATCGCATCGGCTTTGGCATATTCAGCCATTTTGAATAACGACCAACCCGCCATATAGTGGGCATGCTGATGCAGCTGCGGCACAGGCTTGGCCAACACCTGTTCATACGCCGCCAACGCTTCTGAATACTGGCCGCGACTGTAGTGAATATCAGCCTTACGGAACCAAACTTCACCAGCAAAATTGGAGTCTGGATAATCTCTTAAAATCTGGTCTAACTGGGTCAAGGTTTGTGCTTGGCTACCCAATAAATCGTAGCTGCGCGCCAATTGATAGCGGATCAGCTCGTTATTTGGGTCTTGCGGATAATCTTGCAGCAATTGTTCATATTCTTTGACCAACTGGCGCAAAGCAGCTTGTTCGGCATCGACCGTCAATTCTGTTGTTTGCAGCGTTTGCGTATTCATCTGCGACAACCGATAGCGAATTTTTTGGGTCATTTCGCCATCAGGTTGCATTGCTAAGATTTGCTGATACAAGCCTTGCAGTAACTCTGGGGTTGCTGCTGGCTGCGAGCCTAAGATACTGCGATCAAAAGCCGGCAATTCCGCTAAAGTTGCGGGTGCTTTCGGCGCTTCTGCCAAGCTCGGGAATAGACTACAGCCACTGAGGCTGTATAAGCTCAGGGTGAAAACACTTAAACGAAACAGTTGCACAACCCTTTCGGCTTGTAGCTTTTTACTTTGCTGTCCTGTCTGACAAGCTCCGGCGCCTTGGCGTAATTTTTGAAAAATCATGATTGTGGCTCCCCGTTGACGGCGCTTTCAGTGGTTTGGGGGCTTGTTCGCAATTGAGCTTCCATCATTCTAGCAATGGCTTGCTTGTTAACGCGTGCCAATTCGGTCAATTGCTGATGCTGCTCATCAGCGCGACGTTGGAGTTGCAAGTTAAACTCAGTTAACAATTGCTGTTGCTGCTGCATGATGTTTTGTTCAGCGCGTTGTTGAGTTTTGGCAAATTCAAGCAATTGTTGTTGCTGCGTCCGTAAACGTGGCGTCGCTTGGCCCGCTTGTTGGAGGGATGTCAGCTGTTTTTCAATATTGGGCAGTAAATGATTAATTTGCTTTAATTCTTTTTCAATCGCCCATTCACGCTCTGCTTTGGTCAGCGCATACTGCCAGCGACTGATCCCTTGTAACAGCGCCAAACGTTTGCGCTGTTTGGCAACATCGACGGTTAAATTCACGCCTGCCGCTTTGGCATTGGCTAAACGCTCAACAAGTTGTGCCGCTTTATCCAAACGCTGTTGCTGTTTAAAAGCATCACCGTTCAGTAGCGTTGGCGAAAACTCGGCAGCACGCGCTTTGGCCAGTTGCTCGGTTAGATGCTGTTGCTGTGCATTCAAAGTGGCAAACTGAGCCGTTAAACGCGGCAACTGCTCTGCCAGCAATTGCTCTTGTTGCGCTAACTTAATGTCGACCACTTGCTGCAGGTGGGCAATTCGAAACTGCTGTTGCGGGCTTACCGCAGCTAATTGTTCCAGCTGTAGCAAATCTTGTTGCAGTTGAAACAGCTCAGTCTGCTGCCCAACCTGATATTGCTGCCAAGGCGTCAATTCACCTTTGGCAAGCTCATCTAAACTCAACGGATCCAAGGCGCGATTCGCGGCCAATTGCTGTTGGTAATATTGATCAGCCCACTGATAAGCAGCTAACGCAGCAACACCATCGCCGCTGAGTTCAAACTGCAAGCCAATCAGGTTCGCCGCACGCCAACTTTGCTCAGCAAACGGATGCTTTCTAATTTGTTGCTGATACACAGCTAATAATTCAGGGACTTGCCGCGCTTCATCTAAAACAGTGGCATACAAAGCCAGTGCCATTTCACTCAAAGCACTGTCTTGCGGGAACTCACGCAACACTTGTTGCGCCGCCGGCAAATCAGCTTGTTGCAATAACAACTGGGCTTTGAGTAATTGCAAATAATCACGAACCCCCTGTTGCTCGATCGGATCTGTTGCTTGCCAAGGGGGTGTCAGACCAAACCAACGCCGCCAGAACATGGGTTCTATCGTGGTATCAACCTCAGATCTTAACGCATCTAACCATTGCATGGCCTTTGTCACATCGCCATTTTGGGCATGTTGCAACAATTGGTTGCTAATGATGTAAGGCATTTCGGGGTGATCGCGCAACAGCCCAAACTCAGGTTCGGCAGGTAACTCGATATTCGGCCACATCATCAATTGTTGCAGCTGTTGTTGTGGCCCAGCTAACACCTCAGAAGGTTGTACTTTGGCAAAAGTAGCCCGTGCGGCAGTGACGTCCCCGCGCTGAAACAAATAGCGGCTGTATTGCAATAACGCAAACTGGCGCAAATCATTGGGTAAATCGGCACTGTCTAATGCCAATACTTGTTCTAATAACGCGGCCGCTTGTTGTGGCATGCCTAACTCTAACAGCAAACCAGCTTTTAGTAGCAAAGAACGGGCATCTTGCACTGGTGCCAATTCGAGCTGCAGCACCGCTTGGTAGGGCTGCTGCTGGTAAAAGGCGAAAGCTGCTTGCCGGTAATGCTTCTCTAGCATTGCTGCTTGCGCTTGCTCTGCTGGCGTTTTTTCTGAGTGTGTTTGCTCTGCATCAGCAGCAAAACAACTGCCAAACAGCACAGTACTCGCCACCATGAGACTGGTAGTCAAAGACGCAACAAGCTGGCGTTTAAGCGAAAGCCTGATGCGGTGCTGTATTTGTGGCAAAATCCGTTGCATTAGCGTGCCTGTTCCCAAGGTTGGATGACAAATTCAGGTTGGTAATTACTGCTGCGATCATTCACTTGTACTTCTAACAAGACGGCTTTGCTGGTTTTTTCAAAGTTGTAGGTCACTGCTCGACGATAATCCCGATTATCTGGTCCTTTGCCGACAAATACCGCAGTGAGTTGATGCTCACCCGCTTCAATGTTTACTTGCAGTAAGGGTTGGATAGCGCCCCGTTGCAACGCAGCTAACTGAGACTCCGTATATAAATGACCGCCAACTGGCTTGTCATCCAACAAAATTTGCACCGAATCTATGTGCATAAACTGGCCGGTATCGACGGACATGAACAAACTGAGTTGTGTTTCAGGAGGAAACAACAATGCCTGCTCGAGTAAAAATAATTCCCGATTCAGCTGGATCACTTGCTGTTTCAGCTGTGCCATATCTTGTTGCAATGGCTTAGCAGTTGCACTTTCTTGGCTATGAACCAGATTGGCAACACTCAACAAGCTGAGCAACAGCAGCACTTTCAATGGTTTGATCAACGGCATCATCGCGATATTCCCTTAAAAATAAAGACTGACAAATGCTCGAACCACATTGGCATCCAATTGATACAGAGTCTCTGCACCAGGCGCATTCGTGCGGTCAGTCACATTTCGGAAGTTGTTGTAATTAAAAATAATATGGTCCCACTGCAACGTCATTTCTGGCTGCAGTTGACGCGAAGCAACACCGTAGCTGGGTAACTTGTAACTGACGCCTAACCCCAGCGTCACGTTATCGAAGTCACTCAACTCTTTATCCCTCGCCATAAAATTCAGTTGGTTGGCATAATCAAAGAGATCTTGATAAAAACTGGCTTGCGTTTGCTGGTAATAACGCAATTTGCTCTCGAAAGTCCACTCTTTGCCAAGCGGATGCACATACTCCAGCTCAACATCGTTGGCTTGAATATCCCAGCTATCCTGATAGTGCCGAACATTGAGTCCGATTGCGGCACGATACGGCAAATAATATTTATTGGTTAACGACACCGCCGTAGAATTTCGTGTGCGTGGGTAGATCTCGGCTTGATAGCTATAGCCAAGGGCTGTCGTTGGATCGCGAAATCGCACTTGACGATAAGGGTTATTCAAAAAGCCCTCATCTAAATCAAACTGCAAGTTGAATGCAGCAATCCAATTGGTCGTCAGAATTTGACTCAAACCCAACTTATAATTGTAGCGACGCACTTGCTCTTGGAAATTGGCGTCACCATTTTTGCGAACTTCGTCATCCCCTAATGCAGCATTTAAACTCAGTGTCGTTAAACCACCGAAAGTGTCATGCGAAATGCCAAAGCTCATGGTTTTCGCATGGTAATCATTTTCATCACTGGTACTAAAATTGGTGCTGATCAGGCTATTGCCCGCTAAATAATCCACCCCTAAATGTTTTTCTTTTCGCTCTTCCGTGTATGCCGATGCAGTTGCCACGACATCAATCGAAGCGCCCGACACCGTATCAACGTAATAATAACCAGATACTGAGAAATCTTGTGCGACTTTACTGCGCAACATCACCGCAGGACCGTCAATAGTCACACCGCCACCGGAATAAGAGTGGTGCATAATATCAGCTCTATCTGAAGGGAGGACCGATGCCCAGCTCGATTGCAGCAGCAACATCAAAACGCCAACTGCGCAGAAGAATTGCTTAATTACAGCCACAACCGCCTCCTCCCGCGCCATTGGCACCTTTGGCGGCTTCCCTTGAATCTCTGACGTGACTCGCATGTTGCAAAGCGGCAGGATGACGGGCGAATCCCATGATCGGATCAGCCAAT
This sequence comes from uncultured Rheinheimera sp., assembly GCA_964540955.1. Classification (GTDB taxonomy): domain Bacteria; phylum Pseudomonadota; class Gammaproteobacteria; order Enterobacterales; family Alteromonadaceae; genus Pararheinheimera. The sequence goes on from CAZIPG010000001.1 coordinate 10,944, forward strand.
TTGTCCCGTTCATAAGGTTTCACCCAGGGTTCCAAATTGGCACAACCACCCAGCAGCGACAGGCTGCACAGCAATACTGCCAATTTCAGGCTATTCTGCCAGTAAGCCATTGATATCATCCTCATATTTTTTCTCGAAACCCGGCAGATAGCTGCGATGTAAGGCACGAACCCGACCATCTTTGTCAATGATGACCGTGGTAGGCATTGCTTTAACGTCATAAGCCTTCGATGCGATATTTTCTTGATCCAGTAAAATAGGGAATGACACTGGCACTTCCGCTAAATAGTTTTGTACGCCCGCAGTTTCGGTTTCCACATTCACGCCAATGACTTGCACGCCAAGATCTGCATATTTTTTAGCAAGCTCATCCAACACCGGCATTTCTTGACGACAGGGCCCACACCAAGTTGCCCAGAAATTGACTAACACAATAGAGCCGCGTTGTTCAGACAAACGATAGTTACCGCCAGCGTGTGCTTTTAAGGTGAAATCGGGAGCCATCGGACTTTGCGCGGCCGCGAGCAATTCAGCATTTGCCGAAAACGTCGCTAAAGTAACGACAGCGAGCAGCACTTTAGATATTTTTAAGCCTAACTTCATGATTTCTCCTTAGAAATAAACTGCAACACCCAAGGCTAAGCTCAAACTATGTTGGCTTTTTTGCTCAGCTAAAACGGAAGTTTCAAACACATAATCTGCAACCACTAAATCGGCCGCAATCCAGTCAGTGAGGTACACTCGAAATTGGCTCCCAGCTTGCAATGCAAACACAGTATCCCCGGCAAAATCGACATTACCGCCGCCAAAAAAAATCGACCAGGCACTATTCATGGCATAATTACTGGTTAAAAACACTTCACCGGGCAGCAGCACATAACCCAGTTGCGCGCCATAATATTGCCATTGCCGCTGTTCATCAGTCAGTAGTGGCGCAGCACCGCTCAGTTTTTCAAATGATGTTAAACCCGCCTTAGCCTTGGCATAATCGAAGCCCAGATAAAAGTCTTCGTTGATGTGATAACTCAGTTGCGCTGCGGCTAAACCGCTACTGCCAAAATCGTTCAGACTGAGTAACCCACCGCGGAGTGCAATGGCAAAACTTTCATCATCTAATTTGGCTTGTTCAACTGGATTGCGCTCAATCTGAGGTTCAATCTTTAAAGGTTGCTGCTGAGCATAACTCGCCGATGCCATCAGCAAACTTGTGCCCAAGCAAGCACTTAGAAAAATACGCTGAAACCAAGTTTCCATGTGATGCTCTCATCATTTTCGTTACGGGTGGTACTGATCACGCCATGGCGATAGGCGGCGCGGGCGACGAAGTTGCGGCTTAAATAATATTTCACGCCAAGCTCTGCACTGGCGATAGCATCAGTCCGATCAGGGGTTTGCACTAAGATGGTTTTCGGATTTGTGCGGACCACACCGCCGCCAATGCCAAAATACGGACTGAGCCGCCATTGTTCAAAAGGACTGATATACACGCTCAATTCAATCAGTTGTGTTTCAGCTTGTTCACCACTGGCAATGCCTGCAGATAATTCGGTACTGACAATTGGGCTAAACACATAACCTGCACTGACTTGGTAATAACTGGCGCCGTTGTAATCGCCATATAAAAAACTACCTTCCCAACTGCGTTGTTGATAGCTGGTCATGCCATCTGTGGTGGTCAAATACGGCGTTTGATCCTGGTTGAGCAAATCAGCTAAATGCACATCATCCAACCACAACTTTTCGCCACGAAATAACACTTGTACCCAATTGCCACGTCGATATAAAAGTTGCAAACGCTCCCCTTTCACCACAGAGGTTTTGCGTGGATAACCACGATTAGGCCCTAGATGCAAATCGATAAAAGCGGTGTTCACGATCACCACCACAGCATCTTCGGTATCCAATCCTTCTGCAGATGGCAATACGGATGGCGATGCCGATAATTGTTCAGCTGCCGAATTGTCAGTTGGGATGACTTGGTCCGCAGCATATGCTTGCGTGCATACCCACAGCGACGCCATGACAGCGAAGGCAATTGTGCGACAGCC
>CAZIPG010000001.1:13001-52054 GCA_964540955.1 uncultured Rheinheimera sp.
AGCCCACATTGGCAAAGCTATTCGCGTTGGTCTTTACATTCGCGTTGGTCTTTAGATTGGCCTTAGCTGACCCATTGTATTGGCCGAGTTGTGTTCTAATCATTGTTCCGGCACCACAAAAGGAGAATTGTAATATTGCGCGCCGATATCTAACCAGTCAGCAATTAAACGTAATTCAGCGGCACTCAAGTAGCCTTGATGGCTGCCACCATTGGCAAATTTACTAAAGAAGCGGTTACTGCCACGAGCGCTACCCACCGCCATCGATGCACCGACATTAACTCGGGTTAAAATTGGGATTGGATTGCCTTCATCATCCAGCACTAAATCACCATTTTCATCACGCACAAATAATGGATTGCCATTGCCATCGACGGCTTGTACTTGTCTGTCAACCAATACGCCTTGGACTAACTCCAATTCAAAGTCACCGCTGACCAATTCGCGATAACTGGTTTGATGGCGAGCCTGCAAATCAGAGGGCTGACTGGTCAGTTCTAACTGGGCATCCGGAACTTTGAGTTCGCCATCCGCACTGGTTCGGCTATGGCAGCTGATACAAGTGTGATCGGTCAGAACTTCGCCCGTAGTTTCATCTCGGGTCACTCGTTCAAGCGACCACAAAGGAGCGATATGTTCAGGATAATCGATGCGAAGGCGGCAATGCGCTTGCCACATGGCAAAACAAGGAGTGCCAACTGGTTGCTCAGTTAATAAGGCTGTATAGCTATTGCTGGTACTGACTTCAGGCGCTCTTCGGGCTGGATCTGTCCACAAATCTTCATACTCCAAACCTTCGCTTAAAGGTTTTACCCCCAATAACCTTGCCGCAGCTTGAGCCATAGTCTCGCCGAGCTGAGCAGGCATAGCAGGATTGGCATTGGTAAAAGGTTGGCTACTTTGAGTCGCACCGATATTGATGGCAGGCCACTCCCCTTCACCATTGTAACGGCCATGCGGTCTGGTGTTATTGGCTTGATGGCAGCCATTACAGGTCAAGGTTTCACCTGGACGTAAGGTGATCCATTGTTGATGTTGTGCAGAGACTGCTTTCCCCGTTGCATCCAATAAACTCAGTGCCAAGGGGACATTGGCCGGGACTTTCACCACGACAGAACCATCTGGCTCTACGGGGGCAAACCCTAAAATATCGCGCATGCCTTGTCGTTGACTCACGCCAAAAGCAAAACCCGGAATATCCTGGACTTCATCCGAAGGCAGTGGTACGCCCCGAATAAAACGGACATAACGTACCGGCCTATCACTGCTTCGTGTTTGCATGGGATCTGCCAAACGGCCAATCCCTGCGGTATCTGTGCCAGCTAAATCATAAACACTGCGGATCCTTAAAATAGCCGCATTTTCTTCAGCCAATAGCGGATCAATCGTTGGATCCGAAGGTAAAAAATTTACCTTATTGCGTGCTTGCATCACCACGGGTTCGGTTTGGATTTTCCCCTCAACGCCTAACCGCACGGGGACTTGCGTATTTTTCGAATTATCAAATAACCATAGCCCGTATAAGGGCGCAGCTAATGGCGCCACACTATCTGCGGGCAACTGCGCACAGGCGACGACTTGTTCATTCAATAGAGCGCGACAAGGCGACCAACTGACCAAATAACGATTGGTCCCATCATGCAAACCAAAGAAGCTATTCACAGCGCCTGAGCGCTCTGCACGCTGGGTATTATCAAAAGCCCAAGGGAATAATGGGGTCTGAGCAGTGCCACTGAGCGTTTTATTATAAAGCGCTTGGGCATTATCACTGGCATCACTGATAGCAATTTGCTGCGGCCAAGTATTGTAATAGGGGGCGTTGTTGTTACTCAGCAGTACCGACAGACTGCCATCCGCCAATACTTGCGGTTTAGTGAATTCCACGCGAACTTGATCGCCTCCCGTATTGTGAGAGTGCCAACCATATAGCAGTTCATTGCGAGTACCATCAGGACGCATCCGATATAGATTCAGCATATTGCGGTCTGATTGATTATCCCAGCGCACATAAACGATATGACCATCTGGTAGAACTGTGGGCCATAAATCATGGCTCAAGTTAAAGCTGATTTGTTCTATGTTACTGCCATTAGCATCCATCACGTGCAAGTTAAACGTTGGACCATCCCGATCTTCATCTTGCGCGGTATACTGCGGCTTAAATTCATCCAGCAAGATCTGGCGAGAAATGACTTGGCGAGTGGAACTGAATACAATGCGACCATCGGCTAAAAATGCCGGGGAAATATCATGCCCCAACTCCCGAGTCGCCTCATTTTGGATAAGTGGACTCACGGTTTTAGTCAATAAATCGTATTTATACAGGCTCCAGGTTGGCTGCTCGTCTTCATCAACATTCGGCAACATCGGCGGATGCAAGGCAAATACCAGCGTATTGCCATCGGGAGAAACCACCAAATCTTTCACATCGTACTGCGCATCTGCCGCAAACAACCCACTCAATAAGTCAATTTCTTCGGATTGAGCAAAAGCATTTTTTTTCAGGATCAGTTTCGCGCCGCCATTAAAACGAGCCGGTTCAAACAATTCAGTTTGCAGAGCCTCTTCATCGGCATTTAACAACGGGCGTTCGATAAAAACTAAGGGGAATTCTTGGGCAACCGGATCTGCGGGCTCCTCTTGCACACTGATGTCAGCCTTACAGCTGACTAATAGCAAGATCGCAAACAGCGACAGTGCACAGGTCATTATTTCGCGCAGACTGCAAACAATCAAAGATGTTTTCATAAGTGACCGATCCCTGGCACAGTCTGGTAACCCGCACTGTGTGTGCCGACAACTTTGGACAGTGTGAGTAAGTGTATAGGCTATGTTTAGAAAATGGCAAATCAGACCTGTGATCGAATTTGCGGATTACTTATTAAGTTATTATTTAAAATAACCATTTTTTTGGAAAAAAGTCTAAAAATATTTTTACATAAACCGCATCATTTTCCATATATGGCGAAAATTAATGCAATTTAATTACTTTTTAACCGATTTTTAGTGCTGACCATCGCAAGTTTGCTAGCCCGTTGACACGACCACAAAAACAGCAACATCCATTGCATGCCTTGTCAAAACAAGGCAAACTCAAGCTGTTTGACTGCTGTTGTAGTTAGTTTTCTGGGGTCAGGTTTTGGGTCAAAAAATTATATCGACGCTATTCGCTTTGTCGGCAACCTGTTTTGCCTGCCATGCGATTGCCAAAGACACTATCACTTGGTTCACCCGTGACTGGCCGCCTGCTTACATCGCGCAAGGTCCTTTGCAAAATCAGGGCACTTTTGATTTATTGACGCAAGCACTAATCCGCCAGCTCCCACAATTTCAGCATCAACTGCAAATGACGAGCTTGTCCGCTCGTGAACAGAAAATGCAACAAGACACCCCTTATTGTTTCTTTGGCGCACTCAAAACGCCTGAACGCGAACAATATCTATATTACTCAGACGTCGCCTTTTTAACTCACAGCGTCAAATTATTTATGCTTGCTCAGCATCCGTTGGTTGAACGTTTGCCCAAAACTGGCGCCATTAACTTAGTTGAGCTGTTACAACAACCAGACTTTATCGGAATTTCAGAAAAAAAACGCACCTACCCTGCCGCGATTAATCAGTTAATCCAAAACAATCGCTTGCGATTAGTCGACGTCACTGAAGGCTCAACCAATATATTGCAAATATTAGGGCAGCAACGTGCTGACTATCTTATCGAGTACCAAGACAGAATTGAGTATCTACGCCAACAATCGACACAAACATTTGATCTGATCCAGCGCAATATCCAAGGCGAAACAGCGTTAGAACCTGTGTATGTCGCCTGCCGTAAAACACCTGATGCAGTTGCGAAAATTGCCGCCATTAACCAAGCGTTGGCGACTTTGCGTCCTACAGCGGATTATCAACAAGCCATGTTACGCTGGAGCAGCGCTACGACCAAACGCCAACTACAGCAACAAATCTCGCAACATCCCGTCTTTCAAGCAAAAACACCGTAATCATCAAGATGAAGGCTTTAACCCCCTATCCCCCGTCCCGCTAGCCCTCAATTCTCACTGCTGCCGTTCTGGCTGTTAGTTCTCGCTGGTAGTTCTGCTTTGAAGTTATGCTGTGTAGTTCTGCCTTGCAGTGCAGCACTGTAAAGCGTTTTGGCCGTTTTTCACTGGCGCGATCCACCGCAATGACTCATCAGCGTTGATCACTATGCAAGCAGTTGACAATTAAATGGGATTAGCACAAAATACTGTATATATAAACAGTATTCATAGATGTGTTGTATTCAAACGATGCGTGTTTCTCTGCTTGCTCAAAGTGTGGTCAATAGTCACCTGCAACTGCCGCTGTTTAGCTGCAAAGTTTCCGCAGGTTTCCCCTCGCCTGCGCAAGATTACGTTGAACAAACTTTAGATTTGAATCAATTGTGTATCCATCGGCCGGCAGCAACGTTTTTTGTGCGAGTGGAAGGTGAATCGATGATTGACGCAGGCATTTTTGCAGACGATATCTTAGTGGTGGATCGCTCCATCAAACCACAACATGGCGATATTGTTGTGGCGCAAGTCGATAGTGAATTCACCGTCAAAGAACTATGCTTGCAACCCACCGTGCAATTGCTGCCGCGCAATCGCGCTTATCCCGCCATTCAATTTGCCAACGATGCTGAATTACAAATATTTGGCGTCGTGACGAATGTGATTCGTAAAATGCGTCGTCACCACAAACCCGCCGCACAAACTAATCACACATTGGATGGTTCATCGGAACACGCCCCATGAGCAAAACCTTTGCTTTAGTTGACTGTAATAACTTTTATGCCTCTTGCGAGAAGTTGTTTCGGCCAGATTTAGCGGCGAAACCCGTGGTCGTGTTGTCGAACAATGATGGTTGCGTGATTGCTCGCTCACGCGAAGCCAAGGCGTTAGGCGTGAAAATGGGCGTGCCCTATTTTCAAGCCAAAGCGCTGGTTGAACAGCATGGCATGGTCGTCTTTTCCTCAAATTACGCCTTATATGCCGATATATCCAATCGTGTGATGTCTACATTAGAGCAGCTTGCGCCCGCCATTGAAGTGTATTCGATTGATGAAGCTTTTTTAGATTTATCCGGTCTTGCAACTGCAACCACCCTCAGTGCATTTGGCCAACAAGTTCGCCAGACCATTTTGCAATGGATTGGCATGACGGTTTGTGTGGGCATTGCGCCGAGTAAAACGTTAGCCAAACTCGCCAATCATGCCGCCAAACAATGGCAACAAACCGGCGGTGTGGTTGATTTAACCGATCGCAGTCGCCAGCGTAAATTGATGGCTTTATTACCTGTGAGTGAAGTCTGGGGCGTCGGCCGCCAACTGAGCAAACGGCTGCAAGCGCTGGGTATTCAAACGGCTTTACAGCTCGCGGATGCTCCTAGTCAATTGATCCGCCAGCAGTTTTCTGTGGTGCTCGAACGTACGGTGGCAGAACTGAATGGAGAATCTTGTCTGGCGTTAGATGATATTGTGGTGGCGAAAAAAGAAATTGTCAGCTCTCGCGCTTTTAGCGAACGGATTGTCGCCTTGCCCTTGCTGCAACAAGCCGTCAGTGAATATATCCATCGCGCTTGTGAAAAACTCAGAGCGCAACAATCCCGTGCCAAGCAGCTCAGTGTATTCATTCGGACCAGTCCATTTAGCAATCATGCGCAAGATCCGTTTTATAGCAATTCAGCCAGTGCTAGCTTGCTCTATCCCAGTGATGATACGCGTGATTTCTTACATCTAGCCGAACAACTCCTCACGAAAATTTGGCGCGATGGCTATCGCTATGCCAAAGCAGGCGTGATGCTCAGTGATTTTTACCAAGAGCAGATTGAGCAACTTCAGCTGTTTGCCCCCAAACACAGTCAGGCGAGCAATCATGCTTTAATGCAAGTTGTGGATGAGATTAACCACTCCGGCAAAGCAAAAATTTTCTTTGCCGCCAAAGGGATCCAACAAGAATGGGCGATGAAACGCCAACTGTTATCGCCCAGTTATACCACGAGCTGGCAACAACTGCCTCGCGTGCGCTAACGCACACGAGGCTCCTAAATGCGCTTAAACACAGCGCAGTTGCGGAAAAAAAGTGACTAAGGTGCGGGGCAACTCGCATCACTGGCATATTTGCCTTCACGGTATAAATAAGCCGGTAATTGCACTTGGGCTAAGGCACGCTCACGCTCGGCCGCAGTAGGCTGGCGCTCTAACAAGGTTAAGCGCTGTGATTGTTCATCATAGGTGCCAGCCACTGTTTCTTCATTGGGTTTTAAGATAGTCAACCCATCGTCTTGCATTAGGGCAAAATAGTTATCGAATTGGATGAGAGCACGACCTGGGCTCGTTTTGTCCAAAGTTAAATCGCGCCCGAGCATTGGATGACAGGCAGAAACCCCCATCATTGACAACAAAGTTGGTACTAAATCTACTTGGCTGGCAAGGGTTGGTAGGGTTTCAGGCTTCACATCAGCCCCTAAAATCAACCCAGGAATTTTAAACTTTTCTAAGGGGATGAGATTAGAGCCATAGACCCGATTATCATGGTCGGCCACGATTAAAAACAAAGTGTCCTGCCAATAAGCGCTGGCTTTGGCTTTTTTGAAGAACTCCCCCATCGCCCAATCTGCATATTTCACAGCATTATTGACGGTATTTTTCGGCTGCTCAAATAATTCGATGCGACCGTCAGGGAATTCAAAAGGTTCGTGATTACTGGACGTAAAAATTAAACTTAAAAAAGGTTTGCCTTGTTGATGCAATTGTTCCAGTTGCTGATGCGCGGTGTTAAACAAATCTTCATCGCTAGCGCCCCAACTGCCGACAAATTGCGGATTTTTGATTTGTTTAATATCAACGATTTGACTAAAGCCATTGCCGGTAAAGTAGCTGCGCATATTGTCAAAGTGTGCTTCACCGCCATACACAAACTGGGTTTGATAGCCTTGCTTTTTCAAAATAGAGGCCACAGTGGTAAAGTTTTGCTGCGAATTCGATAATTTCACCGTACTTTGCGCTGGGGTTGGATAAAAGCCCGCAACCACAGCTTCAATGCCACGCACTGAACGAGTGCCTGTCGCATACAACCGCTCAAACCAGATGCCTTCTTCCTTCAGTTTTTCTAACTCAGGCGTGACCGGCAACCCGCCTAAGGATTGCACAAAGGTAGCCCCTAAACTTTCTTGCAACACAATGACTAAATTCAAAGGCTTTTCTCGAACCATCGTCGCTTGCTGTTGATGGAGGGTTGGGTATTGTGGATGGTTAAACTGATAAGATTTCAACCAAGGCCAATCCCGCGCCAATTCAACCATCTTATCTTCAGCTAACTTGCCATAGATTTCACTCGAACGAGCTTCATGGCGCATGCTGTAGATGGCATACAGTACTGAATAAGGTGAATTGATAATCAGTGAGTTCACTAAGGAATCAGAAGTAATCGCAAATAGCGCAGGGTTGGCTGGCCGATGATCTAAAGTGGAGCGGATCGATAGAAATACCGCAATAACCACGACAGGCCATGTCAGCCACAACGTCAATGATTTGAATGGTTGCATCTGTTTTGCTTGACGATTTAATAGCCGAGCACCCAGCCATACCAATAAAGCCGTCAGTAAAGTACCACCAATCAACGGCACGCGAAAACCTTGCCATAGCGTGCTAAACACTTCTTTTGGATATTTTAAATATTCAACATATAACCGATTCGGCCGAATGTCATATTGCGCAATGAATGATGGCGATGATAACTCGATAAAAATAATGAAGGTGAGTGCCACGACACACCAGCATAAACTAAAAAAACGCCAAAACTTAGCAAAAGGTGCAAGGGCTAGGATGGGAGCTAGCAACACAGGAAGCGCCAATAACAGCCCCACTAAAATCAAATCTGCCCGCACGCCTTGCAGCAGCATCCAGCCGAAATGGCCTAAACCTTCCACACGCGGCCACTGCCAAAGCATTAAACCAATCCTGGACAGCGAAAGTAAAATGAGGGCTAATACCGCAAATAAAGCAAAAACCCGATAGGGGCCGAGCCATTGGGCACTCAATAAGTTTGATTTGAAATTCATGAGTCACATTCTCTAGTTATTATAAAATTGGCGGATACCACGACCTTCGCCACAGGTTAAACATTTTAGAGTGATGCCGATGGCTTCACCCCAATGGGTAGCAAATTAAAACTCAAACTCTAACGCAAAACGCAAAGTGTTGTTAATAGTGGAATTATCAATCGCAAAAACTGTTGCAAGCTCCCATTTAAGTTGATTTTCTTTATTAAATTTATGAACGCCCATCAGCGCTGGGCCAACGCCTTTATAATTTTCGCCACTGTAAAACTCCACAGCCGGTTGCACCTGCGGTAACCAACGGTAGCGATATTGCAAACGAAATTCCGTTTCAAGTTCGGAACGCAAGGTTTCGCCCCATTCGTAAACGGTGAGAGCATTGAGCGTGAGACTCGTGGGGCCAAACTCTTTTTCCATCAATAAGCCAGCAGAAAACTCATAATTGGCATTGCCATCTTGGCGCTCTAATTCAAATAACAAGCCCCAATCCGCACTATATTGACCTTGCTCGGTCAACATCCAACGCAGTTCCAGCTCATAACCGCTGATTTGATAATCTTCAGGCGTGATGCGTGAGGCCTCTAAGTAGCCCTCAAGCGCCATATTGTCAGAGATATTAAAGCCATAGCCAAATTTTTGGATCATGGCATTGTTATCAGGGTGATCGGGCTGCTTTTGAAAAGCAAAACGATATTCAATTTCGCGCTCCCAAGGCTGCACGTACGGATGATAAACTTTATCAACCACCCGACCATCCGCCCATACTTGAGCGCTAACACCAAGGAGCAACAACACAACAACCCACACGAGTCTCATCGGAACTCTCCTTGGCGCCAACATAACGCCCATAAAACAACTGCTGTCACTAGATATACCGCCATTTGACTGCTACTTGGGGTCGCTTCGTAGCCGACCAGCGCATTTAAAAAATGGCCATACTCAGATTGTTCACTGATCAATTGCTGGCTATCCCAGAGTAGAGCCCCGCCTGCAAGCCAATCGGCTTGAATGAGAATTTGACTCGCCTCACTACTTTGCCGTGCCGCTATCAAACAGAGCATGAGCCCATACAACCAGGGCCGCAGTCGTTTGAGTTCGTCCATTGCATAGTAGAGAATAATGGCGACTGAAAGGCCAATACCGATGCCAAGCGCAGCCCCTAACATCAACAAAGGCCCCTCGTGCATGTCCCGCGGATAGACAAATAAGTACAACACTAAATTACTGCCGTTGATGATCAATAAGGCCGCAGCCGCAAGACCTGCTAACTGGGTTTGCCAAGTGGGTGTTACGATTGCTATCGCCAGTAATATCGGTACTGCCGCATAAAACATGGCATACAGGATCTCAATGCCGGCTCCATCCAACCACAGCGAAATTTGACCATATTGCTGCGACAGTAGGACCAGCCCCACGCTCGCTGGCAGCAAAATCCAACTGAACAACAAGCGTGCTTGGTTGCGTTGCCACACCAGCAGCAAACTGACTAGCAATAAAACTGGCATCAGTTCACGTAAAAAAATCACAACGGTATTAATTAACATGAGGAATCTCCGCTTGCCATTGCTGATAAGGGATCACTCGGATGATGCCACGTGCGCTGTCAGGGTTATATTCACCGATAAATAGATGCTCGCCTGGTTCTAACGGCCCCAAAAAGACCACAGATTTGGCTTTGGCTAGAATCACTTTTTCGCGGTTAAGACTAAAGCTTTCGAACTCTTCAGGAGAATCATCTTGATTGTGAATGACCAATTTAATTTTGGTTTGAGCAGGCAAGGTCAAATGACTAGGATTGAATAGATGATCTTTGATCACCAAATTGACTTCAAGCCACTCGGCTCTCGCCATGGCACTGAACGTCAATAAGATGTAAAACAAACTCAAACCAAGTGATTTCACAGAGGGAATTCCATCACAACTTTTAAACCCGTGGTAAATCGTGAAGGCGCTAACTGGATCACGCCCTGATGTAATTGAACTATATCACGAACTATCGCTAAGCCAAGACCACTGCCCAATTCACCTGAACTATGTCTATCGCCTCCGACCCGATAAAAGCGATCAAAGACCCGCTGATACTCACTTTGGGCAATACCTGGGCCTGAATCTTCAACAACCAACTGCAACTGCTGCTGATGTTGCGCCAAAGTCATAACTATCTGGCCACCGCGAGGGGTGTATTTATTGGCATTGCCCAGCACATTCACAATTAACAGCTTAAATGCAAAAGGATCGGCAGCCATAATGACCGATTCAAGCCCCTCTAAGGAAATTTGCTGGTCTTTTTGCAACAATTTAGGATAAGTTTCGGCAATCACTTCCCGACAAAGCTCCGCGATATCCACAGGTTGCAGCTTGGCTTTAAAATGTTCGGGGTTCGTTCGATTAAACAACATTATTTGCTCAATCAACTGGCTCATCCGCGCAAGGCCTTGGTTCAGCGCCGGAATCAACTCGTCAGGATCTGGCAATTTTGCGGCTAACCATTGTTGCTCTGCATTATGTAAATTGATTTGCAGTACACTCAGTGGGGTCCGCAGCTCATGGGCAACATCAGAGGCGAAGCGTTTTTCTCGGGCAAAGGCATCCGCTAATCGACTTAATAACTGATTGGTTGTATTCAGCATTTGTTTGAGCTCAGCCGGCACTTGCGGCAATGTAACTGCAGATAAGTCGTCCGCTTTTTTATCTGCTAATTGTGACGTCAGACGTTGCAATGGTTGTAAACCGCGACTCACAATCCACCAGATTAATAATGCTTGCAAAGGCAAACTCAACACAACTGGATAGATAGAGGCAAGCACAACATCGTTTGCCAACATCTGCCGCTCTTTTAACGGTTGCGCCACAATAATTTCAAGTTGCGCTGCATCCAAAGTTTTGTAAACACGCCAGCGTTTGCCTGAAAAATTTTGCTCACTTAAACCCTGTGGCGCATTGATCGGCGTATTTGGCGCATTATTACTGCGATAAATTAACTGTTGCTGCTGCCACACTTGCACCGCATTGATCCCTTCAACTGGGTTGGCAGTTTCTGAAAATTGGCTATAGAAGGACGTTGCCAAAGCCATCAAATCTTGGTCGAACAACTGTTCTGCTTGTTGGATACTTTGCCGATAACTTTGCAACGCGGCCATAAAACTGGTGAGCGTTAGAATTGCAATCAGTAACGTGACTAAGTAACGGCGGATCGATCTCATGGCGGCGACACACTATAACCAACACCACGAATAGTCTTAATGAAGTCTTTCGGCAACTTTTTACGAAGATTCGAGATATGAACCTCTAAAGCATTGCTCGCAACTTCTTCCCCCCACGCATACAGACTCGCTTCGAGTTGTTCGCGAGTTTTAATGCGACCAGCGGATTCCATCAACATCTTCAGTACCATGTACTCGCGACGAGAAAGATTTAATACCTCTGCATCGACATAGGCTTGATGAGCGGTACTATCTAAGGTGACACCATGCATCGAAATCAGATGACTCGTTGCTGTGCCCAACCGACGTTCAATCACCCGAAGACGAGCAAATAACTCTGGCATCGCAAACGGCTTCACTAAATAATCATCCGCACCAATATCAAGCCCACGGATCCGATCATCCACGCCATCACGGGCGGTTAACACAAGGACGGGCAAACGGCTATTTTTCTGCCGCGTTAGTTTTAAAACATCCAAGCCATCCATATCAGGTAAGCCTAAATCGAGCACCACAGCATCGCAATCTTGAGCTCTGATCACATTCAGTGCCAGTTTGCCAAGCGCCACATGGTTGACGGTAAACCCTTGGTTTTTAAGGGCAACAACCATACCACTGGCTAATGCCAAATCATCTTCAACTAATAATACACGCATGCCATCCTCGCATGAAAAGTCTTAATAGACTGATTCATCAGCTAAATTACTTCTCAATCCTTAAGAAAGAATTAAGAATCGAGTTTTAGCAAATCATTAAAAATCAAGGTATCAGAAGATGTAGAGCAGCAACAGAGAGAGTGCAAGAGAAATGCAAAATTAAAGACTGGACTATCAATCGCTTAACTCCAACAGCTCGCTGCGGAGTTAAGCGCCCCTGTTATTCCCCAAACAACAACTGCCAGAAACTCGGGCTGCGCTCTTTGTGATAGCGTTTTTTCAAAGTCATGATCGGCGCTAATTGTTGCTTCGCCTGGGCTAAGTCACCTTTTGCCAAATGGGCGGCGATAATGTCTAATTGGGCTTGAACTTCAGTTAAACCTTGTTGAAAAATCGCATGTTTTTCTTTGGGAAATTGATAGGCCTGCACAGAAGCAACTTGCTGTTGCAGTGCGGTAATGGCTTGCTGCATCTCGGCAACCGTTTCAGCTTTTTCAGCTTGCTTAAAACTAAAGCCCATATCTTTCATTGTTGCTTCGACATCAGTCGTTGCATTGATGGGAGCAACCACTTGTTCTTCGGCTTGAGCCGGTGAACCCAACAACGTAAAACTCAACAGCGTAAAACCCAACACCCTAAAAAAAAGTGCAACCGAGTAGAATTTCACAAGTTCTGTCCTTCCTAACGTTAATTTACCAAATTGTACCACAGTGTACGAGTCTGCCTAGCTCAGGGTTCATACTCTGCGATGATTAGTACCGATGTCGCGGATAAACAGCAGCAATGAGTCTGCCTGTGCACTGGTTGCCATGTGCAGCCCCATTCGCTAGACTATGGCGGTTTTTTCTATCCTTCTTTTTAGAGCGAGAATCATTCATGGGCGCCCAATGGAAAGCCAAACATAAGGCAGATGCTGCTGCCGCAAAAGGCAAACTGTTTACCAAATTAGCAAAAGAAGTCATGGTTGCTGCGCGCAATGGTGCCGATCCTGATATGAATTCCAAATTGCGGATGGCCATTGAAGCCTCTCGCAAAGCCTCAATGCCGAAAGAAACGCTGGAACGTGCGATCAAAAAAGGTGCAGGCTTGTTAGATGGTCCGGTGAACTATGAGCATGTGGTTTACGAAGGCTTTGCGCCGCATCAAGTGCCAGTGATTGTTGACTGTTTAACTGACAACAAAAACCGCAGCGCTCAGAGCATTCGTGTGTTATTCCGCAAGGGCCAATTAGGTTCATCTGGTTCAGTGTCTTGGGATTTTGATTACTTAGGGGCGATTGAAGCCAGTGCTGAGAGCAAAGATGCTGATGTAGAAGTGGCGGCAATTGAAGCCGGTGCTCAGGATTTCGAAGCCGGTGAAGATGGCGATACCATTTTCTACACTGAACCGACTGATCTGGATGCCGTCAGCAAAGCATTGCCTGAATATGGCTTCAAAGTTTCAAGCGCTAAACTAATCTATAAACCGAAAAACCCGGTCACAGGCTTAACTGCAGAACAAAGAGCCGAAGTTGAAGCCTTTTTGGAAGCAATTGACAACGACGATGACGTACAACACGTCTATGTGGGTCTCGGCGAATAGTCGCTGATTGAAAAAAAGGCCGGTTTCGGCCTTTTTCTTTTTTTAAGTCATCTTGGTAATTATCACCACAACTTTAGAGATCACCTATGTGGACCATCGCTGTCGCATCAGCCAACCCAGCCAAAATTGCTGCTGTCGAGCACTGCTTCTCCCAAGTATTTCCTGAGCACAAGCTGCAGATCCGCGGCCTTGCCTGTGAGTCAGGCGTTCGCGCGCAACCGCTGAGCGCAGAAGAAACCTTGTTAGGCGCGGAGAATCGGATTGCTCAACTTAAACAGCACATCGAGGCGGATTTTTATGTCGCCATTGAGGCGGGCTTAGATGGTGAAATGACCTTTGCCTGGATGGTTGTCCACCATGGCAATCAAGTGGGCAAAGCACGCTCGGCCAGTTTGATGCTCCCTCCCGCCGCCTTAGCCTTATTAGCCGCAGGGGAAGAACTTGGCGATGTCATGGACAAACTTTTCGGCACACAAAATATTAAACAAGCGGGCGGCGCTATTGGCTTATTGACTGGCAATCGGTTAAGTCGCGCGAGCGTCTATCAACAGGCGTTAACTTTGGCCTTGATCCCATTTTTGAATAAAGACTGGTTTTAGCCAAGCGGTTAGATCCGCTCGCGCAGCGGATCACAACGTTGAATTCGTTGGATCAATAACCACAACGGCAATAACACCAGTGTGATTGCGGGTTGTAGCAGCAATAAAAACAATACAAAGCCGAACCAGCCAACCTCAGGCCCAACCCCCAAGCTCCAACAAACACTTAAACAAGCCAGCGCTTGCGCCATGCTTAAACGCCAAAGTGGGATTTTTAACATCGGCAAGGCAATAATCAGTAACCGCCAAATGCTAAGACTGAGCAGAACAGAGCCGCATAAAAGGACCATTAGCCACAATTCTATCGAGATCATCGTTTTCGTGACGAAGGAAAGTTTCTTTGAAATTAAGCGTTTTCACGCAGGAACGCAATGATGACCAGTCCGAAAAGCCCACACAAAACAGGATTCACTCAGTTACAACGACATAATTTTTAACAATTTACTGCCCATAAACCCATTTCGCTTTGCCAACAGTTGCCGCATATTAACGACAACATCCACTGACTGTCACAAGGACACGTTATGCAAAGTCATCAAATTGATTACAAAATTCTCGGCAACAGCATGCAAATGGTTGAAATAGAGCTGGATCCCGGTGAAACCGTGATTGCTGAAGCTGGTGCCATGAACTATATGGAACAGGACATTCGTTTTGAAACCAAAATGGGCGATGGCTCAGAACCCAACCAAGGCTTGATGGGGAAACTACTGGGGGTCGGTAAACGGATGCTGACCGGCGAATCGATTTTTATGACGCATTTTACCAATGAAGGCCGGGGCAAAAGCCAAGTGACGTTCGCCTCCCCTTTTCCAGGTTCAATTATCCCGCTCGATCTGGCCAAACTGGGCGGTGAAATCATCTGTCAAAAAGATGCTTTTTTATGCGCAGCCAAAGGCACCAAAGTCGATATCGCGTTTAACCGCAAACTTGGCGCAGGCTTTTTTGGTGGCGAGGGTTTCATTCTTGAACGCTTGAAAGGCGATGGCATGGCGTTTGTCCATGCAGGCGGCACTGTGATTGAACGCGAATTGCGCGGTGAAACACTCCGGCTCGATACAGGTTGTTTAGTGGCCATGACTGCGGGCATTGATTTTGATATAGAGATGAGCCGCGGTCTGAAATCGATGTTTTTTGGCGGCGAAGGGTTGTTCCTCGCGACAGTGCGAGGGCATGGCAAAGTTTGGATCCAAAGTTTACCTTTCAGCCGTTTGGCCGACCGGATCATTCAGCATGCTCCGTCGATGGGCGGCAGTAGTCAAGGCGAAGGCTCAGTGCTCGGTGGTATCGGTCGGATGCTGGACGGTCGTTAACTCGGAGAGTTGTTCGCGCAGTTGAAATTGCTGTTTCAGCTGCGTGATAGCCACTTGTTCATTGCGTAAAAACTGGTCGAATCTATTAATAAGTTCGGCAGAATTTCTACTTGAAAGATGAAATCCAACCAATGAGATCGGTAATTTCTGCGCGACAGCCAACTCCGCAGGCGGATCTAACTGTTTTAACAAGGCCTGCGCCACGTTCCATTCGACATCAGCGGCATCAACTCGACCTTTCAGCACCATCACTAACGCAGCTTTTGCATCATTTGTTTCGACAAATTCAAACTGAAACTGTTGTTGTAATGCCATTAAATGATGGGGAGTGAAGCCTCGAGGAACACTAATGGCCGTTAATTCCTCTGGTTTTAAATCAGCGCGCTCAGGCAACACCACGGTCGTTCCTAAAATTTGACTGACGGGATGACTAAAATACGCTGGACGTTGGATCTCACGCTCAACATACCAAAGTGGGTTATCGGGATAGCGCAGGTCACAGTCAGTGGCAAGTTTTAAGCGTTTAATCGGCATCGCTTGGATATGCAAACGGATCCCAGTTTTTTGCGAAAATAATTGGAACAAACTGGTGGCATAACTGGGTTTGCCCGCAGCGGAAAAATCATAATGGGGATAATAGGCCAGATCTTGCACACAGATTTTATAGTCAGCTTTGAGCGCGTCCGCGGCAGGGGTTTGCGCTGCAGCGGCCGTCAGCATCAATCCCATGAAAGTCGCTAGCAGGCAGTACGCAAGAAGACCATAAATGCGCATCATCGCTACTGGGCCAATAAATTGAGCAGCTCAGGCACAAAAGGCCGTCCATCTGCATTTAATGCCACACCAACGACCAAAGCATCGAGCATCAACTTACGATCGATTAGGCGAACCACTTGCTGACGAAAACCAAATTTCAGTTTTGAAATTTGCACAAACTCGACGGTTACTGCAAAACGGTCGCCGCTGGTCAGCGAGGATTTGTAATCCAGCTCCGAACGCACCACCACCAAATTGATTTTTTCGCGAGCCAAGGCGGCAAAATCAACGCCTTTGGCCAATAAAAACTCATGACGGGCATGCTCGAGATAGTTGAAATACACTGAATTATTGACAATGCCTTGCATGTCTAATTCATAGTCTCGCACTTTAAATTCAACACTAAACACGAAGACTCCTTTGAAAGTTCAACCCGAGGTTGCAATCATGACTCTGCCGACTGTCGCAATAAAGTCTCTAAACAATGCTGCTCAATGCCATAAAATTGTTTTAAAGCAGCAATTTGCGCAAACACGGCACTTACATCCTTAGGTTTTTGGCGTTTCTGAGCCAAGATCATTTTGTTTTTACTGGTATGTTCAAGAGAAATAAATTCAAACACTTGTGTATCATAGCCATGCGCTTCAAGCAATAAAGCGCGAAGACCATCAGTCAACATTTCTGCTTCTTGCCCTAAATGAATGCCATGCTGAAGCAGTGGCGATAACACCGCAGGGCTTTGCATTTGCGGCCTAATTTCTTTATGGCAACATGGCGAGCACATAATAATTTCTGCCCCAGTGCGGATCCCCATATGAATAGCGTGATCGGTGGCGGTATCACACGCATGCAAGGCAATCATCACATTGACACCTTCCGCTTTGAAGTGCTGAACATCGCCTTGGGCAAAGGTTAAACCGCTCAAGTTAAGGCGCTGTGCCGTTTGATTGCAGAGATCAACTAAGGCTTGACGCAATTCCACGCCCGTCACTTTGGCTGTAATGCCAAGCTGTTGCAAATAGTCATGCACTGCGAAGGTTAAATAAGCCTTGCCCGAACCAAAATCAGCTACATGCACTTCCTGTCGCTGCTGCAGGCCTGTCTCACGGATCGCTTTGGCGAGAATTTCCACAAACTTATTGATTTGCTTCCATTTCCGTGACATCGACGGAATGATTTGGCCCTGCGGATCTGTGATGCCAAGTGCTTGTAAAAAGGGACGTTGTTGATCGACAAAACGCTGTTTCTCACGATTATGTTCAGCATTAGCCGTTTGCGAGCTCCCTTTGCTTTTTTGGCGATGCTGCAGCCATTTTTGTTTTTTGCTGCGGGTTAATTGCCATTCTTCACTGGTGGTTTGCAGCAAAGCAGATTTGAAAGCACTGCCTAATTGCTGGACTAACCATGCTTTGGCTTCATCGATGGTGAAATTTTTAGTTATATCAAAGGTTTTACGCTCATAAACAGCGCTCAGTTGTGCCTGCCCCTTAATCATCACAGGGCGCATCACGATGCGGATCAGCTCAGCATCATCCCCTTCATGGCGTGAAAGTACGAGCCGCTGTAACTCGCCTTGCGCAAAGCTTGTTGTTAAAAATTGCAAAAATGGCGTCAGCTCAACCACAACCGTCTCCTTGTAAAACACTTAGTATACCTAATTGCCTTTCAGCCTTCACCGCTTATCTGGCGCAAGAGCACGCTAGCGTGTTACTAAAATATTGCAAATTTAAATAAAAATATAAAATAGCTTTCTGAGTATCCGATAAATCACTTGGCAATTTTCAGGATGATGTTTACCATGAGGCGGATTTTTAGGGAGAAAGTGCTGTGAAAAAATTAGTAGTATTGAGCATTCTGATGTTAAGCGGTTGTGCCAGCATCAGCAAGGAAGAATGCATGATTGGCGACTGGTATAGTCTGGGTGTCAATGATGGCCAACGCGGAAAGCTTGCCTCTGAATTTAGAGATTACCAAAAAGACTGTGCTGAATATGGTGTTACGCCAGATTTTAAAAAATATCAACAAGGCCATGCCGATGGTTTAGTCAGTTATTGCGACTATCCCAATGGTGAGGCTCATGGACGGAGCGGTGCTGAATATAACACGGCCTGTACTGGCAAATTGGAACCGGCGTTTCGTCAAGGTTACCAAGAAGGGATCCGTTGGTATAAAGCCAAAAAAGTCGTCGATGACTTGGCATCCGCAATCAGTAGCTTGGAATATCGAATTCAAGATTTAGAAGATGAGCTGCATCGGACCAATCAACAAATTGCGGCAGAAAATAATGCCAGCAACCGAGCCGCCTTACTCTATCGCACCGACAACATTCGAACAGATATGCAAAATTACGCCGCTGAAATTGGCCGCTTACAGGTACAACTGGCTCAAGCCCGACATGCCTTTGAACAAGTCGACCGCTAGTCGATGTTAGAACTCCTGAGCCAAATCATCGCACAGCAGCAAATTTGGCTGCTTGCTGCGGTGATTTTGTTAATCGGTATTTCCAAGGCCGGCTTTGCTGGCGGCCTTGGCGTGTTGGCAACTCCCCTGCTGTTATTGCAATTTGAACCTAAGCTCGCTCTCGCCTTATTACTGCCACTGTTGATGGTC
Organism: uncultured Rheinheimera sp.; assembly: GCA_964540955.1. Taxonomy (GTDB): domain Bacteria; phylum Pseudomonadota; class Gammaproteobacteria; order Enterobacterales; family Alteromonadaceae; genus Pararheinheimera. The sequence goes on from CAZIPG010000001.1 coordinate 31,801, forward strand.
ACCGATCTATTCACCATTCGCCGCTACTGGCGACAATGGGATTGGCGTTTACTCAAACCTTTATGGCCTGGGACTCTAGCGGGTGTTGCTTTAGGCGCATTTTTCCTCGGTCAATTGGATAATTCAGCGTTGCGTCTTGTAATAGGCTTGATGGCTGCGATTTTTGCAATACGAGCATTATGGCAACTTTGCTTCCGCAATAATTCAGGAATGGCTCATCAGGTTCCGCGATGGATCAGTCATAGTTTGGCAACGCTCGCAGGGGCAAGTTCAACATTACTGCATGCCGGCGGACCACCAATCACGATGTATCTGACGCTAGCCAAGTTAAAATCGAGCCAATTCATTGCCAGTAGTGCATTGTACTTTACATTGCTCAATTGGCTTAAAGTCCCTGTGTATGTACAGGGTGATCTGTGGAACAGCCAAACGCTGCTCACAGCCATCTTGCTCAGCCCACTTTGTTGGGTAGGAACTTGGTGTGGCGCCTACATCCGACAATTCCTGCAAGAGCAGGCTTTCCAATATGCAGTCCAGCTGCTGCTTCTGTTCACTGGACTGCGTTTAATTGGTCAAGCGATCGGAAATTAAATCAATAGCTTAAAAGAAAAACCCAAATTACTGCTTCAGCTGAGTTTTCAAATATGTGAGGACTTGGTGGTAATAGCGGATCTGATTCTCTTCTGCATAAAAACCATGAGCTTCATCATCATACTCGGTTAATTCAACTTCTTTCTCCGCCTCGGTGAGCGCCTTTTGCATCAATTCTGCATGAATCAACGGCGCTCGTTGGTCTTTTTCACCATGGATCAGAAGGACATTTGCTTGAATTGAATGTGCTTGGTACACCGGCGAATATTGTCGAAGTTGTGCCGCGTCTTTCCCTATCGCATCGTCAATAAAGGCCTCGCCATAGGTCAATCGAGTGATATCCCCTTCTTTGGTTAATAAAGATAAATCGTAAATACCGGCCACTCCAATGGCACATTTGAATAAATCAGGGGCTAACACCGATGATTGCAATGCAGAATAAGCACCAAAAGAGCCGCCCATAATACAAATATTGCCTTTGCGAGCAACACCTTGTGCAATCGCCCATTTCGTGCCAGCGATGATATCTTGTTGCACTGCATTGCCCCATTGCAAATCAGCGGCGTTGCTAAACTTTTCACCATAGCCTTTAGATCCGCGATAGTTAATTTGCATCACGTTATAACCCGCCAGTGCCAGCATCTGCACCTGTGAGTCAAACTCCCAGTAATCGCGGACGCCATACGGACCACCATGGATCAGCACGACCATCGGCATCGCACTCCCCTTGGCAGCCCCCAAGGTGACATAACCTCGGATCAGGGTTTTATCAAAACTACTGAATTCGACCGGCTGCATTTCAACCAAAGGAATACCATGTAAATGCGGGTAACCTTCAATTAACTTTGTTAATTGATCCGTTTGACGGTCATGCAAAAAATAGACAGGAGGCAACCTGTCGGCTTCGACCCGAGCAATACGGTATCGACCATCCTCAGTTTGACTTGTTAAACTTACATCAGCACCAGCAAACTTTTCAGTTAAGCTTCGAAATACCTGAGTATCTGCAGACTCTTTATTGAGTAACAAATAATTTGGATAATTTTCATCAATCCGCGCAGCATAAATGCTTTCGCCATCACTGCTAAATAATGGTCCGCTTAAATCGATGGTTTTCGGCTGATAAATGGCAGTTATTTTTTGCGTAGCAAAATCGTACTGATATAACCCAATTAGATCAGTTTGATGTCGTCCAGAAAAATAGAAACCTGATTGATCAGGGAGTAATCGAAATGCTCTGAAATTGTCAACTTCGCTGAGTTGCTGATTTTCTTGCCACTCGCCCTCTGCATTTGTCAAATAAACATGATCTTCATAATTTTCATCGGTGCCAGAAGCAATCCTCGGTTTACCCGCACTATCGGCAACAATGTCGGCATAACCAATCGGGGATTTTCCAGTGCGATTTAATTTGCCGGTATAAACATTCAATTTAAAAATATCGGCCTTGGCAGCCTTACTTTCGGTCCAATTAGTTGAAGTGATCAGAATATGGTCGGGATCTTGGGGTAGCCGATGAATCACATCAGCCCATGCTCGACGATTTGCAGAGCTAGCCGGCCCCTTTTGTTCTTTAATACGATAACCGAAAAGCAATTTTTTTTGACTGCCATCACAATTGACCCCATATAACTCACCATAGAATTTGGGTTGCTTTTCCCATGATTGTCGCGTCATGATTTTCATTACCAAACGCTCATTGTTAGCAAAAAAATAATCACCCACCTCATCTTTGCCGACCATTCTAGCCCCGCCTATTGGCTTGAGCGTGTCACGCTCTAAACACAATAATTGTCGTTTGTCCTCCTCTAAGACCACGACCGCAAGGTAGCGACCGTTGGGAGAAATTTTAACCTCGACAAAGGCAGGATTTTTGGCTAACAGCGTTGTCAAATCCGGATCAGATGATTTGGGGTTTTGGCTAGCAATTGCAGTAGCACAGGTGAATAAGGCCAATAAGGTGACGCTCAGAATTCGACGTAACGATTCCATGTTTGATTTCTCTTTAACTGCCTGGTTTATATAGTAATATCCATCTAATTTATACCATTTACCACCTAATTTTTAAAGTTATTTTAACCAAAGTCCCTATTTTAGCTAGGGTGGATACACAGTACATCACTTGTCATGCTCCGCTTGGATCCACAATCCCACTATATAGTCAGACCTTTCAGACTCCACTCAAGACACTGCCCCTTTCAATTGTATCGCTTGCGACGAATAACCGATCTAACAGATAAACACCTGAACTTCCCGCCAATGTAACCACTCTACTTTAAGCAACTTCGCAAAAATGACGCAGCAACCTGAAATTGGAGACTGACTATGAATGCAAAATCACTTGAACTCGGCATGATTTGTCAAAGTAAGCGCGGTGTGGGCATTGTTCGCTGGATTGATGGCCCTGAAAGAGCTGTGTATTTAAGCCCGGTCGATGAACCGCATAAAAATTTTGCGGTCAGTTTTGATGATCTGCTTGATGAGCCACAAATACATCAACGAGGGGACATTTATTATTAAACTCACGCTACTGAAGCAAGCATTCTTAAAATTTAAAAAAAATGGCCGCAAATGCGGCCATTTTCATAAATAACATCCCATCAATCAACTTACATCCGAGTGCGGGTTTTGCCTTTAAATGGCTTATTCCCGGGTTTACGCGGCTCTTGTTTTTTTGCTTGCGGTTTTGCTTCGGCTTTTTCTGCCAGTTTTTCGCCTGATTTCACTGCGACTTGGTGCTTACGCACAGCCCGCTTGATAGAGGCCATGCGACGACGACGCTCATCGCGATCTTCCGGTTTTGCCAAAGACTCAGTCTCGTAATCCATATGCACTAATTTGCGTAGATAGTTCACTTCTTCCAGCGGATATTCGGTGTAACCACCAGCCGGTAAGTGCTTGGGCAATAATAAATCGCCATAACGCACGCGAATTAAGCGATTGACAACAGTGCCTTGCGATTCCCACATCCGTCGAACTTCGCGATTACGGCCTTCCGTTAAGGTCACATGGAACCATTTGTTGATGCCTTCGCCACCACTGGCTTTAATTTTCTTGAAATTCGCTTTGCCATCTTCTAATTCAACGCCAGTGCGCAGTTTTTGAATGATGGCATCAGTGACTTCCCCAAAAACACGAACGGCATATTCACGTTCGACTTCAAATTTAGGGTGCATCAAACGGTTGGCTAACTCACCATCTGTGGTAAATAACAATAAACCCGAGGTATTGATATCCAAACGGCCAATGGCGATCCAACGCGCACCACGCAATTTAGGTAAGCGGTCAAACACTGTTGGCCGACCATCCGGATCAGTTCGAGTACAAATCTCACCTTCCGGTTTATGGTAGGCAATCACTCGACAAATTTGCTCAGCTTCTGCTGCCAACTTCACCGGATGACCATCAACCCGCACTTGCTGTGTTGGTAAAATTCGGTCGCCTAATTGCGCAACTTTGCCATCCACATTCACTCGGCCAGCGCTAATCATGGTTTCAACTTCACGGCGCGAACCAACCCCACTACGGGCTAAAATTTTCTGTAACTTTTCACTCATGCTAAAGACTCCTCAGTCATCCCGACTGTGTTAAATAAATCGCCGACTTTGGCGAGTTCAGGTAAGGTTGGCAATTGTGCCAAACTCTTTAAACCAAAATAGGTTAAAAAATCTGCGGTGGTTGCATATAAACCAGGTCGCCCCGGCACTTCTTTGTGGCCCACCACTTTGATCCAACCGCGATCGAGCAAGGTTCTGATCATTTGACTACTGACGGTTACCCCACGGATCTCTTCAATTTCACCGCGGGTAATGGGTTGGCGATACGCAATCAGTGCCAAGGTCTCTAACACAGCCCGAGAATATTTCGGCGAGCGTTCAGGCCAGAGCAACGCAATATAAGGGCTCCACTCAGCCTTAGACTGGAACCGATACCCTTTGGCGGTTTCCACCAATTCAATGCCACGCCCTTGATAATCCAACGCCAACTGTTTGAGCGCTTGCAACAGTCGTTTTTTCGTCGGTTGAAAATCAAGCAAAACAGTCGTTTGCAAATCTTCAACCGTCAGCGGTCTGTCACTGGCAAACAAGCAAGCTTCCAGCAACTGGAGGAGCTGAGCGTCATTGATTTTGCTTGCCACCTTCAAATCCTTGGGTCCCTGTGCTAATTCGTTTGCAAAAGCGTGTGCTAATAATAAACCTGATGGACCATGCTGCAAAGTTTCATGCTGCAAAGTTTCATGCTGCGCCAGTCGGCACCGAGCAGAAACGACTGAGATTAACCAACAACGTATTATGCCAATTTAAGGTGGATCTGACCATAAACTTCTACTTGCGTTAACTGGATCAGTTTCTCTTTAGTCAGCTCAAGAATGGCTAAGAAACTGACAACCACCCCTGCTCGACCCTCGGTTAACGTAAAACATTCGGCAAACTCAAGATAGCCATTGACGCGAAGCTTCTCTAAAATTTGGCTCATGCGCTCTCGTGTTGATAATTTTTCTTTACTCACCTGATGATGTTGAAAGTCTTTTACACGCCTCGAAATATCAGTCAACGCCGCCAGCAAGTCGGCCATAGTAACCTCAGGAAGAATGACGTGAGGTTGAAAATTCTCGGGAAGCGCAACATGGCCTTGGAAAAAATCTCGCTCTTCCCGCGGTAAATTATCCAAATTTAATGCAGCTTGTTTAAACCGTTCATATTCTTGTAAACGTCGCACCAACTCGGCGCGAGGATCAACTTCGGGATCTGTGAACTCTTCATGTTTTGGCAATAATAAACGGGATTTAATTTCCGCCAACATCGCGGCCATCACTAAATATTCGGCCGCTAATTCAAAATTCATATCCTGCATCAAATCGATATATTCCATGTACTGCAGGGTGATTTCGTTAATGGGTAAATCGACGATATCAAATTTGTGTTTACGAATCAGATACAGCAAAAAATCCAATGGCCCTTCGAAGGCTTCCAGCAGGACTTCCAGCGCATCGGGCGGAATAAACAAGTCTTCCGGCCGCTCGATGACGGCTTCACCCCGCACCATCGCGAGCGGCAACGGGTTTTGAATGGTTAAGGGCGTCAGGCTGTTTGGATTCTGGATTGGCACAGCTTCGGTCAATTCACTCATACTCAACTAACTAAATGGCCTCACATCACCGGCGCCTTCCCGCACAATGACTGGCACATCATCAGAGAAATCAATCACTGTCGTCGGATCCCCGGCAATAACGCCACCATGCAAAATACAATCGACTTGGCGTTCGAGTTGATCGCGCATCTCTTCAGGATCGCTTTCAGTCACCTCACGTCCGGGTAAAATCAGTGAACTGGACATCAAAGGCTCACCCAATTCTGCCAATAAGGCTTGGGCGATTTTATGATTAGGAATGCGCAGACCAATGGTTTTCTTTTTTTCATTTAACAAGCGTTTCGGCACTTCTTTCGTGCCCCGTAAAATGAAGGTGTAAGCACCTGGCGTGTTATTTTTTAATAAGCGAAATACCGAATTCTCTACTTTGGCATACACCGAAAGCTCCGATAAATCTTTACACATCAAGGTTAAATGGTGCTCGCCACTGATTTGTCGAATTTGTAAAATTCGCTCTAGAGCCGTTTTATCGCCAATGTGGCAGCCCAAAGCATAGCCACTATCGGTTGGGTAAATAATCACGCCGCCTTGTTTGACAATTTGCACGGCTTGTTTGATTAAACGCAGCTGTGGGTTATCTGGATGAAGATAAAAAAACTGACTCATAACAATTCCTTAGCGCTCTCACTGGCGCTGACATCAAGCCTGCTCTATAAGCAATAGCAATTTTTATTAGGCATCACAAGTGAACTTGAAAATTTGCTGGTTGCTTTGAAAAATTAGCACAGGGAACTGCTAAAAGTTGTGCACGCAGCCAATCAATTAACCCAGCATTTCTTCATGCGCAGCAGGTTCATCGAGCAAATCAGGATAGGTCTGCCAAACGGGCACAATATCATCGGTCATATACAGGCCACGACCTAATTCATTCCAATCGGTCGGTTGATGAAAGTCGGATCCAACCGACGCCACTAAACCAAACTGCTGACACAACCGCCAGATTTCCCGTTTTTGCACCGGCGTTTGCTGGGGAGAAGCAACTTCAGCAGCATCCCCACCGGCTTCACTAAATTCGCGCATCAGCCGAGTTAACCATTTGCCATTTAATTTGTATTTCAATGGATGCGCTAAGATGGCAATGCCGCCCGCTTCATGGATCCACTGCACCGCTTCCGCCAGCGCAATCCAATTATTGGGCACATAACCCGCCTTGCCCCGTGCTAAATAGTGCTTAAACACACCACTTAACGAATTGGCTTTACCGATATTGACCAGATGCCGCGCAAAATGGGTGCGCGTGATAGCGCCACCATGGGCCAACGCTTGCACTTGTTCAAAACAATCAGGCACTTGGTGTTTGGTCAGACGCCGCGCCATTTCTTTTGCTCGTTCAATCCGCCGTTGTTGTTGACTGGCCAAACGACGCTGAAATAACTCATCATCGGCATCGATGCCTAACCCAACAATATGAATTTCGAACTCGTGCCAACTGGTTGAAATTTCCACACCAGCAATCAGTTGCAGCGGCAGTTGCTCAGTTGCAATAGCAAGTTTAGCTTCAGCTAACCCGAGCACTGTGTCGTGATCAGTAATTGCCAGGACTTCAACTTTCTGGCTAATGGCGCGATGCACCAATTCGGTTGGACTTAGCACACCATCGGAATAATAAGTGTGACTGTGTAAATCAATCTTCATGCAAGATCTCAAGGCTAGAATTGGGTTAAACACGCCGTTTACCCCGAATAATTGCCTCATTATGACACAGACTGCGCAATAGTTCCTGCCGGATTCTCTTGATGCGCAAAGGCAGCCGTGTCGGATGAACAAGCAGAAATCGATGAGCGCTGTGCGAGCAAAATGCGCCTAGGTGAGTCTCGAATGGCTGCAAACTAAGTGTTACAGCTCTGCGCATTTAGCCATCTACACGTTTTTATTTCGATTTTTTAACCGCCAAGGGTTGACTCAACGCAGGTTCTGCGGTTTTATAGCAGTAGGTAAACGCAGGTGAAAAACAACCCGATGTTGAATTTTTCTTTCATTGCAGCAACAAACACTACTTGGTGGTGGTGGCATACGCCTTAATTGGACGTGTGTTGGTGTTGTTTACCCAAAATAAACCCCAAGGCCCGTTCAAGCAACGGGCCTTTTTTTTAACTTAAATGTTCGAATTTTTGTAATAAATTGAGGAAAAACATGAGTTTAGTAGCATTAATCTCTTGGCGATGGTGGCAATTTTCAGTCGGAGGCGCAGGCCCAATCTTAGACGATAGTTTTTCAATCATTGCATAAGCAATCCCGTATGGCGCGGGACATTTAGGAAGTTTCGATGATTTTTAGTCAAATCACCCAGCAAATTGGCGAAGTCGCCAGCATTGCTCAAGCAATCCCCTACCAAGCCGATGCGCTTGGCTGTTACCAACACTTATCTGCTGATAGCCCTTATTCATTACTGCTGGAATCGGCCGAAATCGACAGTAAAGATAATCTAAAAACGCTGATGCTGATTGATGCGGCAGTGCGCATCGAATGTTTGGATCAAACCGTAACGATCCGAGCGGTCTCTGACAACGGCATCGCCGTGCTTGATTATCTCAGCACTCAGTTTTCACAAGCGACTTTGCAAGACAAACAACTGTTGATTGAGTTTAAGCGGCCTGATCCACTGTTGGATGAAGACAGCAAATTACTCTGCGCGAATCCCTTCAGTGTACTGCGCGTTTTACAGCAACAACTGCGTAGCCAAAGTGATGAGCCTTTTGCCATTTTTCTAGGTGGTGTGATTGGCTACGATATGGTGGCTGTGGTGGAGGATTTACCGCCAGTGCCTGTTGGTGAAAATGCCTGCCCTGACTTTTTATTTTATTTGGCAGAAACGCTGTTAGTGCTGGATCATCAGCAACAACAAGCACGACTGGTCGGCAACGTGTTTTGTGGTGAACAAGCCATGGTGTCCTGTTTCGGCATTGGCAAACGGCTGGAACAGCTGTCGCGTTTACTCTCAACAACACCGACTTTTACCCCTGCGGCCATCGCGGAAGCGCAAAACATTGCCGTGCGCGTTGATATTAGCGACGCCGATTTTGTTGCTCAAGTTGAGCAACTGAAGCAAAACATCGTGGCTGGCGATGTGTTTCAAGTGGTGCCGAGTCGTTGTTTTAGTGTGCCGTGCCCGTGCCCATTGTCCGCTTACGCCAAGCTCAAACAACAAAATCCGAGCCCTTATATGTTTTTCTTGCGCGATCCGGCATTTACCTTATTTGGCGCCTCGCCGGAATCAGCCTTGAAGTTTGCCGCGGACAGCCGTCAAGTTGAGATTTATCCGATCGCAGGCACCCGGCGGCGTGGCTTTAATGCCCAAGGACAAATTGACCGCGATTTAGATAGCCGCATCGAGTTAGAACTGCGCCAAGACAACAAAGAAAAAGCCGAGCACTTAATGCTGGTGGATTTAGCGCGCAACGATGTCGCCCGCATCAGCGTGCCTGGCAGTCGTTATGTCAAAGAGCTGTTGAAAGTCGATCGGTATTCTTATGTGATGCATTTAGTCTCTCGAGTGGTCGGCCAGTTGAAGTCGCAATTAGATGCACTGCATGCCTATCAAGCCTGTATGAACATGGGCACTTTGGTGGGTGCGCCGAAAGTGCGTGCAGCCGAACTGATCCGCCAAGTTGAAGGCAAACGTCGCGGCAGTTATGGCGGCGCAGTTGGCTACTTCAGTGGCAATGGTGATTTTGATAGCTGTATCGTGATCCGCAGCGCTTATGTGGCTGAAGGTCATGCGCACATTCAAGCTGGTGCAGGCGTGGTGTTTGACTCCATTGCTCAAGCCGAAGCCGATGAAACCCGTTCCAAGGCCCAAGCAGTGATTAGTGCCATTTTAGCCGCACAAGGAGTGAAGCCATGAGCCTCGTGTATTTACTCGATAACAAAGACTCCTTTACTTACAACCTAGTCGACGAACTTGCGCAACTGGGCTGCACGCTGAAACTCTATCGCAACACAGTGCCAGCACAGTTTATTTTTGAAAAAATGCAAGCCGAGCAACAACCTGTGGTGCTGTTATTATCACCTGGGCCCGGCGCGCCGGCCGATGCGGGCTCAATGCCCGAATTAATCGCCTTATGTGCGGGTCGATATCCAATGCTGGGGATTTGTTTAGGCCATCAAGCTTTGGTTGAATATTACGGTGGCAAAGTTGGCCGCGCCGGTGAAACTGTGCATGGCAAAACTTCGTATATTGATCTTGCTGAGCATCCCGTGTTTGCTAATTTGCCGAGGCCATTTCCAGTGGCTCGTTATCACTCGTTGATGGCCACAGCAGTACCGGAACAGCTGCAAGTGATTGCCAATTATCAGCATATCCCGATGGCGATTAGTCATCGCGAGCATCGCGTGCTTGGTTTTCAATTTCATCCGGAATCGATTTTAACCACGTTAGGTAAACCCTTGTTGGCGCAAAGTTTGGCCTATTTAACCGAGGAGCAATCGTCATGAGTCAAGTGCAAGCTTCTCTTAATCAATTGCTCGCAAAACAGTCACTGTCGCTTGCGCAAAGTGCTGAATTTTTCACTGAGGTTGCGCAAGGGAATGTCGATCCAATTGTGCTGAGTGCCGCGTTAGTTGCCCTGAAGCTCAAAGGGGAAACTGCTGAGGAAATTGCCGGAGCCGCCCAAGCATTCCGAGCGGTCGCCACTGCGTTACCGGGTGATTTCCCAACGGCCATCGATTGTTGTGGCACTGGCGGTGATGGCAGCAATACCATCAATATTTCGACCACTGCCGCGATTGTGGCGGCGGCTTGTGGTTTGCAAGTGGCGAAACATGGCAATCGCAGTGTCTCTTCGCAGAGTGGTTCCGCTGATCTGTTAGAGCAACTTGGCGTAAATATTCAAATGACACCTGAAGTTGCGGCAAACACCCTCAACCAAGCGCGGGTCAACTTTTTATTTGCGCCGATTTATCACCCGGGGATCCGTCATGCGATGCCAGTGCGTCAAGCCCTGAAAACTCGGACTTTGTTTAATGTGCTGGGCCCATTACTCAATCCCACTCGGCCGAAATTTCAGTTACTCGGCGTCTACGATGCGGCATTGTGTGATGTGTTAGCCGAAGCCTTGATCAATCTAGGCATTGAACGCGCCTGGGTTGTCCACGGTGAAGGATGTGACGAAATTGCACTGCACGGCGTGACGCAAGTGACCGAAGTCGCGCAAGGACAGATCCGGCGTTTTCAGCTGACTGCCGCTGATTTTGGTTTGCCAGCCATTGCACTCAGTGATATTGCCGGTGGCACGCCGAGCGACAATGCCAAAGCCAGCTTAGCCATCTTAGAGGGCACAGCGCCCATGCCGCATCGGTATGCCATTGCGGCGAATGTTGCCGCGATGCTGAAAATTTGTGGTCATGGCGAAGATTTAGTCGCCAATACCCAACAAGTACTCGCCATGTTAGCCACTAATGAGGCGCGGCAAGTACTCGAAAGATTAAAGGAGTCCAGTCGTGGCTAATGTGTTAGAAACTATCATCACCCATAAACGACTCGAAGTCGAAGCGCTAAAAGCGACAAAGCCTTTGTTGAGTTTTATCGAACAAGTCAGTCCAACGCGTCGCAGCTTTTTGCAAGCGCTACGCCAACCGGGTGCCCGTTTTATTTTGGAATGCAAAAAAGCATCCCCTTCCAAAGGCCTCATCCGCCCTCACTTTGATTTGGCTGAAATTGCCGGTGTCTATGGCCAATATGCCGATTGCGTCTCGGTGCTGACCGACCAAAAATTCTTCCAGGGCAGTTATGATTATCTTGCGACCATGCGCGGTTTACTCGATGTCCCGCTGTTGCATAAAGATTTTATCATCGATCCTTATCAAATTTATTTAGGCCGGGCGCAAGGTGCCGATGCGGTACTCCTGATGTTATCGGTATTATCGGATAGCGAATATCAGGAGCTGGCCGCACTTGCGCATCAACTTAATATGACGGTGTTGACCGAAGTCAGTAATGAGAGTGAAACTCTCAGAGCTGTGGCCTTGAAGGCTGAACTGATTGGCATTAATAATCGCGATTTGCGCACCTTAGAGACCAATCTCGACACCACCTTCCGTTTGGCTCGACTGATCCCCAAAAGTACTACTGTCGTTTCTGAGTCAGGGATTTACACCAATGCGCAAGTTCGGCAATTAGGCAAAGTAGCCAAAGCCTTTTTGGTGGGTAGCTCGCTAATGGCCCAAACCGATTTAACGCGCGCTGTCCACGCACTCACGCGAGGGGAACACAAGGTGTGTGGTCTCACCACGGTGGAGCAGGCACAGCAAGTCGCTGCCGCGGGAGCCGCTTTTGGTGGCTTGATTTTTTATCCAAAATCTCCGCGTTTTGTCACTATGCAACAGGCCAAAGCCATTAAGGATGCGACCCACTTGCGTTATGTGGGTGTTTTTGTCGATGAAGCCCCAGCGCAAGTGGCTCTCATTGCCAATGAACTGCAACTTGCGGCGGTGCAACTGCATGGCAACGAAGATGAGCATTATTTGGTGCAGCTGAAAACCTTATTAAACAAAGGCATCGAGATCTGGAAAGCTTATCGGGTCAGTGATGCATTACCGACGTTCAGCCAAGAAGCAGACCGCATTCTACTAGATGCTTACCAACCCGGCATTCCCGGCGGTACTGGCGTTAAATTCGATTGGCGCTTATTACAAAGCCAGATCTTACAGAAGCCGGTGATGCTCGCTGGCGGTTTAACGCCGAGCAACGTGAAAGAAGCACTCAATTTAGCCATTGCCGGCCTTGATATGAATTCTGGCTTAGAAAGCGCTCCTGGCGTCAAAGATCCAGCAAAAATTACTGAAGCATTTACCAACATTAGAGAGTATCAAAATGACCACAACTTTGCTTAACCCCTACTTTGGCGAATACGGTGGCATGTTTGTGCCAGAATTATTAGTGCCTGCACTGCGTCAATTAGAACAGGCGTTTGTTGATGCCCAGCAAGATCCTGCCTTTCATGCTGAATTTCAACAGTTATTAACCGAGTATGCAGGGCGTCCAACGCCGCTGACCTTAACTCGCAACATTTCACCAAACCCTTTGGTGAAAATTTACCTGAAGCGCGAAGATTTATTGCATGGCGGCGCTCACAAAACGAACCAAGTGCTTGGCCAAGCCTTATTAGCCAAGCGCATGGGCAAAAAAGACATTATTGCTGAAACGGGTGCAGGCCAACATGGCGTGGCCACGGCACTCGCCTGTGCTTTATTGGGTCTAAATTGTAAAATTTACATGGGTGCCAAAGACATTGAGCGCCAACAGCCCAACGTTTTTCGCATGAAACTAATGGGCGCAACCGTCATTCCGGTCACTGCTGGCTCGGGCACTTTAAAAGATGCAGTCAATGAAGCGATGCGCGATTGGTCAGCGACCTACGCCACCAGCCATTATTTGCTGGGCACCGCAGCGGGCCCTCACCCATTCCCGACGATTGTGCGTGAATTCCAAAAAATGATTGGCGAAGAAGCCAAGCAACAAATTTTAGCCGCTGAAGGCCGTTTACCTGATGCAGTGCTCGCTTGTGTGGGCGGCGGTTCCAACGCGATTGGCATGTTTGCCGACTTTATCAAAGAAGATGGCGTGCGGTTAATTGGCGTAGAACCTGGCGGGATGGGCATTGAAACCCATCAACATGGTGCCGCGTTATCGACCGGAAGTTTTGGTATTTTACACGGGGCCTATACCGCCATCATGCAAACCAGCGATGGTCAAATTGAAGAATCCTATTCAATTTCGGCGGGCTTGGATTACCCTGCAGTTGGGCCGCAACATACTTATTTGGCCTCGATTGGCCGTGCTGAATATGTGGCGATTAATGATGATGAAGCTTTAGAAGCCTTCCAAGCCTTGGCGAAAACAGAGGGGATCATCCCTGCTTTAGAAAGCTCACATGCGCTCGCCCATGCCTTAAAAATGGCAAAGGCCGCCACCAGCCCGATGGTGCTGTTAGTCAATTTATCGGGCCGAGGTGATAAAGACTTAGGTCATGTCATGTCAGTTTTAGCCGCACGCCAAGCCAGCAATAATTCGGAGACTCACTAATGCAACGCTATGATTTGATGTTTAAACGCTTGGCGACCGCCAACCAAGGCGCTTTTGTTCCCTTCGTGACGATTGGCGATCCAAGTTTAGAATTGTCTTTTGACATTATCAAAACGCTGATTGATGCAGGTGCCGATGCATTAGAGTTGGGGATCCCGTTCTCCGATCCGATTGCGGACGGCCCAACGATCCAAGGTGCCAATATTCGCGCCTTGGCTGCGGGGGTGACGCCAGCCCAATGTTTTGAACTCATCGCCAAAATTCGCCAGTATCAACCGCAAATCCCTATTGGATTATTACTGTACTCCAATTTAGTGATGGCACGGGGGATCAGCAATTTTTACCAACAAGCAAAACAAGCTGGAGTTGATTCGATATTAATTGCAGATGTGCCGTTGCATGAAAGCAAGCTTTTTAGAAATGCAGCTCAAGCCCATGATATCGCACAAATTTTTATAGCACCGCCAAACATCACTGATGACAGTTTACGTGAAGTTGCCAGTTATGGCCGTGGTTATACCTATTTGTTAAGCCGTGCTGGGGTGACAGGTGCTGAAACTGTCGCAGCAATGCCTGCGAACGCTTTGGTACAAAAATTAAAAGATTATCATGCAGCGCCAACATTGCTGGGCTTTGGTATTTCTAAACCTGAGCATGTCAAGGCTGCCATTGATTCTGGGGCTGCAGGCGCAATTTCGGGTTCGGCGATTGTGGCGATTATCGAGAAATATCAACAACAACCAGCCCAGTTGTTAGCTCAGCTCACTGAGTTTGTCAGGGGCATGAAAGCGGCCACTCAGCAGTAAATAGACAATCACACTGCAATCTGAATGATTGACTCACCCAGCACACGCTGGGTGAGTCAAATCTGCAAAATAGACCCAACGAACACGCCCAGCCAACTCAATCAGCCTATTCAATCAGCGACCTCAATCGGCAACCTAGGCGCTATCCCCATGCCGCAGTGCAATTTGCACTCGTTGCGAGAATGCGATAACGTCATTGCAACATATGTTTGAAAATGAACTTCACACTAGACTTTGCAACATAGCTGCAGCGAGGAAGCACTGATGGCATTGACGTTGATAGCCGCCTTCATTGGGGCCATCGTGGGACTTATCCACGCCGATAGTTTTGGCGCTTTAGTGGGTGCTTTGGTTGCGGCGCTGTGTGTCCAGTGGCTGCACTTCAGCAACAAACTGAATCAGCTCCAACAAGAACTCCAGTTGATAAAAAAACAACTGGCGCCCAATACTGCTGAGCAACGAGCCAAAACTGTCGCCCATGGCACCAATACCGGGCAAACTTCGGCGGATTATACTGCTGGCGCTACGGTGGTTGCGGCTCAACAAGCCCAGCCAATTGCTCTATCTGAAGCGAGAGTAGAAACGATTGCCGAACCAGTTTCTGGGCTCGGCTCTACCTCAACTTCGGCGACAATCAACGAGCCAGCAGCTGCTGCGCTTACCGTTGCTTCCCCCGTCGTCACATCAACAGCTGCTGCTACAACAGCTGCCGCTACGACAGCATCGGCTGCCAATACGAAAACAGAGCAGTCTCGTGCCAGCAACACCCAAAATCAATCAACTCAAACGGACTTGCCCGATATTGCCTCAGGCCTGCAAAAGCTATTGTCTCAGGTGCAAGATTTCATTTTTACCGGCAATCCCTTAGTGAAAGTCGGCATGTTGATTTTATTTATTGGTCTGAGTTTTCTCGCTAAATACGTATCTGCCAGTGGCTTATTGCCGTTAGAAGCCCGCTTGGCTGGCCTCGGCTTGGTTGGTTTTGCGCTGCTTGGCATAGGTTGGCGTACGCGCCATCGTCAACAATATGGCTTGGTGTTACAAGGCGGTGGTTTAGCCGTCATGTACCTAACGATTTTTATGGCTGCCAAGCTTTATCCCGTGCTGAGTTTGGGCTTGGCTTTTAGCTTGATGCTCGCTGTGGTCATCGCCGGCGTTTACTTAGCGGTAAAACAACAGGCGCAAATTTTGGCTTTGTTTGCCACAGCCGGTGGCTTTTTAGTGCCGCTGCTCACCTCAGATGGCAGCAATAACTATGTTGGCCTGTTTACTTACTACGCGTTATTAAATGCCGGTTTGCTGGTGATTGCATGGTTCAAAGCCTGGCGACAAGTCAATATTTGCGGCTTTATTTTTACTTTTGGCATTAGTCTGGCTTGGTGTTTAGATCGCTACCAAGCCAGTGATTATCTCTATGTCCAACCCTTTATCGCCTTGTATTTTTTCATGTATTTGGCAGTTATGGTGTTATTTTCGCTGCGTCAACCACCAAACCTGAAAGGCTTTATTGATGGCAGCTTGATGTTTGGTCTGCCGATCCTGACCTTTGGTCAGCAATTATTTATCACTCATCACCTGGAGCATGGGGACGCCTATAGTGCGCTCAGTTTTGCCTGTGTGTATGGCCTGTTGGCGATAGTCTTGAAAAAACGATTGGGCGCAAGCCATGCGCTGTTTACTTATAGTTTGACAGTGCTGGCGGTTGGTTTTGCAACGCTGTTAATTCCTTTACTGCTCAATGCCAAATGGACGAGTGTCAGTTTTGCCATCGAAGCCGTAGCGCTTATTTGGCTTGGCTTTAAACAAAACCGACCTTTCACCCGCTGGTCTGGATTGGCGCTGTATGGCGTGGCTGCAATCGCTTTACTTGCTAGTGGCATTAGTGCAGGGGCAACGGCAATTCTCAGTGGTGATTTTTTAAATCTGGCGGTGATGGCGTTCTCAGGCTTTGCTATCAGTCGTATTTTCGACCAACACGCGAGTGGTTTTGAACTCAAACTGTCAACTTGGCTATTTTACCTCGCGCTGATCTGGTGGTTGGGCGCACTCCATCTTGATATTTTCGCCCACGCTCGCAGCCAATTTGCCATGGTCTTGGTTCTGACAGCGACACTGTCAGTGCTCTTGCTGTTAACGATTGCCAAACGACTCGCTTGGCGACGTCCGCAGCAATTGGCCTACGGCGTTTTAGCCTTTGCGGGCTTGCTATGGTTTAACCAAATGAGCGTGGAGTCGCTGCAAACTTGGCAAAGCCCCTTCTCGCTCTTAGGCACTTTGACCATCGCACTGGTGTTTGGCTTTCAATATCGTTGGCTTTATCGCGAAGCCCAGCAAGCGCCGGCTTGGCATTTTGCCTCAGCCTATACCGCATTTATGTTGCTAGTGTGGCAAGTGGCTTATTGGCAGCAACAATGGCAATTCAGTGACACGGCTTTAGCCTGGTTAGCACTTTTAGTGCTCGTTGTACCTTTGCTGATTATTTTTGGTTTATGGCGGCGGCAGTTATGGCCAGTGGCTCAGCTGGAAACTTTGTATCTTGGGCATCTACAGCTGCCATGGCATGGCTTATTGCTCTGTGTAGCGGCTTTTAGTGCCGTGCTGCCGCAATTACCAACGGCCCTCGCATTGCCAATTTTTAATAGCAATGATGCGGTGATGCTGCTCTCTGCGGCTATTGCGCTGCACTTTTGTTGGCGTTATCCCGCCATGGCGCAACAGCGGTTGCTCATCATTGCAGGCGTGAGTTTCCTGCTGATGAATGTGGTATTGCTGCGCAGTCTGCACCATTATTTGGCGTTACCCTATGAATTAATTGCACTTTTAAAAAGTGCTGAAGTGCAAATGGCCTTGTCAATTTTTTGGGCTTTGTTGGCGCTCAGTACGATGTTGTACTCTAGCTACAAAGCGCTGCGAATGGGTTGGCTGCTTGGCTTAGGTTTTATGGCGATTGTCATCGCCAAATTGTTCTTAGTGGATTTGGCTGAGCAAGGCTCGCTCACACGGATCGTATCTTTTGTTTCGGTGGGCGGTTTGATGTTGCTGATTGGCTATTTCTCCCCCATCCCACCGAAGGAGGCTGCGGCAAGCACAACCTCCGAGTGAATCGCGACAGAGCTGCGCCCAGCTATTCTGGGCGCCCGGTTTGTTGCCAATCATTATGCCAATCGAACATGATAAAACTATAGGCCACGGCAACCAGCCATTGCTGTTGCTCAGCTGATTGTTGGTTGGCTAGCCAAAGCTTTGGAAAGTTATTATCCACAGTGACCGCAGCAACTTGCTGCTCATCGAGAAAAAAGTTGTAACCGAACACTTGGTCAGTGATCATCGGGGTCGGTGTCCAGCGATCGCCAACTTTATACAAAGCCGTAGTGACGGGTTCAATTCGCAATCGCACACTGCCTTTATGCAGCTTTAATTGCGGAGTTGCCTGCCCTTGCTGTGCAATCAACAACTCAGATATTTGACCATTTTGACTTAACACACAACCTAAATGATTCTGCAATTGCGACTGAGTTTCCCAGTTGTAGCTATTTACCTCATTGTCGGTCGTCACATCACTTTGACCTTGATAGAGCATTTTACAGCGACTATGGACCGGCTGCTGCCCGAGATGCTGGACTTTAAATTCAAAATCTTGCTCGCCTGTCAGGATATAGCTGTTGACTCTTTGCGGGTCGAGATTGACCACATCATGGAACAAAAACTGAAACGCTAAATCATCCGCATCTGTCATCACCAAATGGCTATTAGTGAGTCGTCGCTGCATGGATTTTCCGGACAAATCGATGTCATTTATCGCAAATGCACCGAAGTTTTGTTGATAGGCTTCATCTTTCAAAGTCCACACTGGACGCTGTAAACGATATTCTGTTGCCTCACGGCTAAATTTGGGATCCAGCACCATCGCTTGATCGCTGATGGTTTGGCAAGCGTTTAATGCTGTGGATAGGGCAAGAATACTCAAGATCCGCCAAGTATTTTTCTTCTCAAACGTCAGGTGCATCAGGGGTTCCTTTCGATGGATTTACAAAATATGTTCATCTTAAATGACATGTCTTCACTGATTTTTAGCTGAATGACAAAACTTCTGAATGCAACAATCACTGATAAAACTGCTTTATTGCAAAATTGTCCGTTTTAAAAAAGGGCTATTACATTTACCACAATGATCACTCGCGGCTTACCGCCAGTTGCATCATCACATAAGAACCATTTTAAGCCATCAGCAAGTTAATTGATTGACGGCTTTGAGCGAATTGCGGCCATTCGAAACTGACTCTCTCGAAAAAACGAATGTCGGCTTTGCCTTATTTGCAGTCATTCGATTTTTCGAGAGCCCAGCAAATCACCTTTAACAAATTGGCCAAATTCAGTGTGCCACTACATTCTGACGAAGATGTTCATCTTACATCCCAAATACAAAATAGTGTTTTGCTGATGGCTGAAGATATTGGGTTAATTAGGCCAATAAAAGAAAGGCAGTATTTTTTGTATCTGGTTCGAAAATCAGATCTGTTCTCCGTCTATCAAGAACTCAACGAGGCGAAGCAAGTAAAACAATAGCAGGTCAAAAAATCAAAGGATGGCTTGGAATGGGTCATTCGTAAACTGAATCGAAAACGTCCCCCATCAAAGCAGATAGGTTCGCTGATCTAAATCAGCATATTTTCAGCAGACTGGGCAGTGAAAAACAGCCGAGCGATCAGTCAAAATCAGCAGAGGTGATCAATTTCATCAGTGCCAGCAACTGCTGGCACTGCATCACATCGCCTGCCCTGCTGGCGACTACTGATCACCTCTGCCGGAATGTACTGCCCAGGCTGCTGTCGTTTTCACACATGCTTGTTTACAAATATCAAGACTGACGTCTTTCTGGAGGAACTAAAAATGCTTCATATACCATGTCCAACCGAGCCCAATAGCTCTCTTCAAGAAGTCCGTAGTAGGTATCCAGCTTATCCGCTATCAGACCACCACCGTTAACTCGAGAACCAACAAAATTATTTTCTTTTAAACGCCAATATAATTTCTCATGAACACTTTGAACTACTGGACAATTAGCGATTATTGTCCAATAACCTCGCTGTATCATCTCGGGTGTAATTAAAATTGCGCTTATAATTTTTTCTGACGACAAATCAGAGATATTCTGTGCTTCATCAATGGTAACTTTTAGGTCAAAAAAATAGCAAAATAATGCCCCGATATCAGAATCGCCATCAACTACAATTTGCCCAACAAAAAACTTACCATCCCTGGAGGGCACTAAAAATACATCACCTTCACTATATCTTATCTTACGTTTAGCCATCACTACCTCTTAAATCTATTTTTGCTTTTTCAAATTATTTGATTCTATCCGTCCGGAAACCCTCACCACACCTTTCACCTTTTAACCTAACCGCGGACATCCACTTTTCGACTTGAATTTAACATTTTTGCAACCACAGTTAAAGCTCATGGAAAATTTGTCAGGATGACATCATGCCTAAACCTCGTTGCAAGCAAATCGCCTTGAGCGAAACCCCGTTTTATCACTTAACTTACCGTTGCGTGCGCCGCTCATTCTTGTGTGGCGAAATCGATGGTTTTAACTTCGAACATCGACGCGAGTGGATTGTGGAGCGACTGAGATTACTCACTGAAATGTTCGCAATTGATGTGGCTTCCTACGCCATCA
>CAZIPG010000002.1:0-49796 GCA_964540955.1 uncultured Rheinheimera sp.
GCGCTTTTAGTAGCGAAGCCATCGAAAAAATGGGGCTGGTGAATGTTAATGATTTAGGCCGGATCACCCCCGGTTTAGAAACAAACAACGCCACAGCCACCCAAACTATCTTCAATATTCGCGGGATTTCCACCAATGATTTTGGCATTGGTTTAGATGCCGCGGTGGCCGTGTATGTCGATGGCGTTTATGTCGGTCGGCGCGGCACTTCCAACTTAAACTTTAATGATGTTGAACGCGTTGAAGTGCTGAAAGGTCCTCAAGGGACGCTGTTTGGCCGAAACTCTGCAGCGGGCGCTATCCATATCATCACCAAAGCGGCCAGCGCCGATCCGCAAGGCCAGTTCAAAATGACGCTTGGCCAATACGGCAAACGTAAATTAGAACTGTCGGCAACGTCGGCACTGACTGACAATTTGAATGCTCGCTTTAGCTTCGATCGCAACACCCGCGATGGCTATTTGGATGTGAAAAATAGCGACACCCGTTATGGCAACCAAAATGATTGGTCGCTGCGCAGCGCCTTTGAATGGTCCTTGGATCAAGGTGCGGCTTTGGTGGTTCGGGCTGATGTATCAAAAATTGATCAGCAAGCCCGCCCTGCGGTCACCTTAAATACGAGTTTTGGCAGCGGTGACCCCTTTGCCCCGATTGAATACGACTTTGAAGGCCATGAAAGCCGCGATGTGGCAGGGGTTTCAGCAGAATATACCCGTGATATTGCTGGCATGCAGTTCACATCAATCAGTGCTTACCGTCAATTCAAACGCGGCAATGCGATGGAGGATGATGGTTCGGCCTTTGCTCGGGCTTTCTTTGCCAGTAACTTGATTGAAGATCAAAATCAGTGGAGCCAAGAGTTCCGCTTGAGCCACAATGGTGAGCGGTTGAAATGGACCTTAGGTGCTAACTGGTTTAAAGAAGATATCGCCCAAATCACTCAAGCCACCTTCAATACCACCACTTTTGATGCACTGGCAGTGGTGCAAATGGGTGGCGATCCGCGCACTGTGCCACAGCTGCCATTGGGCACTGGTGTTGCAGGGGCTTATATGACCATGGGCACACCGGCCGCACGCCAAGCCGTTGCCAATGAAATCGGCCGCTTGATGATGGGCGGAATGTCATTTGCCCAAGCCCAAGCCACTGTAGGCAATCAGTTGGTGATGGCGAACTTCCTGAAACTGTCGGGCAAGCATATGGAACAGTTCGACAATGAAGGCACCACCGATAGCAGCGCCATTTATTTTGATGCGACTTATGCCCTGACGGACAAACTCGATCTGACATTAGGGGGCCGCTATACCTTTGATAAAAAAGATTTTTACATTCATAGCGAACCGCGAAACTTCTTCACTGTGCCCTTTGGCAATGTCGGCCAAGTGCCGCTGGCCGTTGCTTTCATGCCACAAACAGCCGAGCAAGATGCCGATTGGTCAAAATTCACACCTCGCGTTGTGCTCGACTATCAATGGAACGATCAGCTGATGACTTACGCCTCTTATGCCGAGGGCTTCAAAGCCGGTGGTTTCAACACTTTAGGCCAAGCGCCTGCGGTGAAAGAAGAAACCGTGAAAAACTCGGAAATTGGCATGAAATCAACTTGGCTTGAAAACAAAGTCCGCCTCAATCTGTCGGCCTACCAATACGATTACACCAACCTGCAACAACTCGAGTTAGTCGGTGCGCCAGGGACAGTGCCAACCTATAACCTTCGTAACGTTGATGCCGAGGGCAAAGGCTTCGAAACTGAATTGCAATGGCAAGTCAGTGAAGATTTAAGATTGAGCGCCAACTATGGCCATGTTGAAACTGAATATACCAACTGGCAGTATTTTTCTTGGGAAAATAGCGGCAGCAAAGTGGGCCAACCTATCTCTGGCATGCCGGAAGATCAAGCCAGCGCAGCGATCGACTACTACGTGGATGGCATGAATGGCCAATTTAACTTCCATCTCAGCTACAGCTACACTGGCGACCGCACCCAAGGCGTTGATGGTCCGGCTCTGGCGATTCTGCCGTTTGAACAAGGCAGTGTGACGGGTCTGAACGATGATGCGCTGAACTCAATTTCAGGCTATGGCTTACTCAATAGCAAAGTGGTGTGGCAAAGCGCGAACCATCCGTTATTTGTCGGCTTCTATGTCAACAATCTGTTGGATAAACAATATATTATCCAAACTGGCGGCCAAGCCATGGCGGTAGGTTCACCCATCGCAACCCCTGGTTTACCCAGAATGTATGGCATTGAGTTAGGCTGGACCTTCTAACGCCAAGCGAAGCTAAACCGAAGATATACAATCCCAAGCCCCGTTTTCGGGGCTTTTTTCGGAGTCATCACCATGATTTTAACTGCCGCCGCCGAGATAGTTTTGGTCTTGGCTCTGCTCATCACACTCTGGCGATTGAGTCAAATTGGCGTGAGCAATAGCGAAGCCCCCCAAGCATCCCTTATTTTTGCGGTGCTATTGCTGGCACTGTGCACCATTGCCTTCACCGCAGGGATCGGCGCTGTCCGTTATTATGCTTTAAGCCCGCAAGCGCCCGCGGCTTTAATCTCGACAGAATTCATCGGCTTTCGACTGGATGATTTGCATGATGGCTTATCGGCTTTTTCACGCAGTTATGCCATGCCGCTCTATCTGTTTGCCTCGGTTTGGCTCTGGGGCCGTTTGCCGCTTTGGTTTGCGCCAGCGCTACTCGCCATGGCCATGCTGCCGCAATTGGGCTTGCTGAGTTTATTTACCGATGCCAGCTTGGTACTCATGTTAATGGCGCTGATGCAATCTACTGCAGCGCGTCGTTTTGTCCTGATCGCCCTAGGTTGTTTATTGGCGGTTCCGCTGTCGGTGTTATTGATTGGCAATGACGATCTGGCGATGGCCTGTTTTCATCTGTGTCTCGCGGCGCATTTCTTCAGCTATGGCATGGCTATTCGCAAAATGACCAGTGAATCGACTTGAGCCGACTGTCCCTAACTCAAACGGTCACTAGCTCAAACGGTCACTAGCTTCAACGGTCACCAGCCCCAACGGTCACGAGTGGGAAAGGTACGAGAGGCTTTGCCTCTCGCACCAATTGCTTACTAAAAAGCCTCCCATTCATCATCTTGTACTAACTGCAAAGGCTGAGCACTCCGTGCTAATGGCTGACGAGCATGACCCGCTTTGACGCCATTGGCTGCTGATCTCCTGCCCTGATGGCTTGTCACCAATTGCGGGGTGGCACTTTCTGCTAATTTAAACTGCAAAACTTGGTTACTCAGTTGATTCGCCTGTGATAATAAACTTTCGGCAGCGGCTGCGGCCTCCTCCACTAACGCTGCATTTTGCTGCGTAATGTTATCCATTTGACTCACCGACTTACTGACTTCATCCAAACCGGTGGCTTGTTCTATTGATGCTGCAGCAATATCACTCATCAAATCGTTCACCCGTTTAATGGCGACGACAATATCTTGCATGGTTTGACCGGAGCGGCCCACCAGCTGATTGCCGTTGCTAATTTTGGCAACCGAATCAGAAATTAAGCCTTTGATATCCTTGGCGGCATTGGCTGAACGCTGCGCTAAACTGCGCACTTCAGAGGCAACCACGGCAAAACCGCGACCTTGTTCGCCTGCTCTAGCCGCTTCAACCGCTGCATTTAAAGCAAGGATATTAGTTTGGAAGGCAATACCATCAATCACACCGATAATATCGGCAATTTTTTGCGCCGAATCATTAATTGCCGCCATCATTTGCACCACTTGCCCAATCAACTGACCGCCATCAATTGCGACAGTCGATGCCTCAGCGGCTAAGCGATTGGCCTGCTGCGCATTCTCCGCATTTTGCCGCACAGTGCCAGTTAATTGCTCCATACTGGACGCAGTTTCTTCTAAGCTCGAAGCTTGCTCTTCGGTTCGACTCGATAAGTCGGTATTCCCGCGAGAAATTTCATCAGCAGCGCTATTGATGGTGGCTGCAGCATCGCGAATTTCAAGCAACATCTGGCTCAAGGTGTCGGCAGTCTGGTTACAACCATTTTTCAGTGCTTCAAAAGTGCCTAGGTAACTGCCGGTCACTCGTGCTGTTAAATCGCCGTCAGCAATCGCCCCTAACACTTGACTGATATCGGATAAACTGCGCTCACAAGTATCAGTTAAACTATTTAACCCCTCGGCAATTTTTAGCATAAAGCCTTGCTTATGCGCTTCGTTAACTCGCAGATGGAAATCCCCTCGAACTGCAGCCTGCACCACAGCTTCAACATCCTGCTCTGCTTGCACTTCTTGACTGCGGTCTAGCCACTCCAAGACTGTCCCCAACCGCTCGCCTTGTTCCGTGGTGATCACAGTGGCAGTCACTCGAAAATGCACATCGGCTATCAATAAATCACTGGTTTTGGCTTGTTCAAGTTGCAGTAAAAACTGACTGGCAGGCTGACCAGATACAGCAAAAACATCCACCAAACTGCCCAGCAAACTTCCGACGTTTAACGACGGAAGCTCTCGACTTAGCTGAGTTTGCACCTTGCGCAGCATGCTCATCATCGAATGGTTCGCATAAATAATGGTTCTGCGTGCATCAACCAACAACACATTGGTTGAGGTTTCGTCCAAGGCTTGACGGATCCGCTGATTCTCACGCGCCATGATGGCATCAGCTGCGGCTTTCTGAGCATCCGCTTCGGCGCGCTGCGCCAGTTCATGCGCTTGCCGCTCTGCCAACTCCAAACCTTTATTCATCTCAAACATCGCCCGTTGTAGCGCGCCAATTTCATCTTGGCGCTGACTCGCCCGCGCTTTGGTAAAGTCTTTCGCCATGATGGCCCGTGCTGTCGAAACGCTCTGATGTAAACCCCGAGAAAAACTCATCACCAAATAAATCGCTAAAGCAAAAAAGCACACGCCACAAGCAATGACAATCGACAATAACTGTTGGCGTTGACTGCGGAATTCTTGATCTCGAGCCATTAAAAGCCCATTGAGAACCGTATTGACTTGCGAAGAAATTTGGAAAATATCTTGGGTGATCCGGTCTAACTCAAGGGATAAACTGAGCGGATTGGTTTCAGCAGACTGATTCAGTAATTGCGGCAGTTGTTGCATATGATTTGCAATTTTTCCACTTTGTTCTGATAGTTTTTGCACCTCAAGTTGCGAACTTAAACTCGCTGCCACTCGCAGATTCCTTAACAAATCAACATAGGGTTGTTGGGCGCTCGCCAGTAATTGTGCACTATTCAATGACAAGGTTTTCAAGGCTGTTGTAGCTACTGGCATAGCCGGACTTGTCGTGGAAAGCTGTGGGGATGGTGCATCATCCGACGAAGGCGACTGAGCCGTTGATGTTGCGAGGATGTCGCCTTGTACCTTAGCAATTTCCTCCATCAACCTAGGGGCATTTTGCAACCCTGCAATAATCAGATGATAACTTTCAGCGACGGGATCATAACTTAAGCCTGAACTATCGAGCACTTGATTCAGCGTTTCTTGCACAATTTGCTCAATCAATTGCGAATGACGTTGAAATGAATCAGCTGAACTCAACCGACCTGAAGCCACATCATTCTCCAGCTGCTGCCAAGACGTTTTTAGTTCGCCAATTTGCCGCATCACTGATGGATCAGCCAAACCGCGCTGTACCGTTTCAGATAATTGTTTAAAAAAAGCATCTACTTGAGCAGCAACTGCCAAACGTTGGCTTGGCTCGGCACCATTGAGTGTCTGTGTGCTCAGCCCCCGGTGCTGTTGCAGCTTTACCAGCAAGGCCAACGTTTGCTGTGCGGGTGCAACCCCAGATAACTCCTGGGAGTTGAAATCAACATCATCTGACAACTGACCAATCAGCGGAATTGTAGGAACCAGCACCATAATCAGAGTTAAAGCCCCTAACATGGCCATCTTGCTGGCAAAGCGTAAGTTATTAAACAAAAGCAAAAACTTCATAAATCGACCTCTATAAATCGATTCAGTTCCTTCAACGATTGTTGCCAAAAACTCCGTATTTCGTGCAATTTTAAAACCCTCAATCGCTTGAGGGCGTTCTAGTTCACTTTAAAAATCTGAACATTCGGTTGGGGCTAGCCTTGGTTCATCCATTTTTGTACGGCCAGTACTAGTTCATCAGGATGGAATTTCGCGATGAATTGATCGGCTCCGACCTTCTTCACCATGGCTTCGTTAAACACACCACTGAGCGATGAATGCAGCACGATATGCAAATTTCGCAAATCAGGATTGGCCTTAATTTCTGCAGTTAAGGTGTACCCATCCATTTCTGGCATTTCGATATCGGATATCAATAATGGTACCATTTTGGTGAAGTTCGGCCCAAGCTCGGCAGCCTTTGCTTCTAACCAATTTAATGCCGAACGGCCATCATTGACCAATTCGACATTGATGCCGATGGATTGCAGGGCATTTTTCACCTGCTTGCGGGCAATCATCGAATCATCGGCAACGAGTACTGTCATCTTGGAGAAATCAAGTTGCTGAGCTTCTTCAATCACTTGCTGACTAACATCTTCATTGACTGGAGAAATTTCGAAGAATACTTTTTCAACATCAATAATCTGTACTAATTTCCCATCAATTTCAGTGACGGCTGTTAGATAATGCGCTTTGCCTGCACCGCTTGGTGGCGGTGAAATTTGTTCCCAATTGACATTGATGATGCGATCAACTCCGCCCACCAAAAAGCCCTGCGTACTGCGGTTATATTCAGTGACTAACACAAAAGAATTCTCGAGGTCGCTGATAGCTGCGCCGCCGGTGGCCAAACTTAAATCAATCACTGTAATCGGGACGCCACGCAAATGCGCAATGCCGCGGACCTGCGGACTTGAACCTGGCATTTCAGAAAGTTCGGGGCATTTTAAAACTTCTCGCACTTTAAACACGTTGATGCCAAAAGGTTGCGGCCCATTCAGCCGAAACATTAAAAGTTCAAAGCGATTCTGCCCAACTAAGTTGGTCCGTTGATTCACTGAATTTAAACTTGAAGACATAATTGCCCCTTCCCGAGAACATACCAAATTGTTTAAGTCGCAAAGTTATCTCAACAGCTTATATCGCAAAGACCAAGTGTGGCGGAAAAAAAGCAAAAAATTTGCAAATGTCTCATTTGTCGCTTAGATTATTAGGTGTGTTTGCGGTTTTGTCTAGCTAAAACTGAAATAGCGATCTGCAATTTGCACAAAATTGACTATTTTTAATACTTGCTCAGCTTTTTGTTGGTCAAAAACTTGAGCGCGATTGTGTCCGAGAGCAATAGTTTGGTTGATTGACCAAGCGACGCTCTCTTAATCCATTTAGATTCTGAGCAGTTCAACGAATTGTGGAAGGTTTCAACATGCAATAACTGCAAGTTCATTGACATCAAAGGTTATAGGTGACTTATGTTCGCATCAATTTTTGGGCGCAAAGCGTTGCAATCAGTTCCAACGCCATCATCGGCAGACTTGTTCTACCACGCTGTGTTGCAGCATATCCCAACCATCATCTTTCGACCTGACGGCCAAATTATTGATGTCAATGAGTTATTTCTAAACACAGTTGGCTATTTTCGTGAAGAAATTATTGGCCAACATCACCGGATGTTCTGTCCAAGTGCATACACAGCCAGTGAGCAATACCGGCAATTTTGGCAAGATCTCGCCGCAGGCCAACCTAAACATGGCCAATTTCTGCGGATTGGCAAACAACAAAAGCCCTTGGCACTTGATGCGACCTATTTTCCAATTGTCGCCAATGGTGCAGTCACGCAAATCGTCAAATTTGCCAGTGATGTAACCTCCGAGGTTGAAAACGCTCGCCAAACGCAAGCAATTATCACTTCATTAGATCGCTCCTTGGCGGTCATCGAATTTAGTCCCGAAGGCCAAATCCTCAGTGCTAATGCGAATTTTTTAAATGCTGTGGGTTATCAAGCTGCAGAGATCATCGGACAGCACCACCGCATTTTTTGCAAACCTGATTTCTATCAAAAATACCCCAACTTTTGGCAAGAACTCGCCAAGGGCCACATTAAATCTGGACAGTTTGAACGGCTAAATGCAAATGGGCAGAGCCTATGGCTGGAGGCCACCTACAACCCGATTTATGATGAGCATCACAACATCGTAAAAGTGATTAAGTTCGCCAGTGATATTACTGAACAAATTCAACAGGATCATCGGGTGGTTGAAGCCGCGGCGATGGCACTCAGTTCTTCGATTAAAACCGTCGAAGTGGCGAACGATAGTAAAAAAGTATTATCCGATGTTGTTGAAAATTCGAAACAAATCTCTACCAAGGTCCATGATGCCTTTGCCAAAATCGATCAATTGACCGAGGAAGCCAAACAAATTACCGCGATTGTGACAACGATCCGTTCGATTGCCGATCAAACCAATCTGTTGGCATTAAATGCTGCGATTGAAGCCGCACGCGCAGGTGAACATGGACGCGGATTTGCGGTGGTTGCGGACGAGGTTCGCAGTTTAGCGGCGAGAACCAGTGTATCCACTGTGGAAATCCAATGTGTGGTGGCTCGAAATGCAGCCATCACCGCCGATGCGATGCAGTTGATGCAAAATGCGAATGAGTTTTCCGAAACGGGCCTGGTGTTGGTAGACCAAGCGGTGCACGCGCAAGAAGAAATTCAGCAAGTGGCTTCCCAAGTCACGGATAAAATCTCGCATATCTCACAGAAATGTTAGCAACAAAACCAGTCACTTTGAGCGGCCACATCAATTGATGTGGCCTGTTGATAGGCAACCGATGGCTCCACGACCAATTAAAACCGCCGTCGACACTTCGCTAACCACCTTAATCCTCTAACTTAATTCCTTCCCTTAATTCCATACCTTAATTCCTTACCTTAACATCCATCGCAATCACGAATTCAATCGCCCCAACTACTTTAGTGGGCAAGTATTGCCGAAACTAAAGGCCTTGTTGGAAGACCTCATACTCAGTTTTTCAACGATTGAGCAGGCAAACTTAGGATGGTTTAGCCCATTTCAATGCAAAATTTTTGTTTTTTTGCCGATTATCGAAAAAATTCATTAAAATTTAGATGGCCAGCCATCCAAACATCTGTATACTTAGCCGTATTGAGTTATTTGTGGAGTTGCCATCATGCCATTATCGTTATCACAGAAAATCAAAGATCCGAAACAAGGCGTCTATTTGATTGGCACAACCCCACCCAAAGCAGAGACACCCGCGGATAAAGTAGAGCGTATCGCCAGCAAGTTACTTAAACGCTTAAATGAAATCGAATTTGACGGTGTCGTGGTTTATGACATTCAAGATGAAAGCAGTCGTGTCAGTGCTGAGCGGCCCTTTCCATTTCATGCGACTTTAGACCCGCGTGATTATGGCCAACTGCTGAAAAAACTGGCTCGACGTGATGTGATCACCTACAAAAGCGTGGCACAGCGTGATGCGGCAGAATTTGCCGAGTGGCTGGATCATACCCATGAAGACTATGGCTTACACAATCTGGTGTTAGTGGGTAGCCCTTCTTCTGCCGGAACCATCAAATTAAGTTTAAGTGATGCTTATCAGCAATTAGCGCAGCATGCTGCACCGTTTTACCTAGGCGGCGTGGCTATTGCAGAACGTCATGCCAATAAAGGCAATGAACACGAGCGTTTGATTGAGAAAGCCAAACAGGGCTGTGAGTTTTTTATCACGCAAGCCGTGTACAACGCGCAAGCGACCATTGATTTACTGACCAGTTATGCCCGCGCCTGCAAACAACAAGGCTTAACACCACAACGAATTATTTTGACCTTTACGCCTTGTGGCGGTGAGCAAACACTTGAGTTTATGCAGTGGCTGGGCATTTCAGTCCCGCAAGCTGCGAAATATCGCATCCTTGATGCAGAAAACCCACTGAATGAATCGATCCGCATTTGCCGCGACAACCTGCAACTCATTTTGCAACATTGTGCTGCGCTCAATATTCCACTGGGATTGAATGTTGAAAGTTTAACGAACCGCAAGGAAGAAATTGATGCGTCAATTTTGCTGTTCCGTTTACTGAAAGCCACTATGGAACTGCATTTAGCAGAGAAACAAGTCGCTTAAAAGCCAGCAGTACGCACGAGACCAGCAGTACTCACGAGAGCAGTGTTCAACCATCAATACTGACGCCAGCCTGCGCTCGAGCGCTCACTGACTGAAAGTCAGCGTTCAGATAGCTCGAGCAAATTTACCCAACAGTGCTTGCCGAGCTTCAGAGCAAGTGGCCATTGCCCTACTTGCTCTGAATATCCCCATGTTCAGCACATCAACTCAATTCGTTGACTCAGGTTTCTCGGCATCCTGTGCTTGCTCAGTTGGCATGACTGCAGGTGTTGGTGTCGAGACTTTCGGCTCTGACGCTTTGGGCTCTGACGCTTTCGGCCAGAAGCCATGCACCGACAATTGTTGCCAACACCATGGCAACCAACGCAATAAACTACTGGCTAACCACAATGCCCATAACAGCATCGCCAATTGATAGACCCAAAGCGGCAAACTAAATACCCAAGGTTGTGGCAATGCTGCCTCGGCATAATCTTGATACCAGTTAAGCTGGTTATAACCTCCAAGCGGATTCACTAAGGCCATATCAGGGCTCGACATTAACCCTTGAGGCACCGACACCAACAATGCGATGAGCGCCCCAACCAATAGCAGCACTAAACTGATCACACTTAAACGAGCCCAATTGCCACGCAATTCCACTTGCCGTCCGCGCCACCCGACCAAAATCAAGGCTGTTGATAACGCCACCGGAACCCACAAACTAATGGCGCTCATGCCACAAAATAACAAAACGGAATCTCGTAAGCTGAGCGGCGTTAACCCAGACTTGGCAACCAAATAAGCCAAAGCCACTGCCAGGGCCAAAATACCCCAAAACAATAGCGCTGGGCCTGACACAGGCCCTCCCAAAGCCAATAACCAACGGTTATGCGGCAGCTCCAGCGACAAATGAATATTGGCTGCTGGGGCTGATAACTTCACCGCAGGATAGACCGAATGCATGTTGATGGCTTGCGGCACGTCCCACTCTAATTGCAACGTATGGCGTCCTGGCGGAATTTGTACCAAATAATCAGCACTTTGCAACTGGCGCGGTAAGTTGTTGCCACCCAGTGTTGCTTTGGTCAGCTGAATATTGGCAGGTAAAGTCAGTGTCAGTGGCTGCGTTTGTGAAGCCAACAGAGACAGCTGAAGTTTCACATGCTGGATTTGTTCACCTTGACGGACATACATCTGCGAGTCCAAAACCGTCAATAAATCCCCTGGCACCGCCTGAGGTTTGTGGAAAGTTAAAGCCACTTGCTCGGTTGGCCAAGGTTGCCAAACTGGCTGTTGCATCGAGGTAAATTGCCCGGCATTGCCTTCACTTTGCACATGCCAATCCGGGCTTGCTTTCAGATGCCAGCGTTCGACGAACTGTTGCTGCGCTGGACTTTGCAATACCAATTGCTTGCTGACTGGTAAATTCGAGTTAAACCAAAGTTCCGCCTGACCAGGCGCCAAGGTGATCTGGAGTTTGCCATCTTGCTGCTTGAAATCAGTCAATGGTTGTTCACCCGCCAGCAACGGATACTCAATTTGCAGCATTTCATTACTTTGATCGAGTCGCCTGACATGGGTCTGAATTTGCCACACCAAGCCTAAATTGAATTCGCGGGTGATGAGCGCTCGGCCGGTGATAGCTTGCGTGGTCACAGTTTCCTGCGTACTTGCGGTGATTTGACGATCCAGGCGCACTTGCCAACTCTGCTCACCTTGACTGAGTTGCGGCGTCATTTGCCACGCTGTTAATTGCGTTTGCAGCTGATGCCAATGCTGTGGAAAGGTTAAATTCAGTTGCTTGATACCAGTGACGTTTACTTTCAAATCAATCTGATGCACACCTTTGGCCAAAGCAATCACCAATTGATCATCCAAACGATATAGTTCGGCATCTTGTTGATTGATGGTCACTTGGCTGGCCAAATCTGGCGAGATCGGTAACGGATACACCTGAAAATCTTGACTATGCACCCACATCGACACCCGCAACTCATCGCCATTAGCGGCAATAGTGACGCGTTCGATGCTGGTACAATCCGGGGTGCACTCCGCCGGTTTATGTAGATGTTCTTGCAGCTGCTGCAACAATTCCGGCGATGGAATGGCTTGTGCTTGCGCAGTAGGCTGCTGAAACATCGTACAGAACGCGAATAGTGCTGCGGCCGCAGTTGGCTTGACTCTTTTGATAGCCTCTTTGAGTTCTGTTCGCCATGGCGCTAGTAACAACATAAATAAGCCCACACTTAACAGCACCAACAGCACTCGGCCTAAGCTTTGTAGCCATGCTGGGATCAAATACACTTGCCATTGTTGCTCGGCACTGACTGGGCCTGCAAATTCAACCGACAAGGCTCTGGAACGCCATTGTGGTAATGCTGGGCCGGTTTGAATTTTATTGGCGGGATCGGTTGCTTGCACGCCATACACCAGATCGGGTTGGGCTGAAGCCAAGTCATAATCAGATCTCTGGATGCGAGAACCTGTCACTTCAATTTTCTCCATCAGACTGGCTTTGCGTCGCTCGGCTTTCGCCATTTCTTCTTCAGCAAATTCCGCCATCGACGCGGCGGGCGCTGGCGCTGCCACTTTCAGCTCTTGCCGCTCGGCAAAACCATCGTGTTGCACTGCACCATACCCCTGACTGGCGAGCTGGGGATAAATCGCCAACCGCAGCTCATCGGTGGCTAAAGTCAGTAACGAAATCCCCAACCAAAGCAAAGCGCCTTTGGCGAGCCATTGACTGACAGTCGCAAGGCGACCACGGCTATACTTCACAAGCGCTAAACTGGCGAACACCAATAACCACAGCAAGTCGGGGGCTTGGCTTTTCTGGTAAGCCAGCAATAACCATAACAACATCGCCCCAGCGGCAGGCACTCCCAATAACCGATACGCAGTGACTGTTAATAACATCACCAAAAACATATCCCATAAATCCCAAGCATGCAGCCAATCGCCATAGACTTGGCTAGCGCCAAATACGGCCAAGGCCGCCCAACCGCTCGGTAAATATACAGTGGTTGTCACAGTGTCGACCGGGATATCCCAACCATGCACTGGCAATTGTCGTTGCTGGGGCAATTGACTCAGGGCCACAACCGATAAATCTGACTGCCGAATTTCCACACCCGCGCCTTTGCTTTCTGCTGAGAGTTGGTTGATCAGCCGAGCTTCGCCAGACACTTCAATACGGCCAGGCTCAAGCGGGGGTAATAAAGTGAGGCGCGCGACAGAACGCAGCTGCCCCTGCAATTGATCTTCCACCGTGAACTGCTGGGTGGTTGGCGATAACCACATGGTGCGTTGCAACCGGACTGCGTCACGCTCATTGCTGGCAGGCCCTGCCAACTGCGAAATTTTCAGTTCATTCTCGTCATTCACTAAATATTGCGGATATTGTTGCCAGTCCGAAGGCGCGTCACTTTGCTGAGGATCGATACTGACAGCCCCTTCTAACTGTGCCGTACGAATTTGGCTATCGCCTTGAAAAGCCCAAACTTCTGCATCTGGCCAAGGCTCAGGTAAATTAGGCTTACGGATCGCTCCATTGGCAGTAAAACGTAAAGCCGTTAACTTGATTTGATAATTGCCAGATAAGGCGCTGACACTCAAGCTGCCATCTTGGCGAATGGTCACTGGTAAATCCCCTTCAATGCCTGCCAACACAAATCCTTCCGGCAGCGGCATTGGGATTTTTAATTCTCGCGATGGCACACTGACATCAACCCGAATGAACGTGGTTAATTGATAAGGAATGGCGTCACTGAGTAAGCGGAATACTCGCATCTGCACCCGACTTTCGCCTTGTTCAGGTGCAGGCGTTGC
The DNA here is from genome assembly GCA_964540955.1 of uncultured Rheinheimera sp. Taxonomy (GTDB): domain Bacteria; phylum Pseudomonadota; class Gammaproteobacteria; order Enterobacterales; family Alteromonadaceae; genus Pararheinheimera. Next base: position 13,874 of record CAZIPG010000002.1, read on the forward strand.
ACGTAATAATAACCGTTGTTGATCCCACATCGGCTGCGCTACCTGCTGACCATTGACGCTCAGCGCCACGGGTGGAGTGCCATTTGGTAATTCTAAAGCCTCAGGCAGTGCTGCCCATTGATAGATTGCCGTGATCCGCACGCGACCAACAGGCAATTGAATTTCTGGACGATTATTGACCTCACGCACCGCAACAGCTTGCGCAATGCCTTGCAGTTGGCCGCGCTCATCTAAGCTCTGCACTTTTACCTGTTGGGGCCATGCGCGCTGATCGCCAGGCAAGGCCCACAATTGTTTGCTGTAACTTTGTACATCTTGTTGCAATTGCGCCCCTTGCTCAGTGGCGGCTAACGAGGTTTGTCGCACAAATAAACAATGTTTGTCTTGCGCATCTTGAAACCATGGACAAAAACGTTCGGGTAAGTCTTTGCTCACCCAAGCTTGCCATGGCTCTAACGGCGGCGGAATTACAGCGGCGGGCGCAGCAAAAACAGCAGTGGGTAGCGCAACCAAGGCGAATAATGAGCAGACAACACGAGTGCAAAGCGTTTTGATACACGTGCGAGCATTAGTGAACATGAGGCAATCCTGTGCTTAAAATTTAACTTGAGTGTAACACAACTAAAGTTCGCTACCAGCCAAGCGAACGAAACTCGGTACAAAGTGGCGGGTCAGCGCTGAATTCAAAGTGAATCAGATGCGCCATACGCATCGCCTTTGAAAAAGCGCTTCAGTCATGCATGTTCTGCAAAACGGTCAACGGTAAAGCCGATAACTCATTAAAGCCGATAACTCAGCGAAGCCAGCAACTGAGTCAAACCGGCCATCTTCTAGCAAAACGGCAATCCTTAAAACGGCAATGCGTGAAACTGGCCATGCAAGCATTCTTAACAGCTATTGCAACTAATTCTCATTCAAGTCTAGGCAAGGGCCACGCACTTAACTATAATGAGAACAATTATCAATTACACTTTATGATCGGCTGGTTATTTTGGTCAAGTTTCGCTACCTCGGTGTTTTCGCATTGGTGTTGGTCTGTCATGGTGCTGCCTTAGCATTTGCTTGGCTGAACGTGCAACCGCCAAAAAGCTTAACCACATCGGTGAAGGCGGAACAACCGCCTGCCTTGACGGGATTATTAGTCGCGCCAGCAGCCGTGCAGACGCCACCGGCAAAACCTGTCCAGCCGCAACCTAGGCTCACACCTAAGCAGATGAACAAATCGCGAAACAGCAGTTCGCAAAGCAAGCATTCGCACCGCCATAAAACGCCAACCCAAGCGGCTCGCCCTGTGGCAGCCAAACCTTTACCGAGCGGTCCCGAATCTGCCCGTGCAATCTCGCAGTTAGCCTCAGCGTCAGCAACACCCGCTACCTCGAAACCAGCAACCAAGCAACACAACGAGCAAACAGCGTTGCAACTGCCCAGCACGGCCGCAACAAGTGCGCAAAACCAAGCACCGCTGTACCCCAAAATCTCACGTAAGCGCAAAGAACAGGGCACGGTTTTGCTGTTATTACTCGTCAGTAAACTGGGCAAAGTGGAGTCTATTCAAATCAAACGCAGCAGTGGGTTCTCGCGTTTAGATCAAGCTGCACTGCAAGCCGTCAAACAATGGCGATTCACTGCGGCCAGCCAAAATGGTCAGGCCATCGATTATTGGTATGAAATGCCAATTAATTTTTCACTCAACCAAACGCAATAAGCGTTTGCCCTGTTAAGGAATACAATGATGCAAGCAAATCCCTATGGTATTTCCGCACTCTGGCAACAATCTGACGCAGTCATCAAAGCCGTCGCAGTCGTGCTTTTGTTCATGTCGATCGCCAGTTGGTGTGTCATCGTCATCAGAGCTTGGCGTTTATGGCAATTGCAAAAAATCGCCACTGCCAGCCGAGATTTTTGGCATACCCAATCCTTTAGTGCTGGTTTGCAGACGCTTAGCCAAAGTAGCAACCAGCATGGACTGCACAACCCATTTCGTTATTTAGCCGATCAGGGCCAACAAGCTTTAGAACATCACAGCAGTCATAAAGAGGATTTGCATGGCAATTTGCCCTTGTCTGATTGGCTGACTTCAACCTTAAAAGGGGCGATCGACGAAAGTGCAGAGAACATGCAAAAAGGCTTGGCGATTTTGGCTTCTGTCGGTTCGACTGCACCTTTTATTGGCTTATTTGGCACTGTGTGGGGTATTTATCATGCACTCGTAGGCATTGGTGTCAGTGGCCAAGCCAGTATTGATAAAGTTGCAGGCCCCGTGGGCGAAGCGCTGATCATGACGGCCTTTGGCTTAGCGGTTGCCATCCCAGCAGTGCTGGCTTACAACGCGCTGAGTCGAGGCAATAAAGGCATCATCAGCAAACTCAATCGCTTCGCCTTTCAATTGCATGCTTATTTTCTCACCGGCTCGGCGCCAAAGGCTGCAGTGCGCTCATTATCAGGAGTTGCATAATGGCATTTGGTGGCGACTTCGAAAACTCGGACGAAGTAATGAGTGAAATCAATATGACGCCTTTAGTGGACGTGATGTTGGTGCTTCTCATCATATTTATCATCACGGTGCCGGTGATCACCCATTCGGTGAAAGTTGATTTGCCAAGGGCGAGCAATCAACCTGAACCCGCGAAAATAACGACCATTGAAATTACTGTGGATGCCCAAGGTCAGGTGTATTGGCAGCAACAATTAGTCGACCGCAACAGCTTGCACGACAAATTAGCGCAAGCCGCGGCACAAAATCCACAACCTGAAATCCACTTGCGCGGTGATAAAGCCGTGGCTTATGAGCATGTCGTCACCACGATGGCGGCAGTGCAACAAGCTGGCATTTTAAAGTTGGGTTTTATCACCGAGCCAACACCATCAACGACAGTTTCTGAATAGCCATGACTCTGTAAAATTGTATCTATGCTCACATCGTGTTACAGATCCCTGCTGGACGCGATAAAATTTTGCGGTACTCTGCAAAGAAGTGAATTATTGAAGTGATACAACCATTGCTGTTATTAAGTGTACAGCAGTTCGGTGTGAGGAGAATCTATCATGGCAAGTCAAGGTTCTGGCGGTAATGTAATTGCGGCCCTGTGTAATATTCCGTTCCCTGGTTTAGGCCAACTGGTGCAAGGCCGCCTCATGGCTGCCATTCTATTTTTTGTATTTTGTGCTGTGGGTTATGCTTTGTGGTGGTTGATAGTCCCTGGCATTGTCGCCTTGGTCATCCACTTGTGGGCCATTTTAGACGCGGCGACATTTAAATCGAACGACTAAACAATTGGGTGCAGATGACCCGCAAATCCAAGCAATCATTCAAACAAACTCAGGGGCTCAACCTTGCCCCTGTGTTTAAAATTGATGGCTGCTAACCTTAAACTTTCTTCACAAACTCTGATTTTAAACTCATCGCGCCAAAACCGTCGATTTTACAGTCGATATCGTGATCACCCTCGACTAAGCGGATCCCTTTGACCTTAGTACCAATTTTTACCACTGCAGAAGAACCTTTCACTTTCAGATCTTTAATAACCGTGACAGTATCGCCATCTTGCAAAATATTGCCGGCAGCATCACGCACCACTTTGGCGGTTTCTGTGGCTTCAGTGGTTGCGCCTGCTTGCCATTCATGACCACATTCAGGGCAAATCAATTGCACTCCATCTTGGTAAGTGTAACTTGATTGGCATTGCGGACAGGCGGGTAATTGACTCATGATTCATTCCTAAATGGACGGGATAACCTTATAAAGAGTATGGATTCTATCACTTTTGACTGAACAACAAAACTATCGCCGCAGGCAGAGTGCTATCCCCAGCTGCTGTTGCAAAAAACCAAGCCGACTTTCCATAGCATTTTCCATGGCATTTTCCATGGTATGATGTTGTTTTTTGGGGGATACCGCGTGATTGAAATTGACGCAAAGTGTGCAATTGCTGAGGTTGAGATCTCATGGCAAGCCATCCGAGCCAGCGGCCCGGGGGGCCAGCATGTCAATAAAACTGAAACTGCAATGCAATTGAGCTTCGATATTCATGCGTCCAGTTTACCGCCACATTACAAAAGCGCCTTGCTGCAACGCTCAGATCACCGCATCAGCCCTTCCGGCAAAATCATCATCAAATGTCAGGAACATCGGAGCCAAGAACTCAACAGGCAACAGGCTCTGAACCAGCTCATCATGTTATTGGCCAGTGCAGGCATCGTTGCCAAAAAACGTTATGCCACGAAACCAACCTATGCCAGCCAACAACGACGACTCGCCAGTAAAAAACACCAAGGCTCTACCAAGGCACTTCGTCGGCAAAAACCTGGGATGGATTAATCCCATAACGATATTCGCATCACTCGCTGCAACATCTTTCTTATAACTTTGGTTATTAATTATCGAAAAAAAAGTATTTAAAGTTATTAAGAAGCTCTGGTTTAATGCAATTTAGCATTTCAGGCATTTAGATGTCTAAACAAGGAGCAGCACTGATGTTCACACTGACCCACCGTTGGCAGCAACAATTATTGATGTTGAGTCGTTGGTATGAAAATGCCATGGCGCAAGCCGAACTTGGCCACATGGCTGGCTCAAGCCCAGACTGTAGCCGCGTATCCGCCTTGTTACACAGACAAAACCAACGTTGAGGGCACTATGAGTATTGAGGTGCAACAACTTCAGAAAAAATTTGGGGACTTTGTCGCAGTCGACAATGTCTCATTATCGATTGAAAGCGGTCAACTCACCGCGTTACTGGGCCCATCGGGTTCTGGCAAAACGACTTTATTACGCTTGATTGCAGGCTTAGAACAAGCCGATGCTGGCCGCATTCTGTTTCATGGGGAAGATATTAGCCATCAGCACGTTAGCGAGCGCGGCGTTGGTTTTGTGTTTCAACATTACGCGTTATTCAAACATATGACGGTTGCGGAAAACGTCGGCTTTGGCCTGAGCGTTAAACCGAAAAAATTTAGGCCCAGCAACGCTGAAATTCAAAAACGGGTGCACAAACTGTTGGAATTAGTGCAACTGGATTGGACGGCCGATCGCTATCCTTCGCAATTATCTGGGGGGCAACGCCAACGGATCGCTCTTGCGCGTGCATTAGCGGTTGAACCCAAGGTATTGCTATTGGATGAACCCTTCGGAGCTTTGGATGCGAAAGTTCGTGCAGAACTGCGCCGCTGGCTGCGTCGTTTGCATGATGAAATCCATGTGACGTCAGTTTTTGTGACCCACGACCAAGAAGAAGCGCTGGAAGTCGCCGATCGCATCGTGGTGATGAACAAAGGCCGAGTTGAGCAAGATGGCACCCCTGAACAAGTCTATGATCATCCCGCCAATCCGTTTGTGTATGAATTTTTAGGCACGGTGAATTTATTTCACGCCCGTGTGCGTCAAGGGGATACGCTGATTCAGCAAGCTCAAGCCGACACCCCAGCCAGCGCCAACGAATTTGAACAACCGGGTTTAGCTTATGTGCGTCCCCATGAAATTGAGGTCTTGCTTCAACCGGAAGATGAAGCCATTCCTGCTCGCATCGACGTGATCACAGTGGTAGGCCCAGCAGTGCGACTGGAGCTCTCTTCCGCAGAGCATGAATTGATCCACGTTGAACTCGATAAAACGCGTTTTAAGTTATTGGGACTGTCGCAAGGGCAACAAACATATTTGAAGCCACGTTACAGCCGGGTGTTTTTGGGCGAAGGCATCTAAATTTTCTCAGATAGCAACAACTAAAAAGCTCGGCGAGTCTTGCAAAGACTGCCGAGCTTTTTTCATGCCTATCGACGCAAATGACCAGTGGCCTCAACCGCAATCACCTGCAATCATATCCTCAATCACATCAGTAATCACAGCGCCAAGGGTCGCTATCAGCCTTGCGGCGTTGCCGTTTTCACCGAGTGTGGCTCTGTCAAATTAGCAGATAAGTGGTCAACTTCTTCCAAGGTTGTCACTGGCGCATGCCGACGAAACCGACTAAGCAGCAAATAAACCACTGGGGTGGTATACAACGTGAATAACTGGCTCACTGCTAAACCGCCGACAATCGTCACTCCGAGCGGTTGCCTTAACTCAGCGCCCTCACCCATCCCCATTAATAAAGGCACAGCTCCTAACATGGCCGCAAAATTAGTCATTAGAATGGGCCGCAAGCGTTGCTGACCGGCAAGCACAATGGCTTCATAAGGGCTTAATTTCAGGGTTCGTTCGGCATTGAGCGCAAAATCGACCAACAAAATGGCGTTTTTCATCACGATACCAATCAATAAAAATAAGCCGAGTTGCGCAATCAAATTCAAGGCAGTTCCGCTGAAATACAACGCGAGCAAAGCCCCCAGCGCCGCACAAGGCAAGGTCGACAAGATAGTCAGCGGTTGCAATAAACTTTCATACAAAATCCCCAGTAGCAAGTACACCGCCAGCACAACCCCAACAAACAACCAGAATTGGTCGCCTTGGCTGAATGTGGCATTGCGTTGATCCTCGCCATTGACGCTGAAAATACTGGTTGGCAACATCAATTCCGCCAACAATTGATCGATGGCTGCATCCGCTTGTTCGGCTGTAACGCCCGGTGCGAGCGCATAACCGATGCCTTTGGAGGCAAATTGATTGTCATGGCGTACCCGATCGCTGGCTAAGCCATAGTCGTAGCTGGCAATCGCACTGAGCGGCACTCGCTCACCGGTTCGGCTGATCAGCATCAACTGCTTGAGCACTTCGGGTTGCGCGGTATAACCAGGCGCAAGCTCCATCACCACCCGATATTGGTTCATCTCATCAAATAAAGTGGCCACTTGGCGCTGGGAAAAAGAGTTATTGAGTAAGGTGGCCACTGTGCGCATGTCCACCCCCAAGCGCTGGGCGGCTTCACGGTCGATACTGAGCACCACCTGCTGCGCATCTTCGCCCCCCGGTGAATTGACATCCACCAACTCGGGCAACTCTTTCATGCCCTCAGCAACTTTTTTGCTCCATTTATTGAGTTCCTGCAGATCGCCAGACATCAGCAACACTTCATAATCGCTGCTGGCAAATGGCGATGACAAGCGAATGTCCTGATCCACGCTCATAAACAACATGCCGCCTGCAATTTTCGGCGCATTCATGCGAATGCGGTCGACGACTTCCTGCGCGGAAATTTTGCGTTCACTGAGCGGTTTTAAACGGACGCGCAACAACGAATTACTAAGCCCCATCGCGCCACCACTGGCGCCAGTGACATCGGCGACCGCCGGATCCTTTAATAAAAACTGGCGGAAGGCTTCAATTTTCGGCTGCATAATTTGGAAGGAAAAACCATCATCCCCACGTACAAAGCCATTCAGCTGCCCAGTATCTTGATCAGGCAACATGCCGCCTGGCAGTTGCTGAAATAACCAAACATTCAAACCAAATAAGGCCACTAAGGCCACTAACACCGACTTTTTATAAGCCAACACCGTCCGCAAACTGCTGGTGTACAAGCGTTGAAATTGAGCAAAGCGGCCAGCACCTTCGTTTGCATCTGACAGGCTCGAAGAGGCTGGGGCTGTGGCTGGGGCTGTTGCAGATAATTGGCGTGACCGACGCAATAATGCCGCGGCCAAGGCTGGAGTTAACGTCAGCGACATCAATAATGAAATCAGCATGGCGCCGACTAAAGTGATCGAGAACTCGCGGAACAACCGTTCAACCAAACCGCCCATAAACAAGATTGATAAAAACACCACCACCAAGGCTAAATTCATCGCTATCAGGGTATAGCCCACTTCCGCCGCGCCATCACGGGCCGCTTGCATCGGCGTTTTGCCAAGTTCGAGATGCCGCTTAATGTTCTCTAACACCACAATCGCATCGTCAACAACTAAGCCTGCAGCAACAATCAGCGCCATGACCGACAGGTTATTCAGCGAAAAGCCAAACGCCAACATCAAAGAAAAAGCCCCCACCAAGGCCACAGGAATGGCCAGCGTCGGAATAAGGGCACTGCGCCAGCTTTTCAAAAACAGCAACACCACTGCGACCACTAAACCAATCGAAATCGCCAAACTAATTTCGGCTTCTTTCAGCGTGGCGCGGATCACCGGCGAGCGGTCCATCACCACAGCTAAGGTGGCATCCTTGGGAGATAACGCTTGTAACACGGGTAATTGCTGATAAATCGCATCGATGGTCGCGACAATATTGGCGCCACTGCGACGACTGATTTGCATAATCACAGCCGGTTTATCGTTATGAAAACCCGCGCTGTAACGGTTTTCGGTGGAATCGCTGACCGTTGCCACATCCGCCAAGCGGATCGGGGCACCATTGACGGTTTTGATAATCAGCTGTTGGTAATCGGCACTGCTACGTAATGTTTGGCTGGTGGCAATTTGCCAGCGTAAATCCTCAGTTTCTAAAGTACCAAGCGGCACATTGGTATTGAGCGTACTAATGGCAGTACGCACTTCATCCAGCGCGATGCCATAGTGGCTGAGCATGGCGGGATTGAGTTGCACGCGCACCGCTGGCAGCGAAGATCCGACAATTTCAACTTCGCCGACCCCTTGGATTTGTAAAATCTTTTGGCTCAAAATGGTCGCTGCACTGTCATAAAGTTCCGGCGCAGACAAGCTGCTAGAACTGAGCGCCAACGCCATGACCGGCATTTGCGAAGGATTAAACTTGCGATACGTTGGGTTACCGGGCATGCCGGCAGGTAATTGCGAACGCACCGTATTGATGGCTGCTTGCACATCGCGCGCAGCCTCATCGACATCCCGATCTAATTCAAATTCCAAACGAACTTGGGTAGACCCCTGATTCGAGTTCGAACTGATGCGTTTGATGCCGGCAATGCTGCCCAGAGCACGCTCCAACGGCGTTGCTACTGTTGCCGCCATACTTTCTGGACTTGCTCCTGGCAAACTTGCGGTCACGACAATCATTGGAAAATCAACGGCAGGCAACGGCGCTACCGGTAATTGCCGATAGCTAATGATGCCGAGCAACACAATGGCCACCGCAAATAAACAGCTAGCGACTGGCCGGTGAATAAACGCATCCGCGAGTTTCATGATAATTCAGGCTCCAATGCGGTTTCAGACTTGGTGAAATGGCGATCAAACCACAAATACACCACTGGCGTGGTGAACAGCGTCAGCACTTGGCTGACCAACAAACCACCCACCATCACTAACCCCAAGGGTTGGCGTAATTCCGCCCCTGCGCCACTGGCCAGCAACAGCGGGATCGCACCGAATAATGCCGCCAAAGTCGTCATTAGAATGGGGCGGAAACGCAACAAAGCCGCTTGATAAATGGCTTCTTGCGGCGATAAGCCATGTTGACGCTGCGCATCCAAGGCAAAATCGACCATCATGATGCCGTTTTTCTTCACCAAACCAATCAGCAGCACGCTGCCGATGACCGCAATCAGATCCAACGGTTGCTGCATTAGCAACAAGGCCGCTAAAGCCCCCACGGTTGCTGAAGGTAACGTCGACAGGATAGTGATAGGATGAATTAAACTTTCGTACAAAATGCCGAGCACAATATACATAGTGACAATCGCGGCCAAAATTAACCACAGAGTATTATCAAGTGAGGTAACAAATGCCTCTGCAGCCCCTTGTAATTTCACTTCGACGGATGCGGGTAACTGCAACTGCGCCAAGGTTTGTTGGATAGCATCCACCGCTTCACCCAGCGAATGTCCCGCTGCCAGATTGAACGACAAAGTCACAGTGGGGAACTGGCCTTGATGGTTAATCAATAACTTCGCGGGCTGCTGACTAATTTTCGCAATCGCACTCAGTGGCACCGGTTCACCGGATGCAGCATTGATGTACAGCTTATCCAGTGCATCGAGCCCCTGCGCCTGCTCAGGATCGACTTCCAAAATCACTCGATATTGGTTGGCTTGGGTAAATAGTGTCGCTATTTGCCGCTGGCTGTATGAGCTTTGCAAGGCGGTGCCAATTTGACTGACCGTAATGCCCAAGCGCGCCGCTGCAGTGCGATCGATATCGACATAGGCTTGTAGGCCTTCTTCCTGCAAATCATGCGCAACCTCACTGAGCTCTGGCCGTTGTTGCAAGGCTTGCATCACTTGCGGTAACACCGCCGCTAACTCGTCACTTTGCGGAGAACTCAAGGTAAATTGATACTGGGTGCGACTCACTTTGTCTTCAATACTTAACTCTTGCACACTTTGGAACCAGCCTTTGATGCCTGGAACTTGCGCCGCCTGCTGCTCCAATTGCTGAATAATTTCCACCGCAGTTTGCTCGCGCTCGCCATGCGGTTTTAGATTCAATAAAATACGCCCGCTGTTCAAGCTGACATTGCTACCATCGACGCCAATAAACGAAGTCAGACTCGCCACATCAGGATGCGTCAGCAAGGCCTTGCCAAGCGCCTGTTGGCGACTGGCCATTGCAGCAAAGGACACATCTTGCGGAGCTTCGGTCACGACTTGGATCACGCCACTGTCTTGCACCGGGAAAAAACCTTTGGGTACAGCGATATAAAGCACCGCAGTTAACACCACAGTTGCCGCCATCGCCAACATTCCCAACCGCTGATGGGCTAACACCCAGCGCAGCATCTCGCCATAGCGCGCGATGATTTTGTCCATCCAATCGGGCGCATCTTGGTGATGGGCCGGTAATGTTTTCAGTAAGCGGGCACACAACATTGGCGTTAAGGTTAATGACACCACTAACGACAACAGAATGGCGATGGCAAGTGTCACCGCAAATTCAAAGAATAAACGGCCAACGACATCGGCCATGAACAACAGCGGGATCAGTACGGCAATTAGTGAAAAAGTTAATGAAATCAGTGTAAAACCAATTTCTTTCGCGCCTTCTAGCGCAGCCTGCAATGGCGATTTGCCCTGTTCCCGATGACGCGCGATGTTTTCTAACATCACGATGGCATCATCGACGACAAAACCGGTGGCGATAGTGAGCGCCATCAAGGTCAAGTTGTTGATAGAAAATTCAAACCAAACCATCACCGCAAAAGTCCCAATTAACGATAACGGCACTGCCAATGATGGAATAATGGTCGCAGGAATGGTGCGCAAGAACATAAACGTGACGGCAATCACCAAACAAATGGCGAAAATTAATTCATGTTGCACATCCCGCACGGCAGAACGAATACTTTGGGTGCGATCGGTTAATACAGTTACCTCCAGTGCTGCAGGTAATGAAGCGGTTAATTGCGGTAAAATCGCGCGCACGCTATCAGCCACTTCAATCACATTCGCGCCTGGCTGGCGCTGGATGTTAATCAGGACCGCTGGCTGTTCATTCGCCCAAGCGGCTAAGAAACGATCTTCAGCACCTTGTTCAATGCGTGCCACATCGCCCAAACGCACTGGAGCATCGCCCTTGAAAGCAACAATCAATTGCTCATACTCGCTGGTACTGCGCATTTGATCATTGGCATCTAACATGGTGGAACGGAATGGTCCGTCAAAACTGCCTTTGGGCTGGTTGGTGTTGGCGGCAACAATAGCGCTGCGTAATTGCTCCATCGTCAAATTTAAACTGGCCAGCGCCGCAGGATTGGCTTTGACGCGAATGGCAGGCCGTTGTCCTCCCGCCAAACTCACCATACCCACTCCACTGACTTGCGCGAGTTTTTGTGCCACGCGGGTATCCACTAAGTCATACACTTGCGGCAACGGCATGGACGTCGAACTCACCGCCAGCGTTAAAATGGGTGCATCCGCAGGGTTTACTTTGCGATAAATCGGCGGTGACGGCATGTCGCTTGGCAGCAATGACGAGGAGGTATTAATGGCCGCTTGCACTTCTTGCTCCGCGACCCCCATATCAACCACCAGCGCAAATTGCAGCGTCAGCACTGAACTGCCCGCACTACTGCTCGATGACATTTGCTTGAGGCCTGGAATTTGGCCAAGACGACGTTCTAGCGGCGCGGTGACTGTCCGCGCCATCACGTCTGGACTCGCGCCAGGATAAAAGCTAAACACTTGAATAATCGGATAGTCGACTTGCGGCAATGCGGCAACTGGCAATAACCGATAACTCAAGAGGCCCGCAATCAAAATCGCCAGCATCAACAATGCCGTGGCAACGGGCCGTAAAATAAAGGGCTTGGACAGATTCATAGCAAACCTCAGCCTTGGGCAGTTGGATTAGGTTTGGCTGGCTGTTTCTGCTCAGGCTGCTTTTGGGCAACGCCATCAATTTCTAATAGCACCACTTCACGACCTGGCCGCAATCTGTCTAAACCTTGCATCACCACTTGCTCACCGGGTTGCAAGCCACTGCGCACTTCAATTCGGCCGTTATCCACCACGCCAAGTTCTAGCGGACGCATCACCGCTTTGCCCTCCGCAATCGCGAACACAAAAGTCCCTTCCGAGCCGTACTGCACAGCATCTTGCGGAATGGTGATGGCGCCCGTTTTTTCCGCAATATTCAGACGGACATTGACAAACTGGTTCGGGAATAACGCGTCATCTTCATTCTTGAAACTGGCTTTCAGTTTGAGTGTGCCAGTCGCCAAATCAATTTGGTTATCTAAGGTGGTTAACTCACCTTTGCTGAGGATTTGTTTCTCGTTGCGATCCCAAGCTTCGGTGACTAAAGGTTTGCCTTCGGCCACCGCGGCGCGTAACGACTGCAGCTGATTTTCTGGGATGCTAAAAGTGACATAAAGCGGCGAACTTTGCGTAATGGTAACCAAGCCTTCTGCGCTATTGGCTTGCACTAGGTTCCCTGCATCCACCTTGCGTAAGCCCAATTTACCAGAGATCGGCGCCACTATTTTGGTGTAAGACAATTCCAATGCAGCAGCGTCGATTTGTGCTTGATTGGACTTGATTGACCCTTTCAGCTGATTGACCAGCGCTTGCTGGGCATTTAATTGCTGCTGCGATATCGAACCTTGTGCTTGCAGCTTAGTGTATAGCCCTAAATCTGCCTCGGCATTTTTCAGTTGCGCGACGTTTTGTTGTAATTGGCCTTCCGCTTGGGCGAGTTTGACTTGATAAGGCGCGGCATCGATTTCTGCCAATAACTGACCGGCTTTAACCGTTTGGCCTTCAGCAAAATGCAATTTTAACAATGGCCCGCTGACGCGACTTTGCACCAACACTGTGTTACTGGCCGTGACGGTTCCAATGGTTTTGAATTGCACTTTTAAATCGCCGGTTTGTGCGGTCACGACAGTCACAGGCACTGGCGCATTCCAAGGATTCATGCCACCGCCCCCTTGCCGTGGGCCTCCTTGCGGCCGTTGCCCTTGGGGACGCTGTCCTTGTGCTTGTCCTTGGGGTCTTTGGCCTTGGACCTGTGTTCCGGGAGCTGCAGCTCCGGGTACCGCTGTACCGGGTGCCGCTGAGTTGGCCCCAGTATTGGCGGCAGTTGGCGCACTCTCTTGCGTTGAATACCACCAATAACCCGCGCCTAAACCCGCCAGTACCGCCGTCATCAACCCCAGTTTTTTTATTGACATCAGACCTTTCCTTTGTACGTCGTTCAGGCCCGATCGACGAAAGGGCCTGTTAAATCACACTGGCAAATCCCGCTTCGCGAATTTGCTGCTTTTCATCTTCTGGCAACACGCTGATTAAATTTAGTTTTTTCAGCCTAGCCAAATATAAACATCGACTGACCTTTTGTGAGGAGGCTCCGCCTGCTTGCCATTGTTGTTGTTGCAACAAGGCTTGCACCACTTCTTGTTCAAAGCCCCATAAAGTCATCACAAAAGCAGACACTGCGAGGTAGCTCAATCCACCTTGCTTAGCATCTTCTTGTAATGCGGCATCCGACAAATCAAAGCCATTTTGCAACAACACCAATTTGCCAAAACCACTTAAAATTGCCGTAATAAATACTTGGTCTTGCAAAGTCCGCGCGTAGCCACAACTTTGCGCGAGCTGGCGACATTGCGCCGCGTCTTGTAACACCGCATCCAATACGCTTTCATGCTCGCGATGGCCTAACTCCGCTTGCCGCGCCTTGATGGACAACATCAACACCAAGGTTTGTAACATCTGAAATCCCAGCCGGTTGATGGCTGTTTGCAATGACCAAGTTTCACTGGCAAACCCCATATAGGGAGAATTCACCAATTGCATCAATCGCGACACGATCAACGGATCTCGACTGACCAAAGCCGTTACTTTGGCGATCTCGACCTCAGGATCCTTCAAAAGCTCGCGCAGTTCCTGACAAATCGACGGAAATACTGGATATTCAGTTAAGCGACCAATTAAGCGTCGGGCCGATTCTGCTAACGGCAATTGGCTCAAGCGCGCCGCGTTTTCAAATAATTGTTTCAGGTGGTCATAATTCAAATCTTGGCCAACAAAACTATGAAAATGTTCTAAATGCTGCAAAATCACATCTTCATGTTGCGGATCAGTCACCACCACCCGCAGCGCCAAGGGTGCCATAAAACACACCAGCCGCTTTTCTTCTAAGCCTGCCACAATGCCCTTGGCATCAAAAAACAACAAATCAATCGCATCTTCAGTTCGCGGTGCGGTGAGGTAACTTCCAACCGTTGGAAAGCTGCGAAATTGCCAACGCTGATCATCCAATTGGCAATAATGCTTGATTAAACTCAGCAATGCTGGGTCAAGGCTAATGGCAACCACTTGATACATCTCAAACTTCCCCACCGAGGTGCCAACGCGGGCCACTTTAGCAGTGGCTCTCACGTGAGCGAACTGAATTTACATAACCTTTGCACAGTCTTTGATGCGCAGAATTTCATCGAAATTTGTCGTGATTCTAACGCAAGTTCTGAGCATTTTCAGAACAGGTTGGTCGATAACTTCTTATTCCAAAAAAGCATGCATACAAAAACCTTCAGACCAACACCAACTGCTGGATCCGATAAGCACACACTCGGCTTATCCTTTACAGGGTTGGTAACACGCCGGATCACGTGGACAATGATTTCCACGTGAACAAATAAGCTGCGCTGGCTTTTCCAAACTGCGCGCGACCCAATTGATATTTAAAATATTACTAATTGTGGTGAGCGTCGATTGAATTGAAGCAGGCACCTTGGCAAAACCGCCTTGGCGGTTACACAAACTTTTTAATTCCAAAGCCAAAGTATCGGCATCTATGCCCTGAGCATCTATGGCTGGATTTAAATCAATACCCGCACATAACACATGCGGATTGCCCGCTAAATCCATCACCTTCGTTGATTCACAGCAATAAATTCGTGGCTGCCCTTGCACTTCAAGCAAAGATAATTGTGCGGAATGTTGTGACTCAGCCGCCTCAAACATACGGAACACCGCCCAATGCTGACACGGATCTTCCACTTGCCGCATATTGCCCCAAGGCAAGGGGATGCCATTCCCCCGATAGACTGCTTTTAACTTGCCTGGGGTATAGGCATCAAAATAATGCCAATGACTATAAGGGGACACCGCCGTCATGCGGCGCATCGCGACCGAAGCAGAGACGCCCGCAGCTTTGTGGCTACTAATTTCATAGCCATGGCGGTCGAGTAATTGCCGGAACGGTAACTTCGGACATAAGAGTGCGCCAGCAAAAAAACTCGATTCAAAATCGCGCCACGCATGCAGAATATCTTGCGGCGCCAAGTTAGCATTACTGTCCGAAGCTTCTTGTGCACCGCCAACCGACATCGAACTTTTCACGCCATCTTTGTTGTGCAACACGGCATGACCAATATGCACAGCCAATTCATATTTCAACCGTGTCGGATGGCGTTGCAAAATGCGATTTAAATGCAGCGTTTGCGGCGGTAAAAAAAACGAAGTCGCCACGTTTTTACTCAGCACGCCCAATTCATCGAGCACTTCTTTTGGCGTTTCATCAAACCAGCTGATTTTTAGACCCACTTGCTTAGCGATTGCTAATAAATCATCCGGCGACAGTGGCATTTGTTTGCGGCCGACTTCTTCTGCCGCTCTTTCTAATTCAGGAAAATGGTTTTGATGATGTTCTTGGTGTGCACGGATCAACAGCTGCGCAAATTGTTTACCGCCTGTGCCGGTTTGCGATAACAGCTCAGGAATCGCAATTTGCAAAATATCATTGGAGAACAAAAAACCCGGTTCAAGCGCCATGCCATGGATCCCGCCACGACTGCCTTTTTGCGGGGTTATGTCTGGCACGGCATCTTCGCCATCTAAAAACCAGTCCAGCTCTTTTTGAAAAACTTCGGCAATGACCTCAAGCATCTCAATGGCGGGCACTCGTTTTCCACGTTCAATCATCGACAAATAAGACACCGAGGGCGCATGTTCGGCGTTGATCCGAATACAACGCGTGGACAAGTCTTCCATAGTTAAGTTATTGCGTTTTCTCAGGTTTCTGATTTTAGTTCCGAGAAAATGGGATTGTCTGAGTAAACTTTTTGTATTGGCCATTTTGTAAAATTCACATTGTAAAGTTTTAATTGTCAAATTTTGCACAAAAACAACATAGACTAGTTTCTAAGCAACGGCAATGACTGAAGCTAAACAAAGTACTGAGAGAACGCCCGCCACCCTACCGGGCCAGACAATAAGAGTGAGCGAGGACATTAACATGAACATGACTGCAATCAACTTTGACCAGCAAACCCCAATCGATACGGTAATTCAACAAGAAATTCATGCCATCAGCGCATTGAATGACAGCCATCAACGGCACATCTTGGATTACTCCAAAGGCTTTTTAGACAAAGTCTTCCCATTGGCCGCAGGTTCACATAAAGATGTCTGTAGTTATGTGGTGTATTATCAACACCTACTGGCATTTTTTGCCGATGGCAGTAACAGCGGCTTACAGAACCCATCCCAATTTGTTGCGTTAGCGGGTAGCCGTGAAAAACCGCAAGGTTTGTTATTTAATGACAACGGCCGCCATGTGGCGTTGATGATCTGTCGCAGCGGCCTGCAAGGTGCGAAAGATCAAGCCGGCATCGACGATGTGCAGTTAGAACTGCAAGATGAGCAAGGTCGTCATTGGTTTTCAATGATCCAAGGCCAATTGCAGCCGAGCTTAGGCCGACGCAAACCGCGTTTTACCGCAAAAGAAGGTGGCGATTATCATTTAGCTTAACGCCTTGGATGCAACACAAAATCGCTGAAATTTAGTTTTTTTCAAAGGTTTTGTGTTGCAAATTGCGCAAATTCGCAACTTGGCTGTAACAACCACTTGCAGCCTCAGAATCCCAATCGTAACTTTTTCAATCTTGCTAAAAATCCCCTCTTGCGTGTCGTCTCAGAACCACAGATACTGCAAAACATTCAATTTTTGGAGAGTCGTTGTTGCTGTTACCAACTCAAGCAGTTGTGAAGGGATATCAAGCACTGGCAATTTTAATCTTAGGTGCCTTGGGAAGCGCACCCAGTTTTGCTTCAGAACATTTTAGCGATCATCAACAGGTCTGCCAAAATCGTCCTGATTGCTTAAACTATTTAAAAGACCAACTGAGCACAACCAAAGTTGAATCGGCGGCTTGGTTCAAAATCCAGTCTTACCTGCTTGATTTGCTGTTTGATAAACAAGATTTCGCCGCGCTGCGCTATCGCTGTGAATTATTGCTAGCAAAACAACCCCATTCCGAAGTGTTTCGGGCACAGCTGCATTTTTATTATGCGAAAAGCCTGGCCTTCTTTGGTGAACGCGACAATGCCCGCAGCCACGCCTTTATTGCCTATAAACAGCTGAACGAGTTATTTCAATCCTTTGCCGACCCACTGCGGTTGATTGAACTGGGCAATTTAGAAATTTGGCTTGGCGAGCATGAACAAGCGTATGACATTTTAATCGCGGCACAGGCACGTTACAGCAAAAGTAAAGATCCATTATTTTGGTTCGAGCTCAACAGTAATTTCGCGTTAATTTACGACAAGCGGCAACAATTGGCGCTTTCAGAAGAGGCTCGCACTAAAGCCCTCGAAGCTATTATGCCGACGGGTGAAACCGATAAAATTGCGACGGCAATGGGGAACTTGGCACGGACAAAACAACTGCGTGGCGATTATGTCAATGCAAGAAAAGTGTACGAGCAATCCTTGGAGTATTTAACTTCGAAGCTGGACGATAAAATTCGCTCAATTTATTTGCTCCGTTTGAGTGAAATCGCCATGGCCATGGAAGATAAAGCGGGCGCAAAAACCTATTTTGATCAAGTCGACCCAACGCTGATTGACCCCAATAGCCATCTGATCATTTATCAATCATTGCAAAAGCATTGGCAGAACTAACCTGCCGAATTGCATTGTTGTTTGGCGGCGAGGATATCGGCGCTCGTTAAACCTTGCTGCTCCGCACTTAAGGCCTCATGCATCACGGCAGAGGCTTCGGGTAAATGTCCGATCCCTAGCGCGTGGCCAAATTCATGGGTTAAGGTCAATACCAAAGTATCTTGATCATGGTAGGCAAAGATTTTCATCGCTAAATGTTGATTATTGCGGATCAACAATCCGACTTCTGCAATGCGTGCACGCTGTTGCTCTGCCGGGATCAGTGCGTTCCTATCGTTGATACTCGCCTGATAATGCCGTTGTTTATCATTGAGTTTGGCGGCATAAGCATTCACCTCATCCGCCTGTTGCTGCAAGAGTTGTTGCTCTAATTGTATCGTTTGCGCACTGAGACTACCGCTGGCGATTTGCTGTTGCAGCTGTTGTTTTCGGGTGGAAAAATCCGCATAACGTTGTTCATAATCGGCACGAAGCGCTGTCAGCTCGGCGGACAACCCGGCTAAATAGGCATCATAGTTGGCGATGTTGCGGGCGACCCGTTGACCTGATAACAACTGCTGTTGTCGTTCATCATAAATGAAATCAATCGGAAACCCATGCGTTGGGTCTTCGACCAAAACCAAAGCTCCCAACTGCTGATTCCAAGCTTCAGCCGCTTGCCGGATGGCTGATAAAGCCTGACTTTCATCAAGCTTAAACTGGGGATCTAAAGACGCTAACCGCCAAGAAATTGGGGCATGGCAATGCAACGCTGCAGCATCAGAATTTGGGCGGGGCTGTTGCCATTTTTCACTCAGTAGAAAAAACGCGAGGCCTAACAGACAGAGCAAGCCAATCAACTGACGCACAAGCGACACTCCAGGGTAAGTGCATTTATTGGCCGAGCTTAAATGAAAAAAACCGCCCTCACAAGAAGGCGGTTTTCCGTGTCTTCTGATTTTACAGCAGCCAACTCCATCTGAAAGTCTGTGTATAATCGGTACAGCGCTTTGGTCAACGTCAGACTTCTTAGACTCATTTTATAAGTTGTAGTGCTAAGAAGCGATTGAAAGTGTACAAAAACCAATCGCTGCTTGGCAAGGGCAAAATTCAACCAATTTTCACAATTTTTAACTGTCCAGACCAGTTCAACTCTAAAAGCTTTCAGTCCAAATGAATTCAGCATTAGCAAGTCAATTTTATGACAAGTCTAAATAATAAGTTCCTCTAAGAAAAACAAGATTTTTTGCCATACGAAACTTTCAATTGCTTTCGAACACACTTGTGAATGCAAGCCGAAAATCCACAATGACACACTTTTGTACAGTTTCTTTGTGCAAAATTCGGCAAAGTCACTTGGTGATGGTGAACTGCAATCACTATCCACAACTTGCATGTTTTTGTAAGTGTCAGCCATATGTCTAGATGGTCTGTTGGGCTTAGAGCACATTTGGCTCTAAGCCTTTTTTTCATGAGTGCTTGGGTTAATATCACCCAACTTCGCTCAATCAATTAATTGGCTAAAAACAGCGGAAGTGACGATTTTGCAAGACATCACTTGAACCCTGTGTTGCATCATTTTCAGACCGATGCGGCCTAAGTTGCAGCAATGGCCCGCGAAAGCAAACCGCTATATTTTGCTATACAGCGGGGCAAATTGTTGACTATGCTGAGAATATGAATATGAAATTATCTGGCTCCCAACCCTGTGTATGGTCATTGCTGTGCTTGGCACTGGCACAGCCAGCTTTTGCCGAACAGGGCTTCGAGGCAAGTATTGCCTTGGGGTATGGCCAATTCGGTGCCATCACCCATAACAATGAGGCAACGCCATTAATTGTATTGCCACGCTGGTCGTACTATGGCGAACGCTTTTATGTCGAAAATCTCGATGTGGGTTTTAATCTCTGGCAACACCAAGGCTGGTCTATCGACCTCACCACCAAACAAAGTTTTGATGCGTTGTTAATGCGCCAGCATTCATTAACGGATTCCTTGATCCAAGGCTTGTTAAGTTCGAATGTGCCGTTACCGCTGCCAATGGGCGCTGAATTACCGGACTATCTGCATCCTAGCAAACGGCATTTAAGCTATTTAGCGGGCGCGACTGTGTTCTATCAACAAGACCACTTCCAAATGTCCAGCGCCTATCATCAAGACATCAGTGAAGTGCACCAAGGTTTCGAATGGCAGAGTAAATTGAGTTACGTCTGGCATTTTTCTAAACTCGCGGTCGCGACCAGTGCTGAATTTCGCTTATTATCCGCCGATTACGCCAATTACCACTTTGGTGTGGGTCGCAAAGATACCACTGGGCAACTTTATGAATATTTGCCTGACAGTGCTTGGCTCACGAGTATCAAAGTGGAAGCGAATTATCCTCTCACCACCAATGTCAGCTTTGTCGCCAACTTTCGACGCGAGTGGTTACCCAGCCAATTCGAACCCAGCATGTATTTTAAACAACGTCAGCACGATATCTGGTTTAGCGGAGTCATGTGGACATGGTAAAACGGACATGGCCTGTGTTACTGATCCTATTCAGTGCGTTGGGCAATGCCGAACCAACTTCGATCAAATTATTGCCTCGCGTCTGCTTAGGCCCGCTGGATCAGCCCTGTGAAGTCCAGTTGATGCTGAGCTGGCACAGCGATATTGAGTTATGTTTGTATCACAGCAACGAGCCAACACCACTTCTCTGCGGTCATTCCTTTCAGAATTATCGCTTTGCTTTCTCGTTGCAGGGAGATACCCGATTTATCATCAAATCCTCCCTTGCGGATAGCGCTGAGCACAGTTTTTTAATCAAACATCTCGAAGCCAAATCAACGCAGCAGCTGGATAGGCGTCGCGTCCGTTGGAGTTTATTCTGATGAGTTTTCATATTTTGCTATTGGAAGATGACAACGCCCTCGCCCGCCTCACCAAGGAATTTCTGCAACAAGAAGGCTATGTCGTGAGCTGCGCCAATCAGGCGCATCGCGCGAAATTGCTATTAGAGCAACAACGGATCGATTTGCTGTTATGCGATGTCATGCTGCCAGGCGTCAACGGTTTTGATTTTGTCGCTGCCATCCGCGAGCAATATCAAGGGCCGATTTTGTTTATGACGGCCCAAACTCAAATCCAACATCAGTTGAAGGGTTTTGCTTTAGGGGCTCAGGATTATTTAGTGAAACCGGTCGACCCACGCTTGTTACTGGCAAAAATCCAAGTGTTTTTGCCCAGAGCCAGCACCATCGCGGAGCAACCTCAGGATCTGACCTTTCACAATCTACATATCGACTCACAGTCGCGTATTGCCATTCTTGCAGGCACCCCGCTGCAACTCACCAATGCTGAATACAAGTTATTGAAGGCATTGTGTGAACAGTTTGGCAAAGTAGTCAGTCGCGAATGGTTATTTCAACAACATTTAGGGCGCGATTATGATGGTTTAGACCGGACTATGGATGGACGAGCTTCGCGCCTGCGTAAAAAACTCCAAGCCATAGATCCAGCTTGGAATGTCGTCACTGCATGGGGAGAAGGGTATTACCTGTCTTATGGCACTGCTGAAACGCTTTAACTCACCCTTTGTCCGCTTTAATCTGTTGGTTGCCACCACAGTATTGGCATTGGCACTTAGCCTTGGCCAACTCTACACGGTGCTCAATGCAGATGTACCGCCTTCAGTTGATGCCCGTTTAGTGTTAGATGCGGTACAACAACTCCGCCAGCATCAGCAACCCTTGAGTTGCTCTGCCGAGCAAGACAGCAACTGCGAAAAAGCGCTGTTTATCGTCTATCCCGCTGAATATTGGCAAGGTCAGTTAGATGCGAAGCCCGGCAGCATTATTCCGCTCACCGATAGTCAGCACCAAACTTTGTTATGTAGCGTTGAACAATCTGGTGAGCTGTTATGCCTGAATCAACTCAACTGGCCGGATCCCAATGCCGCCTCGGTTGATTTAGCTTATGTGTTTTATTTTGCTTTGCTGCTCGCGCTGTTTTTAATTAGCCGTAACTTATTTCGCGATATGACGATTTTACGCCACAGTGCCCTGCAGGAAATTCGCCATGGCAAATTCCCGCATTTCACGCTGAGCCCACGTTCGTATTTAGCCCCGTTAGCCCAGTCGCTGCGCAACATGACGCAGCGGATTGAACAACTCAATCGCTTTCAAACAGAGATGGCAGAAACCGTTTGCCACGATATTAAAACGCCGCTCGCGCGGCTGAAATTCATCAGCCACTTGTTAAACGGCAATACCATTGAGCAAAGTCGCCAGCAAATTGCGCAGAATCTGCAAGAGATTGAAGAGAACGTGTACGATTATTTGCGGTTGGCTGAAAATAACTATGAAAACCAAGATTTGAACTGCGCACAGATCCCACTGGCCGATTTTTTACAGAACTTAATCTCCCCACATCAAGATCCTACACACATTCACATCGATTTGGTCTGCGCCGCTGATTTACAGTGGCAAGCCGATAGCAAATTACTGGCAAGAGCCGTCAATAATTTATTGATCAATGCGCTGCGCTTTGCCAAACAGCAAGTTTCCATTCGAGTGACACTTGAAAACATCGCCATGGGAACCAGTGAAAGTGGCACACAACAGTGGCTTTGTTTGAGTGTTTCTGATGATGGTCCTGGCTGGCCAACAGCAAGCGTTCCTAGACTGAACAATGCAACAGAATCAAGGCGAGAGCAAGGCCCGCGAAAGCACGGCCAACAAGATCAGCAGCAACGCAATACAACAGAGGATGACATTCTCCATCATGGGCTGGGCTTAGCCATTGTGCGCAGAGTCGCAGAAAAGCATCAGGGCCAGTTGCGACTCATTCATAATGCACAGGGCGGTGCTTGCGCTCAACTCTGGCTTGGCCCTCGAACCGCGTGAAACAACGATGTTTAAAGCTGAACACTGAACGAATATCGTCGATGCAGCAACAGCAACCGAGTTGTCAGTCTTGTAACGGCTGTGCCGGAACCGCCACCGGCGTTTTGCTCATGTGACGACCATAAACCAACTGGAATATCGGCGTTGCCATCAGGGTCGTCACAATCGCCATCAGCACCATAATCGAAAAGAGACCTTGTTCAATCACGCCAAATTTGAGCGCGATATTGATAATAATTAATTCCATCAAGCCCCGCGCATTCATCAAAGCCCCCACGGCCATTGCGGTACGATTATCTGCACCACCGACCCGTGCGGCAGCCCAACAAGCGGCAAATTTAGCAAAAATGGACGCAGCAAGGATGATCATGGCGATACTGAATAACTCAAACGAGGCCAACACGTTCAGTTGCGTTTTTAAGCCAGAATAAGTAAAAAACATCGGCAATAATAAAAACACGGTCACTTTACTGAAGCGCCGATCAATCAGCTCCGTCAGCTTGCCACGCGGCATTGCAATGCCTAACAAGAAACCGCCGAAGACGGCATGCAAACCGACCCATTCCATAGCATAGGCAGAGATAGCCCATAACAACAACACCAGCAGTAATTCGGGCAAGGTGATTGTCCCTGCTTTTTCAACTTTATCAGCCAAAGGCTGCAACCATTGCCGCGCTTTGGTCAGCATAAAGGTGGCGTATAAACTGCCGCCGATCACCGCCTTCACCGCCAGCATGGTGCCGCCACCAAAATTTGCCAACACTACCGCTAACACCACCCAAGCCGCTGCATCATCAATGGCACCGGCTGCCAACGCCAAAGTCCCCAAGGCTGTGCCGGCTAATTTGCGCTCATAAATAATCCGCGCCAGCATTGGAAATGCCGTGATAGCAATTGCTGCCCCCATAAATAAAGCAGCACTGCTATAGGAAATATTGGCAGCAAACAAACCTGGAATTTCCAGTAACCACAAACACAATAAAGCACCAACGATAAAAGGTACCAACATGCCGCTTAACGACACACCAATAGCACTGCGAGCATTTTGCTTAAATAACTGGGTGTTAAACTCTAACCCCACCAAAAACATATATAAACCGACCCCAATTTGCGCCCCGATATAAAGGATGGGCATTGTTTCGGGGATAAAAATCGATTTTTGTAGTTCAGGGAAAAATAACCCAAATAACGAAGGCCCTAGCACTACACCCGCGATCATCTCGCCCACAACTCTGGGCTGACCAATAAATTTTGCGAGATAACCAAAGACTTGGGCAGCTATCAGAATAATCACTAGTTGCTGGGCAAATGCGAGTGCCAGCTCGAAATTGGACATGGGCGTTTTCCGTTAATTGATCAACTTCAATACGAACGCACTAAGCGTGCAGTTTTAAAATTTGCGCAACAACATAACAAAATGCAGGCGTGTTTTTTGGTATTACACACAATGCTCGCGGAGCTTATCCGCAGCGATCTGTGCTGGCAAGTAGATTTTATCGCCAATGGCGCAAAGATTTCTAAGGCTATTGCAACACGTCACACAAATGGAGTCTTGGTGGTATTGCAAAAGTAAGTTGCAACCTCTTAAAACAAACACTTCATTTTAAGGAAGTTAAAATGAATATAAAAATCACTATTTTCAATCGAACGTCTGCCGCACAAAATCTGTAAGGATTCAAACGAGTTCAATGAAACGCAGTTGGCATTTATTTCGATGTCAGCAAAACTGCTGAACGCCGCAATTCCAGCACCATTCATAGTTTTTTATTGCTATCTGACTCAGATGTTTTTATAACTAACCCCGATTTAACTTTAACCCTGATTGATGCAGCCCACCACAAGGAAAAAAATATGACTGCAGCAAGTTCTACTGAAAAACAAAGCTGGCTTAACCGCAGCCTCAACACCATTGAGCGGGTGGGTAATAAACTGCCTGATCCTGCGTTGTTGTTTGCCCTCTTTATGGTCGCCGTTTGGGTCATTTCTTGGGCACTCTCGGGGATCCAATTTGATGAAATTGACCCACGCAGTGGCCAACCGATCCAAATTATTAATTTGCTCGATGGCACAGCCTTTACTGCGTTTATGGCGAAATTGGTGCAAACCTTTGTCAACTTCCCACCCCTAGGTGTGGTACTCGTGGCGATGCTTGGCCTGGGTGTTGCCGAATACACCGGGTTTATTAATGCGGGCCTGCGTTCAATTTTGAATGTTACCCCCAAAATGCTGTTAACGCCTGTATTGGTCGCGGTTGGTAGTTTAAGCCACGTTGCTGTTGATGCTGGTTACGTGCTGGTTATTCCTCTTGGCGCAGTCATTTTCTATGCCGCAGGCCGTCACCCGCTGGCAGGGATTGCAGCGGCATTTGCTGGTGTTTCTGGGGGCTTCTCGGCTTCACTGTTCATCCCGAGCAGTTTAGACCCACTGTTAGCGGGCTTAACGCAAGCGTCTGCCCGTTTATCGGCCAACCCTGCGGCGGCTGACATGGTGATTAACCCACTGAATAACTTCTACTTCACCTCGGCCTCAGCAATTTTAATTGTGTTGATTGGCTGGTTTTTGACCGACAAAGTGATTGAACCCCGTTTGAAAAACACTGCGGTGGATGGCGATCCAGCAAGTTTACCCACCATGGACCCGTTACAAGCCAACGAGCGCCGGGGTTTACGTTTTGCGATGTTGTCGATGTTCGTCACCGCCGCTTTAGTGATTGTCAGCGCAATGCCTGAGACTTCAGCATGGCGTGGAACCGATGGCACCTTAACGCATGGCACTGCACCAATGATGCAGTCCATCGTGGCATTGATTTTGGTATTCTTCTTAGTGCCAGGCATTGTCTATGGTTACGCATCAGGCAGTGTGAAAACCCATCGGGATATTGTGCAAGGCATGAGCAAGGCCATGAGCGGCATGGGCTATTACATTGTTATGGCGTTCTTCTGTGCCCAATTTATTTACGCTTTCGGTCAGTCTAACTTAGGCGCATTGTTGGCAATTAAAGGCGCTGGCGCGCTGAAAGAGATGGCGTTGCCTCTTGGTGTCACCTTAGTCGGCATTGTGCTTCTGACCGGTTTTGTCAACTTATTGGTCGGTTCTGCGTCAGCAAAATGGGCATTAATTGGCGCCATTATGGTGCCAATGTTGATGGAATTGGGCGTTTCACCGGATCTAACTCAAGCCGCTTATCGTGTCGGTGATTCCTCCACCAACATCATCACGCCGTTGATGCCGTATTTCCCACTGATTGTGGTGTTCTGCCAAAAATATGTGAAATCAACGGGCATTGGTACCCTGATCGCCTTGATGCTGCCCTTCTCGATTAGCTTATTGACCCTATGGACGCTGTTCTTGCTGGGTTTCTGGTTCTTCGAAATCCCATTAGGCATTGGCGCAAGCTATACCTTCCCTGCGGGCATGTAATTGCGTTGCAGTAACGTCGATTGAAGCAAAAAAGGCGCCAAAAGGCGCCTTTGTTCTGATTGCATCACACCTTCAGGGAATTCTTTGCCAATAATCACTGGGTGGATTGTGGGTGGATTGACAAGCGATCTGAAAATATCGAGGATGAGTCATGCGACTATGTTTGTCAGCTGCAGTCTCAGCATATCCATCCCACCATTGAACATGAGAAAAACTATGAAAAAAATTGCTATTGTCACCCTCGCACTGTTACTCAGCAGCCTCAGTCTATCCAGTGTTGCCGGACAAAATTTCGGCCCTAAGTTTGATGCCAGCAACAGCGTGACGGTGCAACAGGTGCTCGCCAAACCCGCAGAGTTTTTAGCGAAGCCTTTCGCAGTGCAAGGCAAAATTGACGCCGTTTGTCAGAAAAAAGGCTGCTGGATGCAATTTGAAACTGCGGCGGATCAACCCACCTTTCGCTTAAAAGTAAAAGATGGCGACATGGTGTTTCCAGTCAGTGCAAAAGGGAAAACAGCGTATGCTTATGGCTCACTGAAAGCGAAGCCGATGAGTTTAGAACAGACCAAAACCTATCTGAAACATCGAGCAGAGGAACAGGGTGAAACTTTTGATGCTGCAGCGGTCACAAACGCCATCACACTTTATCAATTTGAACCCACGTCCGTGCAAATTGAATAAGCGCAATGTTTGCTTTAGATGCAGGACTGCTTTAGATTCAGGACAGCCACTCTTTGCCCTTACCCATTCGTTCGAAAAAGTGGCTGTCCAAGATCAAGATCCATAGAATAACCTTTCACGCGCTTGCGAGCATCGGATAAGTGAATAAGGTGATGTGCACCAGATTCAGCGCGGCGTGGGCCACAATCGCAACTTCTATCCGACCACTGCGTTGGTATGCCCAGCCATAGCCAATACTGGCAACAGTGGCAACCAAGGCGTAAGCCCAGCCACCCGCGAGATGTGCCAAACCGAATAAAAGACTGACAGCCCCAATAGCCACCCAAGCGGCGGCATGAGTGTTTTGCCAGCGCTGACTTAGCCAATGCCAAAGTGGCCGTTGCAGCAAACCACGGAAAAACGCTTCTTCGGCCACACAAGTCAGCAGCAAGTTGCAAAAGATAAATTGCAACGCAAAATCTGGCCATTTCGGGGCAAATTGCAGCAATTGTAAGCTCAGAGCTAACCCTAAAGCACCGAATAAGGTCAATGGCCACACTGGCCAGAATCCAAGCCAATACAGACTTGCTAAATTTTTCGGGCTTTGTTGTCTATCCGCTTGGTTTTGGCCTGGGCTTGGGCTTGAGTTTTGGCTTGGCCAAATCGCTAGCAGCAAGCAATACCCAGCCCAACCTTTGTCGAAATTGGCATAGAGGGTGTAAGGAATAGCATCGGGCGTCAACTGCCTCGCCTCAACCAGCAGCGGATTGCTAAAACCAGGGATGAGATGCAACGCCCCCGCAAGTGCCATCAGCGCCAGGACCACAAAGCCAATACTGCGGCTCACCATAGATGCTTGGGGAAGATGGAGCCAAAGAGCTAACAACAGCAATAAAACGCACCAAAGCGCAGCGCCAAACGTGAGTAAAGACGTCCAAATTGCGATGGCTAAGGCAAGGGCTGCAAACACCAATGAGTAAATTGGCAATCGAAATGGCTGACCCGAGTTTATTAGAGCCAAAGGTGTAGTCTTGTTACTGGCTTCAGTCAAGCAATGACCGTTCGCGTCATTCTGATGTTGACGCGGCTTGTTTCTTAACACGAGTCCGATGCTACACATCGCAAGAGCCAGCGCCAAAAACGCAAAAACCGTAAAAAAAGTCATCCGCTTGTTCCTTCAATCGGAGGGTTATTGGGGCAGATCTTTAACGTGGAAAAATCAATGACTCTGACCCTATTGATTTTGCCATGGAAATGTTAAAACAACTGCCAACCCAGGAGGTTGATTGCGAAGTTCTAAACTACCGCCATGGGACTCCATAATATCGCGACACAACGCAAGGCCGATACCACTCCCTTGCTGTTTGGTGGTATAGAACGGCAGCATGGCATGACTAAACACTTCCTCCGTCATCCCCCCCGCATCATCCTGTAACACCAACTGCAAGCATTGGCTGGATTCATCAATTTTGAGCACAGTGCCTTCTGCACTGGCGCCTGCCTCTTTGGCATTTTTCAATAAATTTAACAACAACTGGCTTAACTGCCCGCTGTCGATTAACCAAGCCCGCTTGGGGAGATCGCCGACTAATTCAAACTCCACATAATCTTGCAATTGATTGATCAAATTCGCCCAAGCCACAGGCGCACGCACTGGAGGCGGCAACCGAGCAAACGCTAAATACCCTTGTAAAAACTGATTCAATTGCTGGCTACGCTCGGCTAAATGAGCCAGTATGCGTGCCAGTTGCACCTGCCACTCACTGGGTTCGGCTTGCTGGGTACTAGGCTGCTCTGGCAAATCCACACCGCGATGTTGTTGTAATAATTTACTGCCGGAAAACGCCAAACTCGACATTGGCGCCAAGCTGTTATTCAACTCATGCCCAATGACCCGCAGCAGTTTTTTCCAAGCTTTGATTTCTTCGCGTTGTAACTCCCGTGTCATCGGTTTAAACAAATACAACCAATGGTGACGTTGATTGAGCTGAAATTGACTAACCGAGACATGCCAGACCGATTCATCGGCTAAATGCACTAAGCCTTGCTGGCGTTGTTGGCAAGCGGTTAATAGCGCTGGGGTTTGCGCTAACACCGTAAAAAAATCACTACCATCGAATTTATGCTGTTTTGCTAACAAGGCCCGGGAAGCGGGATTACTTAACAACACGCGATGGTTACTGTCGGTGAGCACTAAGCCCGATGGGTTGGTTTGTAAGACGGTATCTAACAATAATTCTCGTTGATAAAGGCCAGCGCGTTGCTGCGCGAGCTCTTGCGCCATCTGATTCAGCGCATCCCCCAACGGCGCTAACTCAAATAACAATTGTTGATTAGCAGCCAAGTTAAAACTCTGATCGCGAAGGCTATCCGCTTGAATATTGAGCGCTTGGATTTGCTGTTCAAGCCGCTTGAGCCAACGCCACAAAAGCATGATCCCCAGAGTGACCGCACTAAACAACAAAACCAACCAGCTCTGCCATGGCAGATTTGGCCAGACCCACCACAACAGCAATCCGCCGCTAAACGTGGCTAGCAACAGCGCCAAAAGCCCAAGCAATAATCGACGGGTTAACGGTGCTGCAGGCACTGCTGGGTTATTCGAGGGTGATGCCATAAAACTCCATGCGCCGATATAAGGCTTGGCGAGTGATGCCCAGAGATTTCGCCGCCCGCGAAACAACGCCTGCACTGTCAGCCAATGCCTGAGTGATTGCCTCGCGGCTGATGTCATCTAAGCTGCGCTCTTTTTTCTCAAGGCTCGGCACAGGGCTCTGCGACTGACCAGGCAAATTGAGATCGGCTACGGTAATCTCGTTGCTTTGCGCCAACAAAGCCGCGCGCTGACAGACATTTTGTAACTCCCGCACATTGCCAGGCCAAGGGTAAGCCACTAAGGCCTGCTGCGCTGCATGGGTCAGGATTTTATCTTTCGCTAAAAAATGCCGTGCCAACGGCAAAATATCATCCACTCGCTGCTGCAACGGCGCTAAATGCAGCTCCACCACGTTTAAGCGATAGTACAAATCTTGCCGAAAACGGCCTTGAGCAATCGCAGCGACTAAATCAGCGTTCGTGGCGGAGACGAGGCGCACATCGACTTTGCGGGTTTGACTTGAGCCTAAGCGCTCAAACTCCCCCGTTTGCAGCACGCGCAATAGCTTCATTTGGCCCGACAGCGACAAATTGCCAATTTCATCGAGAAATAGCGTACCGCCGTCAGCGGCTTCAAAACGACCAATCCGAGTCTTCGTCAGGCCGGTGTATGCGCCGACTTCGGCACCGAATAACTCAGCTTCCATCAAATCGGTGGGCAAAGCGCCCATATTCACTTTGATGAACGGTTGTCGACGCCGCGTAGAATTGGCATGCAACACTTGGGCGATCCCTTCCTTACCAGTGCCATTTTCGCCGGTAATCAGCACAGCGGCTTGGGTAGGGGCCAGCTGCAACGCCATCTGAAGCACCTGCTCCATCTTCGTTGAAGCAAACACCAAACCACATAAATCTTTGCCTTGAAACTGGGCTTTGCGCTCTTGCTCACGCGCAGCGAGTTGTTGCTGTTGCTGCCTCACCGCACCAAGTTGCAGCATGGTGTTGACTGTTGTTAGCAACCGCTGATCATCCCATGGTTTCGCGATGTAATCTGCGGCCCCAGCTTTGACTAACTCCACCACCATGTCGAGCGATGCCCAAGCAGTCATCAAGATGATGGGCAATTCAGGCCGGCTCTGTTTGATTTGATAAAACAAAGCACGCCCCTGCTCGCCGCTCATCTCGCCTTTGGCAAAATTCATATCTTGCAGCACTAAATCGATAGGCTGCGTCAGCAATGTCGGTACTTGCGACAGTTGGCTGGCACAAATAACCTGATGCCCCTCTAAGTGGAATAGCGTCTGCAGTGCATGCAGCACTGCAGCATTGTCATCAATGACCAGAATCGTTGCCATAATTTACAAAGTCTTCGTCGCTGTCGCTGGCGATACCCATGTCGCAATTCTTGCAGGATACCATGTTGCCACCGTGACACAACCTATTAACACCAGCATCGCGGCAACAGGTAACCATAATGCCATGGCTGGCATACTAATCACTTGGGCTAAAGCTTGATTGAGCCCCACAGCGCATAACATCCCGAGCAAACAGCCAAAGGCGGTAGTGAGCCAATTTTCACTGAGTAACTCCATGAAAATCATTTGCTTGCTGGCTCCTAACGCCCGCTTGATGCCAATTTCTTGCTGCATTTTCTGCGCATGGAAAAACGCATTGCTGTAACTGGAAACCATCGCCACAATCAGCATCAATATGGCCAAAACGGTGAGTAACGTTGCGAGTCCGCGTTCGTTAGCATACAGCGTATTATGTTTATCACGCAGCGAACGGACTTGACCGATTTCAACATTGCCGTCGACCCCGCGGATCACGTCAGGCAACTGTTGCATCAACTGACTGAGCTGCGCTGGTTGCACCCGCACCAACATGACATAACCCCAGTCGGCAGTCGGCATTTGGGTCACAAACATCAAATTGTAATTGATATCTGAAGCAAACCGCTGGCCATGAAAGTCACCAACCACCGCAGCCACACGGCCACGACTGGTTTGTTTACCAATCACATCGGTGCGACCAAACACTTTTTTCGCCAAGCTTTCCGTGAGCACGACCCCATTATCTGTATTGGGATCAAAGGTCGCTGGCATCGCAGGCCACTCTCCTAGCAGGACGTCAACCCCGAGCACTTTGAGATAATCTGCGCTAACAAAATTATTCGTCACTGTCTCGACATTGGTGGTGTCTTGATGGTCTACATCATAAAGATTTCCGTTACTGCCCCCAAATTCCAGCGTTGATTGGTTGGAAATCGCCACATTAACCACACCATTGACTTGGCGCACCGCAGCGACTTGGCGCTCGATAAAGTCGTGCAGCGCTGGAGGCTGCCGTTCACTGGCGACCGTTGGTTTCATCCGAAGGACAATCACTTCATCCAGCGGCATCCCGGTATCCACGTTCAGCAAATTGTGCGCTTGACGCGCTAATAACACCGAATTTACTAACAAGCCTAAGGTCATTGCTAATTGTAGAAACAACAGAATGGTCACGACTTTGCGACGGAGCAATGACTTCATTAATAATTTCAAGCTCATCACAGTTCCCTCATTTAAGTTGTTGATTCAGCGCCCCAAAGGAAGCACGCAGCGCAGGATACAAAGTGACCAAATAGGCCGATAACACCGTTAATCCGACCAAGCCTGCAATTAAGGTCAAGTCCCAGTTGGCCATCCGACTATTATCCGGCAGTAGATGATTCATCAAAGCGATGCCCGCCAGCGCAATCATCAAGGCCATCAACAAAGCCAATCCGGCAGTGACCAAGACATCAGCCAGCATTTGCCCTTGTAATTGCCAGCGCGAAGCCCCCAGTGCTCGGCGTAAGCTAATTTCATATTGATTCGCGATATAACGATTGAGTGATAAGTGGCTGGCATTAAACAAACAGACCAATAGGAATAATGCCGTGACCAAGGCAAAGGCTTTCACTTCTTGCGACTCAGCATCATAGGCTTGCATGATGCCGTCCATCGGATGCAGCAAATTGCCATTGGCATTCGGGTGGCGTCCTGCGGCTTTTTCGCTTTGCACCAGATTATCCATAAAATCACGATACTGCTGTTGTTGCGCCAAGGTTGGTAGATGCACCCACAGCAGCAGTTGATGAATAGCCTTAGTGCGACCATCCGTGGCTAATTTCTGAAAATCCGCATCATCAAACGACTGACTTTGCCGGTTCGATGAGTAATTTAAGTCATAGGCCGTTTCAAGCGGCAAATACAGATCTGCATCAGGCTCAAGATAACCGCCATGGGCAGGTTCATAAAGCCGCGGAAACATCCCCCAATGATCGAGGACCGCCACAATTTTGAAATAACGGTCATCCACAATCAGCGATTGGCCAACCACATCCAGGTTGCCAAACATTTTTTCGGCAAACGCCCGCGTGATAATCACTTCCATTTTGCTGTCGTTATCAGCCCAAATACTTCCCTCCAACACTGGCACCTCGAAAAGACTGAAAAAGTCCCGTTGGGTGACGCGAATATTGGCGTGCGTCGCAGGCTGTTTTTCCTGCACTTTGACATAACCCTCTGCGCTGTACATGGCAGCAGCAGCGCTTGGAATATCGGTATTGGTTAATGCTTTGATATCGCGATAACTCAACACTCTGGGAGCGTTGCAACTTGTGGTGCAGAGATTAGGGTTCGAATTGATGCGAGGATGAAACAGCTGCGCACTTTTGCCTGGCAGTGGATCATGTTTAAGCCAATAGTAAAAAGTGGCGTTCGCGAAAAACACACCAAGCCCCAGGCTCATGATAAAAATCGTTAAAAAATAAGGCAGTGGCGCACGTTTAATGCTGATACTGCTGACTTTGAGATAATACAAAAATTGTTCCATCGCCGACTCCTTAGGCCACAGCCAGCGGGTCGTACATCGACGCATCACTTAACATACCATCGACAATTTGCACTTGACGCGATGCCCGACGGGCTTGATCCGGATCATGCGTCACCATCAAAATAGTACAGCCTTGCGCGTTGATTTGCTCGAGTAACTCCATTACTTGCCGCGCCATTAATGAATCCAAGTTCCCGGTCGGTTCGTCCGCCAGTAAAATTCGTGGCTGTCCTGCAATTGCTCTAGCGATGGCCACACGTTGTTGTTGCCCCCCAGACAGTTGGCTTGGGTGATAATCTTTGCGGGCAGCAAGCCCCACTAACTCTAGCGCTTGCTCGACACGACGTTTGCGTTCGCTGGCAGCCATCCCCCGATAACGCAAGGGTAATTCAATATTATCGAATAAGCTGTAATCTTTAATTAAATTAAACCCTTGAAAGATAAAGCCAATTTTTTCATTGCGCAGCTTCGACAGTTCGCGATCAGACCAGCCTTTGATGGATGTGCCGTCCAATTTGTAATCACCGCCATCAAACCCCTCTAAAGTGCCCAATACATTTAACAAGGTCGATTTGCCAGAACCTGAAGGCCCGGTTAAAGCGACAAATTCGCCCTCTTTGACTGTTAAATTGATATCTCGTAGCGCATGGGTCTCAATTAATTCCGTACGAAATACTTTATGAATATTGCTCAGTTCTAACATGGTAAAGTCCTTGTTCCTGTTCTATCTATTTGAAATTGCAAAATGATTTAGTTCAAGCGCACCCGCTCGGCATCTTTAAATTCACTGAGGTTGGATATCACCAGCTCATCGCCAACCTGAGCCCCAGAAATCAGCTCGACCCATTGCACAGACAAAGCCCCCACCTCAATGGGTACCCGTACCGCAACATCGCCTTGCATTTTGTAAGCACTGCGACCACCTCCACTGGCGAGAAAATCACCGCGGGCAACTTTTAACACGTTCTTGCGCTCATCAAACACAATGCGCGCCGACACCCGTTGGTTTTGCCGCAGCGCCTTGGCATCCTGTGCCGAAAACCGCACGCGAGCTGTGACAATCGCATCTTTCACTTCAGCGGCCACGGTACTAAGAGTGCCGCGTAATTGCTGGCCATTAATGCTGACATCGACGCTCAAACCCGGCGCTAGTTCAGAGGTATAACTTTCAGGAATTTGCAGCTCGGCTTCAAATTGGCTTAAGTCGATGACAGTGAGTAGGCCCTGGCCTGCTTGTACTTGGCTTTGTTGTGGGGCTAACCAGTTGCCCACTTGTCCGGTGGCAGGGGCTTTGATTTGCAGGGCATCCAACTTGCGGGTGAGCTCAGCCACAACCAACTTTTGCCGCTCCACCGCTTGCTCACCCGACTGTTGTTCAAACTTCAATTGATCCTTCGCCAGTTGTACTTTGGCTTTGGCATGTTGAAATTCCAACTCAGCTTGCAGCAATTTGTCATTGGCAATATCGAGATCTAATTGCCGGATCACTCCCAACTTGATGGACATCTCCGCGCGCGCTAACTCACGCTTGGCGGCTTGCAGATTCACTTGCGCGGTATTTTGCAGTTGCTGCATATCCAGTTCTTGCTCGCGTGCGGTTAGTTTGGCGCGTTCATGTTCACTGGCCAGCGATAAAAATAGGGCTTGTTGTTGCTTGACCTCGTTTTCCAGCGAAGGAGAGTCAATCACTGCCAACAATTCGCCCAAAGTGACCGCCTCGCCCGGTTGTTTGACAAACCGGACTAAACCATCCTGCTGGCTGACCATGGTCGGGGCATTGGCGGCAACAACTTTGCCCTGCACCTGCAAGTCACGGATAAAATCGCCTCGCTCAACCTTGGCCGTTTGCACCTGTTGCCTTGGCACCACTAGGGAAGCTTGGGCGCCCGAGTTGAACATCAGCAGATAACTGCCATATAACAAGCCACTGATCGACAGTAAGCCAATTACCATGGTTTTCACTGATTTGTGCGAGGTTGGCGTGAGCGCAATATCCTGGCCTTCAGTCCCTTTAATCATCTACATTACTCCGGACATATCTAAAAAACGATTCGATACACCAGACAATGCAGGCGGTATGCCAACTATTAAAAAGCAATATCCATTTGATTTTAAACATATTTTTAAAAATGAAATTGATAAACGATTTGTCCGCGGACACTTTTATGTCCGCAAATTAGTTCGCGGACAGTAATCAATGGGGTCAGAATCAATGGGGTCAGAGTCATTGATTGCTCGTGAATCAATGACTCTGACCCCATTGATTAACAAAAAAGGCGCCAATCGGCGCCTTTTTCAATTTTTTGTGACCATAGAATAAAGTATCATCATCAAAAT
>CAZIPG010000003.1:0-45930 GCA_964540955.1 uncultured Rheinheimera sp.
AGCTTCTAAATCACCATGTTGCTGCAACCGTTCAGCCAACGCCCGCTCTTCTTCTG
This sequence comes from uncultured Rheinheimera sp., assembly GCA_964540955.1. Classification (GTDB taxonomy): domain Bacteria; phylum Pseudomonadota; class Gammaproteobacteria; order Enterobacterales; family Alteromonadaceae; genus Pararheinheimera. Next base: position 57 of record CAZIPG010000003.1, read on the forward strand.
CGCTGAGCATTGGAATGGTGCTTACCGCATGGGTATAAGCCTCTAAACTTCCACTGCCAGCAACTGATAAGGTCATTAACTGTGTTGAATTTGTCATACATAACTCCTGTCAAGGATGAAAGTGAACTCATATTAGCACTCTTTGACTGAGAGTGCTAACTGAAGTTCCACTGTTTTAAGAACCTAATCTTATTAAAAGTGAAGTTTAAGAATATCTATTCATAAGAATCACGGGCGATCTAGGATATGCTCAAAGGGTGCTCGAATGGCACTTCCCGCTCAATATGACTATGATTAACATATATTATCCGCTGGCATCTCGCTCAGTTGTCTTAAAGGAGTCAGTATGTACTGTTATTTGGCCCGACAGCCTATTCTTGATGCGGACAAAAAACTGTATGGATACGAACTATTATTTCGTGATGGCGTCGACAATTGCTTTCCGAACATCAACGCAGATGAAGCAACTTCTAAGTTAATCACTGAACACCACCTATTGATGGGTGTTGAGAAAATCACAGGTGGCGTTAAAGCTTTCATTAATTTCTCGGCCGATACCTTAATTCATCATTTTCCAACCTCGATTGATCCTAGCAGTATGATCATCGAAGTATTGGAAACAGTGCCAATTTCAACAGAACTCTTAGCAGCATGTCGTGAGCTCCATCGAATGGGGTATAAATTGGCGCTTGATGATCATGATTTCGATCCGAAGTGGGACATTTTCCTGCCTTATGTCAGTGTGATTAAAGTCGATGTTCGCCAGTTTAATATCCTGCAGATCAGTAAATATGTGTCTCGAATTGGCCATCATGCTGTCACGTTATTGGCTGAAAAAGTTGAAACAGCGGAAGAGTTCACCAAGTTAAAGCAATTAGGATTTACTTTATTCCAAGGTTACTTCTTTGCTCGTCCGGAAATGTTAAAACATAAAAAGATCCCCAGTAGCAAGCTGAACCTGTTGATGCTGATTGCCGAATCCAGCAAGGTGAATTTAGATTTTGTCCAACTATCGGCCATTGTTGAGCGTGATTTAGGGTTGTCATACAAGCTGCTGCGTTTTGTAAACAGCGCCAGCTTTGCCCGAGAAAAAGCGATTGGCTCACTGAAACATGCCATGATCTATATGGGGGAAGCCGAACTTAAAAAGTTTATCGCCCTTCTCGCGTTAGCCAATTTAAGTGAAGGTGGACCGAACGAACTGCTCAATATGTCAATTGTCCGGGGACGATTTTGCGATCGGTTGGCCGCGTTAAGAGGCGATCCAGAAAATCCCCCTGCCGCATTTCTTGCCGGTCTATTTTCGCTGGTGGATGCATTATTGGAGCAACCGCTGATGAACTTACTCGATGATTTACCGATTTTACCGGAAATCAAAGAGGCATTACTGGATGGCAAAGGCAACTTAGGAGCTTACCTGCGTTTGACCAAAGCCTATGAATTTGGTGATTGGGAACTACAGAATCAGCTCTGTACGGAACTATTTGGAAAAGAAATGGATCTCCATAACGAATATTTGTCATGCATCGATTGGGCTCATGGCTTGATGCAAGAAACAGAGGCCTGAAACTGCCGATTTTTGCCATAAAAAAAGCCAGTCATCTTCGACTGGCTTTTTAATGTCCCGCCTGCAGTGTTAAGGCTCAATCGCTTTAATATGACTTCTGACCGCTAAAAATGAACCGGTCAGGCCTAAACCAATCCCTATCGCCATCAAAATACCAAATTCAGACAGTGATAATGAGTTGATCATAAAGTCGCTTTGGTAAAGCTGAGTCACCTTGGCAATTGCTTCTCGCAGCCATAAAATCATGAACTCAATGACTAAAAATGCCAAAAAGCCACCAAAAATACCCAACCAAATGCCGGTGTATAAAAATGGCCGTTGAATAAAGGCATCGGTTGCGCCCACCAACTTCATCACTTCGATCTCAGCTTTTTTGTCCATAATCAGCAAGCGAATGGTATTGCCAATCACCAACAACGCAGCGCATAACAATAGAACGGCAATGGTATAGACCGCTTGTTGTAATAACAGCATTAACGCAGCCAATCGTTCTAGCCAAGTAATATCCAGTTTAGCAAGGTCAACAAATCGTTCTTTTTCCAGCTTGCGCAATAGCGCTTCCGCCTCGGCGGGTACATTTTGTTTTGGCGTGACGACGACCACATCCGGCAATGGATTTTGATCTAAAAACTGGATCGCTTCACCAAACCCTGATTGCTGTTTAAATTCAGCCATCCCCGCCGCTTTATCAATCAAACGCACTTTGGCAATATCTGGCTCACCTTGCAAAATGGTGACGAACGCTGCGATATCTTTGGGGGTGGCTTCTTTTTTCAAAAACAAACTAATCTCGAACGATTGATCGTAGCTGCGACTGACCTGTTTCACATTCTTTACCAGCAAATGTAAGGTTGCCGGTAATGTCATGCTGACACCCAGCACAGCCACAGTCACTAAAGCCCAAATTGGCGTGCGCCATAACTCGCCTAAACTGCTGATTGCCTGACGGGCATGCGTGAGGATGGCACTGACAAATTTTTGCCACGGCGTCAATTTTGCTGCGCTCGCGCCCACGGCACGGCCTGATAGCAACATACTCATGCTTGGGCCTCCGCATGCAATAACCCATCATTGATCATTCGCCCACTCTTGAGAGTCATAGTGCGATAACGCATGCGTGCAATTAAACTCAAATCATGGCTGGCAATTAGCACAGAGACACCGGCCTGATTGAAGGCCTCAAACACTCGCATAATATCTTTCGATAAGTCTGGGTCTAAATTACCGGTAGGCTCATCGGCCAAGAGTAACGGCGGCTTATTGACAACTGCACGGGCGATACCGACGCGCTGCGCTTCCCCACCGGAAAGTGTCGCGGGATAACACCGAGCTTTATCTAAAAGGCCGACTTGATCTAAAGCTGCATGTACGCGTTTTGCCATTTCACGGCCTGTAAAACCTTCAATAACCAGCGGTAATGCCACATTATCGAAGACCGTGTGACTCGCCAGCAAACGGTGGTCCTGAAAGATCATGCCAATATCGCGGCGCATATAGGGGATTTGTTTGACTTTAACATCGGCTAAATCCACGCCATTGACGATCACTTGGCCAGCGGACGGACGCTCAATCAAACTGATCAGGCGCAGCAATGTACTTTTCCCCGCACCGGAATGACCCGTTAAAAACGCCATTTCGCCTTTTTGCAGTTCAAAACTGACTTTATCCAAAGCGACAAAGCCACCCGGATAGCCTTTGCTGACTTGATCAAAACGCAGCATGCTTAGAATTCCTTATTAAACAAGGCGCGAATAAAATCCTGACTATGGAATACGCGCAAATCATCAATACCTTCACCGACACCAATGTACCTGATTGGTAATGAAAATTGGTCAGCAATTGCAAAAATAACTCCACCTTTAGCTGTGCCATCTAACTTCGTCAGGCTGATACCAGTCAATTGCACTGCTTCATGGAATAATTTGGCTTGACTGAGGGCGTTTTGGCCAGTGCCTGCGTCTAACGTCAGCATCACTTCATGGGGCGCAGCTTCATCAATTTTCTTCATGACGCGGACTATCTTTTTCAGCTCTTCCATCAAATGCGCTTTATTTTGCAAACGCCCCGCCGTATCAGCAATTAACACATCGACTTTGCGCGCTTTTGCTGCTTGGTAAGCATCAAAAATCACTGAGGCACTATCAGCACCGGTATGTTGGGCAATCACAGGGATTTGATTGCGTTCACCCCAAACCTGCAACTGTTCAACCGCTGCAGCACGGAAGGTATCGCCTGCCGCAAGCATCACTGACTTCCCTTGCTGCTTAAACTGCTGGGCCAATTTGCCAATCGTGGTCGTTTTGCCAACCCCATTGACGCCGACCATCAAAATCACATAAGGGCCGTCCGCATTGTTGATTTGCAGCGGCTGCTCGACTTTATCCAGTAATAACGCCATTTCTGCTTGTAATTTTTCATACAAACTATCGGCATCTTTCAGCTGTTTGCGATCCGCATGCGCTATCAATTGTTTAATTAATTTTTGCGTCGTTTCAACGCCCACGTCAGCCATCAATAGCTGGGTTTCTAATTCTTCATACAGCTCGTCATCGATTTTTTTACCGAGAAACAGACTCGCCAAGCCATTCCCTAAATTTTGACTCGTTTTAGCAAGGCCTTGCTTCAAGCGCGCAAAGAAACCCAGTTTTTTCTCTGGGGCCAGCGTTTCTGCCTGCTCAGCAACTTGAGCAGCTGTCGTCACCTGAGGATCGGCATCAGCCGTTGGTAATGGCGCAGATGGCACCGACGATTCAAGAGTTGCAGCTGTAGGTTGTGCCACTTCAAGCTCAGCAGCAGGAACAGTAGGCTCAGACACAGCTGAAGAGACTGTCACTGACTCTGTTTGAGGACTCTCTGGAGTTGCCGAAATTGTCTCTTTCGTCGGTTCGGCGTTCGCTGCTTCAGCCTCAGATTTTTTGCCAAAGCCAAGCCAAGAAAATAGTTTATTAGGTTTAGTCATAGGGTTCGCTGTCAGATTGTCGAAACTCAGGTAAAATCAACGGATATACTACCATCTTTATTTACTAGGCATAAACACCGAATGAAATCTAGTCGTCCTTCAGTTGCAAAGAATGTTCAGCCACAACATGGTGGCCCGGGTGTCGTGCGCATTATCAGTGGTCAATGGAAAGGACGTAAATTACCGGTTTTAGATGTACTTGGGCTTCGTCCAACAACAGACAGAGTCAAAGAAACCTTATTTAATTGGTTGATGCAGGATATTCATGGCAAGCGCGTTTTAGATTGCTTTAGTGGCAGCGGCAGTTTGGCGCTCGAAGCTTTGTCTCGTCATGCAAGCTCTGCTTTGTTGCTAGAGATGGACACTCAAGCCGCGAAACAACTGAATAAGCACCTGCAAACCTTAAAATGTGACAATGCGCAAGTACTACAGGTCGACACGCTACAATTTTTAGCGAAACCACCCACTCAGACTTTCGATTTAGTGTTTATTGATCCGCCGTTTCGCAACAACTTAGTGTCACCCTGTTGCCAGTTGCTCGAACAAGGCTGGTTAAGTCCGGATGCGTTGATTTACATTGAATGTGAAAAAGAATTGGCCGCGAGTGCTTTACCCAATAATTGGCGCATCATTAAAGAGAAAATTGCAGGGCAATTGGCTTATCGTTTATGCCAACGGCTCGCTGCAGAACCACAATAGCCACTCCACGATTGCCTTTGAAACCGCATCAATCATGCAGCTCCGCAGATAGTTTCGACAGTGCTAAGACGCACTGTCGCTCTGCAGTTCCATACCCAAGTTAGTCACACCTTGTTCCTGCACCCAAGCTTTCAACTGTTGAATTTCTGCTCGGCTAAAGTTGGGCATCTCGGCGACCATAGCAATGATTTCGCTTAAGCAAGCCATTTCATAGGCCATCAACTCATGCTCACGCACTAGTTTTTTTAATTCAGCTTCAGAACTAATCGCTAAATCTTCCGAGCTGTATTCAATCAACCGCGCAACTGAAGCTTGGGAGATCTTCGCCACATTGACAAATTCAGTGGCATCTTGGCCCGAAATACCATTAAGCATAGAATCTAAAGCAGTCATGGTATCCACAGCCGGATAAACACCGAACATATCGAAATGACTCACTTCAGGCGTAATAAGCTCTAATTCGTCTTGTAAGCGTTCGAAATTTATTTTGGCCCGACGAACTTGCAACCATTCCCAGACTAAATCAAGGACATGGCGAGGCAAGGCTGCATCACCAAAAGAAGTCACTTCACTAAATAACTGGTAATTCGGCAACATTCTCTCTAACAGTGTCGCAGCGATGGCTGCTTGCTGATAAAAAGACAATTCCCGCATTTGCTGAAAGTTATTGGCTTTATTGCTCATAACAAGTTAATTCACAGAATAGACTGTGCCAAAAATGACAGATGCCGCCATGATACACAAGGCGGCATACTGAAACTAGCCTCAACGGCTTTGTAACTGCTTTTGCGCGTAGTCAAACTTCAAGCGGTATTCGGTCACTTGTTGTTCAAGCTGTTGAATAGACGCTTGGGAAGCTTCTTGCTGCGCTTGTAACTGCATGCGTAATTCCCGGATGGTCTCACGCGACAGATCTGCTTCACTTTGTTGCCGCTCTTCCAGCGCTTGACTGCGAGACTGAGCACGGAATAGCTGGCTTTCCAGTTTATGTAAAGTAGCCGCATGTTCAGCTTTTTCAGCTTCCAAAGCGCTCAGGCTTGCTTGTTGCTGCTGTAATTGCGCCTCAACAGCACTGATATGTGCAGTTAATTGCTGATTGGTTTGCTGCTGCCCAGTAAGTTGTGCCGCATATTGCTCGGCTGTTTGTTCAACAGCTGCCAATGTTGCGTTGCGTTGCGCCAACTCTGCTTTGGTTTGTTGCTCTGAGGCAACCAGCTGATTGAACTGTGCTGTTAACTGAGCCAGCTGAGTCTGACTCTCTTTTAACTCATTCATCGCTTGTTGTTTGTGGTTGGCAAACTGTTGCTCAGTGTTGGCCAACTGCTGTTGTAACTCAGTTAACTCTTGCGTGTAATGCTGTTGTTGCTGCGCTTGTAAGCCTTGCTGCTGCGCAATAGCCGCACTTAATTGCTGTTCAGCCTGTTGTTGCAGCTGTGCTTTTTGCTGTTCGGCCTGTTGTTGCTGTTGAACCAGTTGCTGTTCAGCTTGGGCTAGCTGAGATTGCAGTTGCTGTTGGTTCGCGATAGTCATTTGGAACTGCTGCTGTAACGCCACCAATTGATTTAATTGGTTGTCCGCTAAGGCTTGAGAATCTAACAACTTTTGCTCTAACTCGGCAGTCATTTGCTGCAGCGTCGCAATATGCTGTTTGGCCTGTGTCAATTCAGCTTGAATGCCTTGGCTTTGACGCCCTTGCTCTTGGTAAGCTGACAGCAATGTTTGATGCTCAGTCGAAAGCGAAGCAAACTCTTGGCTAACGCGCTGTAATTGCTTACCTTGCAAACCGTTGTTTTCGTTAGATTTCTCAATAGCTTGCTGCAAATCAGCCAAAGCTTGCGCTTGTTCCGCATTCACATCCGCTAATGCTGTCCGCGCGGCTTGTTCTGCGTTGAGCTCACTCAACAGTTTTTGCTGTTGCGCGGTCATTTCAGTGAGGTCCGCTTGCAGTTTACTGATTTCAGCAGAGCGAGCCTCATCAGAACCCGCTAAACTCTCTTGCAACTGCGCGAGGGCTTGCACATGATTTTGCTCTTGTGCTTGCGCTGCTTTTAATGCGGTTTGGTGCTGCTGTTCTAACTTCGCCAATGTCTGATTCAATTCAGTATTTTGAGTTAAAGCCTGTTGTAATTGTGCACTTAACTGAGCCACTTGTTGGTTGGCGGCTTGAAGCTGACCAGAATTATCGGCAGAAGAATTACTGAGGCGCTGGGTGAGCTCCAACGTTTGCATCTTCTCGGCGCGGAATTCGTCTTGGCTCTGCTTGAGTTGCACAGCCAAACGCTCCATCGCAGCAAGCGCCTCTTCCTTTTCATCTTGCGCCAGCCGAAGTTGCTGTTCCAATGGCGAAACTTTAGCCGAGGTCTGAGATTGCGCTTGTTCAAGTTCTTTTAATTGCGCACTCAAGCGGCTAATAGTCGATGCCGACTCAGCTAATTGTTGCTGTAACTCACTGACCACAGCACTGGCATCAGCATCAGATAACTGTTGAGTTAATGCAGAGACTTGGGCTTGTGCTGCAGTTGCCTGCGCACGAACCTGTGCAGTTTGTTGTGCAATAATATCGTGTAACCCAGCCTGCAATTGTTGTTGGTGTTGTTGCAGCAGTTGGGCCGAAAAATCAACCAGGGCAACTTCTAACTGTTGTTGCGCTTGTTGAATCAGTTGCTCAGCAGCTTGGCTGAGCTGCGGATCTGCAGTGTGCATTGATTAATTCCACTTAAAATAATGGCCTATGCCATTTAAAAACATCTGGACTGCGATAATCACGAGGATCATCCCCATTAAGCGTTCCATTGCGGTTAGACCGCGCTCACCGAGCACTCGATGAAGCAGCGGTGCAAACATTAAAATTGCTGAACTAATTAGCCAAGCCCCGACCAAGGCTAATGTCCAATCCATCATTTGTCCCGGCTGCTGGTTCGCTAATAAAATCAGCGCAGCCAAAATTGAAGGGCCGGCAATCATCGGCACTGCAAGTGGAAACAAAAATGGTTCTTCGCCTTCCTTCAAACCAACCACACCACCAGGTGGCGGGAAAATCATCCGAATGGCAATTAAAAACAAGATTATACCGCCAGCAATACTGACCGCTTCTTCTTTCACTCCCAACAAATTGAGGAAGCTTTGACCCGCGTACAGGAATAGCAGCAGAATAATCAGCGATAGCACCAATTCACGAACTAACACAAAGCGACGGCGTTCAGGTTTTAAATCTTTTAGGATTGCCACCACAATGGGTAAATTACCAAGCGGATCCATGATCAGAAACAAGGTGAGCATTGCGCTCCACAAATCGACTGCCATGTAAACCTCAATTTGATATTTTGAGCTGAATTGGGTGTAATAGGCTCTAGAACTTGTTAATAAATCACCATTAAAGGGACTAATTAACTGTTCACTACCGAGCTATTACTTTTTTGTTGGAAATTAGTAGCATTTGCCGCAAAACCGTGCAACGCATTTTTGCATGATCACGCAGGATTGTTTCGATGATGACGATAACTACACCCGCTTTATTGTTTCCGGCGATCTCATTACTACTCCTCGCCTACACTAATCGCTTTTTGGTGTTGGCTCAATTGATTCGGCAATTAAATCACCGCGAAGGGGATCAAGTTCGTGATTTGGCAAAACGTCAGATTGAAAACTTGCGCCAACGGATTGTGCTAATCCGTTCGATGCAGCGCTGGGGCGTGATTAGCTTTTTACTCTGTACTTTATCGATGTTTTGTTTGTTTATGGCTTGGGAACTTGCGGGAAAATGGTGTTTTGGTGCGAGCTTAGCGGCCCTGGTGTTTAGCCTGACCGTATCCTTGTATGAAATTCAGATTTCATGCAATGCCATCAACATCGAGCTCGAATCGATGGAAAATCGCAGTTAGCAGTAAAGTTTAACTCTGTGGTGTTTAGCTGAACACCACAGACTCGTAGAACATCACTGCTTACTTGGTTGGCACTAACGGAATGGTGCGCTCAGTTTGTTGATAGGTTTTAATAAATTCAGCGCAATTGGCATTGGCGTCGCGTTGCTCAATACCTAAAGTTAATTGACCAACTTCCAAGCCAAATTTATGTAAGGTCGAGCGATTAATTAATTGGCTAGGACTGACTAGATATAACCAATCTTTCACTTCAACATCAATGTAATCATCTTCGGAAGGGATGCGTAAAGTGTAATGCCAATACAAAGTATTGCCCGCGAGTTTCCCTGTGGCTTGCCCCACGACATCTTCTGCAATGCCTGTCACTGAACCATCATCAGCAACGGTTAATTGCCAGTGTCTTTTGTCAATCCGCCCATCACTGAATTGAAAAATTTCGTACAAATCACCGCGATTCTGCTGCCACTGGCCACAAAGATCTGCGGTGAAATGTAACTGCTGTTGACCACGCCAATTGTGCATCACGCCATAGGCTTGGCTTTTCCCTTGGAAAAATTGCGATAACTGAAGGGTTGGCGTGATTTTTTGATAATCATCCACCGATTGGCTACAGCCCGACAAGCCCAATATCCCTAAAATCGCAGCGGCAATAGTGGCACCATATTTCATCATGTTACTCTCATTCACTGAACTCTAAATTTTTATACGGCAACGAGCCAATAACGGATTGCTTTGCTCCTTTCATGCAGAGGCATTTGGCATAAACTTGAATGAAACCCAGTCATTAAATTGATTGATTTCAAAAAGATAAAATAATTTTCAAATTTTTAGCTGCGCAGGCAAACTTTTTCTAGATTGCTTTCGACCAACTGCTATCAAATTGGGGAGATAGCGATAACGTGTTCCAACGCAGTGATGAATCATTAATCAATAAAGCCTTGGCAGGCGATGAACGAGCTTGGCATCAGCTCGTCGGTCGCTATCAATCCATGCTTTATTACTACAGTTTGCGCTTGTTGGGGAACCCCGATGATGCCAGAGATTTACTCCAAGATGTCCTCATGGTGTTGTGTCGCAATTTGGCGCAATTTCGGGGCGACAGCAGCTTCAAGACTTGGTTGTTTGGCATCGCTAATTATCGAGCGATGGATATGCTGAGGCAGCGCAAACCAACCGCAGATTTGAGTGAAGTGGCAGAACCCAGCAGTTGTGAGAGTCAATGGCATGAAGCACAACTTGAAACAGAGCAAACTGGACAACTAGTACAACAGCAACTGCGGGGTTTACCACCGGAACAACGGTTGATCGTTGAACTTCGGTTTTATCAGCAATTCACTTTTGATGAAATTGCCACGCAATTGGCACTTTCAAGCAACACGGTAAAATCCCGTTTTTATGCCGCTTTAGATAAATTAAAAGCGCAGTTGGAGGCTCATAATGTCCAATAACGAACAGATCTTTGCGAATTGGCAAGCGGGTCAATTGACTGACGCCGAGTGCAGACAAGCACTCGCCGCAGACTCACTTTGGCTGGATAGGTTCGAGACAGCACTGTTATTACAACAGTTGGCTCGACAGCCAAATTATGCCGCTATTCCAGAAATCAACACATCGCAACTATTCCAAAAGCACTGGGGGCGGCGGCCAAGTCAATTCCGCTGGTGGCCACAACTGAGTGTGGGCATGTCGGCACTCGCTTTGCTGATTAGTCTGTCCCCCTTACAACTACAAAGCCATGCCAACGGGCTTACCTTGAGCTGGGGCTCACATTCGCCCGCGCAAGTTGAACACCAAGTGGCAACAATGCTCGCCACTTATAAAACCGAACAACAACAATATCTGCAACAAACTTTACTGTTGCAGCAACAACAACAAAATGCCCAGCTGGTCATGTTAAAAGACTATTTAACGGAAACCGAACAAAAGGCTCGCCGGACGGACATGCTGGAATTAGTGGAATATCTCAATCAACAACGACAAGCAGATTGGCAATACTGGCAAGATCACGCCCAGCCGCAACAAGCGAGTTTGGATTTTAGCCCTAGTGCCGCAGGTCGTCGCAATCAATAACTGGAGCATGTGATGCATAATTTTCTGACAAAAATGACAAAAACCGCAGTGGTTCTCAGCAGCTTGTATCTGGCAAGCGCCCATGTTTGCTTGGCGCAAACGAGCAATAGCACTGGCAATACTGTAGATCCGAAACTAAGACAAAATCTCGACATTCTGCAGGGGATTTTACAAAAATCGTTGGCCAGTGAGAAAAACCAAGGGATTGGGCGCCTAGAACATCATTACATTTTGGGGCAAGGGGTATTTTTTAAAGCCAGTGCCCAACGTGGGTATAGTCATTTTTTAGCGTTGCCACCATTGCCGCCCCAAGCAGGGATGAACGAAGCTGAACTCGCTGAGATAGTGGCTGATGCCCATGCGATTGCGGCTGATGTGCGTGTCGAAATGCAATTTGATGAAGAAACCTTTGCGGATATGAGTGAACAAGCAGACAGCTTTGCCGAAATCGCCGCCGAGCAACAGCAACAAATGCGCGAGCAGTTGCGGGATTTAAGAGAACAAAAACGTGATCTGGAACGGGATTTACGCGATGTTGAACGCGAAAAAACTGATATCGAATTCTCACAAAAAGTAAGCAAACTGCCAGCAGAACAACAACAGCAATTAAAAGTGTTGAATGAGCGTCAAGCCAGTTTGCAAAAGCAAATTACCGACATTAGCAATAAATTCAATGCTAAGGACAATGAACTCAAGCAAAAAAGAGCCGAGCAACAAAAAGCTGCAGAGCAACAGCAACAAGCGTTAATTAGCCAAGTCGGTAGCCAACTGGCCGCCACTTTCTGCGACTTTGGCGCCAGTTTGCGCGAGTTGAAAGAGCAAGAGTTTGTCGCATTACAACTTTCGACCCGTGGCCGCGAGGGCCAAGATTTTTATTGGGTGATCAATAAAAGTGACATCAATCAATGTGTCAGTGGCAAAATCAATGCAACGACTTTGCTGAAAAAGGCGGCATTTTATCGCTACTAAAACATGAGTTTTACCGGGATTGAACCGCAGGCTTCGCAGCAAGATCACGACAGCTCATTGTCACGGATCAAGCAGACGCCAGAATGTTCAAGCAAGTGATTGACAGATCCGCGCCGAGTTTGTACAAAGCGCAAAAGAATTGAGGAATGTCGATGACTGCCACCGGATCCCCTGAGTTGTTGCCATGGCTGGAAGATGCCATGGCACAGTTTTATCAGCATGGCTTGGCCATTATAGCTAACGCCATCCCGGCGTCTTTATGCGAAGCATTGTTGACTGAGGTCAGCCAATCCAATGCACTGCAACCAGCAGGGATCGGCCGCCAGCAGCAATTTCGTCATCAGAATGAGATCCGTCGCGACCATACCTTGTGGTTAGATGGCAGCACGTTGGCGCAGCAGCACTACCTTGCTCGGCTAGACGCGCTGCAACAGCAAGTGAATCGTCGCTGTTTTTTAGGCCTCACCCACTATGAATGCCACTATGCGCGATATCAGCAAGGCGATTTTTATCGCAAACATCTGGATGCGTTCAAAGGACGCTCGAATCGAGTGCTGACCACTGTGTGTTATTTGAATACGGTGGCCCAAGGTGGGGAATTAGTGATTTATGATGAAAACGACCAATGGTTGCAGCAAGTGCAACCAACGGCGGGCACTTTAGTGATGTTTGAAAGTGAGCGCTTCCCACATGAAGTGAAGCCTGCGCTCGACCTGCGTTTTAGTATTGCCGGCTGGTTTCGCAACGATTAGTCACTGCTTGCTGTGTTGCTGCTGGGGTGGAACTTTGGTGTTTTTTGGCACTTTGGTGTTTGCAACTTTGCGCTTTTGGGCTCAGTTGTTTGGGCTCAGTTGTTTCGGGCTTTGTTGTTGAGGGCCGGGTTTTCGCTTGACCCAAGGCTCACTCTTCATCATTGCTTGGTTGCACTTGGGTGTCATCGAATTCAGCCAAGCGTTTGGCATTAATCAGCATCAGCAATTGTGCGGTCGCCTCAGCATCTGCCAAGGCACGATGGTGATTGTTTAATGGGATCGCAAAGTGCTGACAAAGCGCCGCCAAACCATAAGCACTCAACTTTGGGAAATATCGCCTTGCAGCAACCACGGTACAAAGCTGTGGTGATGAAAACTCAATGCCTGCCCGCTCCAATTCCGCCCGCACAAAGCCATAATCAAACTTAGCATTATGGGCAACAAACAGACAGCCCTTGAGAAAATTGTCCACTGTGGGCGCAATCTCAGCAAAGGTTGGCGCACTGGCGACCATTGCTTGTGAAATCCCGGTCAGGCGAGAGATAAAGGCTGGAATTGTGCGCATCGGGTTGACTAAGGTACTGAAAGTATCAATGATTTGACCATTTTGCACCTTCACAATTGCAATTTCCGTCATGCGATCTTTATCAGCGGTGCCACCGGTAGTTTCTACATCAACCACCGCGTAAATACGTGCTGGATCTATCCACCATTGCACTTTATGCAGAGAAACAGCAAAGCCTAAAGCTTGCATAGTGCGCAAGCGGCTCAATTGATGACGCCTTAAACTATCGCCTGCCGCTTTTAATTCGATAAATTGCAGACCTTGCTCGCTGACCACCATCAAGTCGGGAAAACCACTGCAATGATGACGAAAATCTTTCGCCATGAGCCTTAATAAGCTGGCAAGTCCATCGGCTGGCGCCAGTTGCAATAATGGCGTCAACCAAGCGGTGAGCTCAGAATGCCAGCGAAAAATTGCATTGAATTTGCCATGATGAGCCGCCAAGTTTTTTAAGAGCAGCTGTAAACACTTTGCAGGTTGCTGCACCAGTAAACTCAATTTGTCTTCAATGGCGGCTTGATGAGTCTGGTAAAAGTCGGGGCTGGTCAGATTGCGTGGACGCCTTTCGAATTCATTAAAAATGGCGCTCGTTTCGGCTTCAAACAATTCCTGCCAAAACAGTAAGCCAAACAGGGCGAGCCATAATTCATTCTCGACATGCCATGCTTGCATCCCTTGCGCTTGATAATAAGCCACGGCGCCTTGCTCGGTATTGCCCAAATACATCTCATCGAGGCGAAGTGTTTGCGCTTGTTGCAACCATAAAGTTAGATCGGTGACGCGCCGTTCTTTGCCATGCCTAGCAGCAACGTCTCTTGCAAACCAAAGTTCATCATCGCAGCTTGGGTTGTCAATCATCTGTTGTAACTGGGCCACCAACAGATCCTGTTGCTGAGTCTGTTGGTAAATCCGCACTAACCGTTCTGAAGCAGGAAAGCTTGCACTGGCGCGATAAAAATCCGCGGAGAGTGTGAACTCTTTTAACCGTTCCGCCGCGAGGCCAAATTCATACAACAGACGCTCCCGCTTTTGGTGAGTTTTTTCATCCAAAGGTTCTGGCCAGGTGGGCATTTGCTGCCAATAATTTTGCAGGTCGGCCAGATCTCGGTTCTGCCCTTTTTTGGGCGCATGCTCGCGCCACTGCGCTTGCAAGCGCACATAAAAATAAGCGTGGTGGGCTGTTGCTGCATCCAGATATCTGGCTTGATAACTGGTTTTTAATCCGCCAGTTTTAATCACTCCCAGATCTCGCAAGGTGAAAGCCTGCAAATTTTGTTCGAAGCGACCAAAATACAAAAACAACAAATATTGCAATGGATCGAGCCGACGCATCGCAATCATTGGTTCTAGCTGTAATAAGGCTCTGGTACTGAGCAGATGAAGTTCAACCACGGCCTGCTGTAATGCTGATTTGCTGGATGACTGCTTCAAACCTAATTGTTTTAAATCAGCGATTGGCTTGGACTCAGACAATGCATTTGCGCCAGTTGATGCCAGAGTCGGACTGGCAAGGTTCTGCAATAATTGCCACAAGCGTTCTTTATTGGCGCGCATTAACCAATCTTGCCAATCCGCAGGAGAATTTGGTTCAGCCACAAACTGCGCAGCAAAGAGCTCACGGACAGCACTATCAACATCCCCGATCTCATCGTATTTCAAATCTGCCAGTGCAAACACTTGGCCTTTGCGATTGAGCATTCTGAGCCATAACTTTTGGCTTGCCGTCGATAAGCGCAGAAAATCCGTCATAAATTCAACATGTTCCGGCTGTAACACCGCAGCATAACGGACGCGAATATCTTGCAAGAAGTGCAAGAAATGCGATAAATAATAATCGGGGGCAAGCGTGATATGAGCCATGATGCAACTCCAGAAGCACTGGATTAATATACAGCCTTATGGCAATTCCAACAACACCTCTTGTTCGAGAAAGTGTCTAGTTTGGCGAAATGCCTCGGCCAGTCCATGCAATTCATGTTGCTGAGCGAGCGCCATCGCTTTATTGAGTTGCTCGACCGATTTCACTGACGCTTGGAACTTGCTATACCAAGGTTGCAGATCGGGCGGGGCTAAAAAACGCAACTTGTCGCCATAGCGCTTTGCCAGATGATCATAAAGTTCCAACGCCGCCGCATCGAAATCGAATGCACACCAAATTTGCTCATACTGCATCAAGAACTGCTGCAACAAAGCTGAGCCAATGCGCGAACCGCTGGCAAGTGCCACATCCACCCGATTGAGGTCCCAATGTTGCGCTTGCATCTGCTGACCCAATTGCAACACTTGCTGATAGCGAAAAAAATTCTCTTCATTTTCAATCAACACCAACTGTGGTTTGGCGACAAAACCATAACTAATCGCCACGGCACCGTCATTTTGGCCATGGCACAACACCAAGTCGGGCCGCGGCAAAGGCGCTTGTTGATGATACAGCAACAGGTAACTGTGCGAAGTGATCGCGCGATGAGAATCACCCTGCAGACTGGCAGTAATGCGATCTTTCGGTTGATTGGCACTGGCAACTAACGCCGCAAACAGTGCGGGATCGGCGACTTGTACTTGCCATTTGCCAGCACCACTCGAACGGACTTTAAAAATCTGATTCCGCTGTTGATAAAATGCGGGCGGTAACAACCCTAACATTTTTTGATAATTCACCGGTTTGCCATTGGCAATTTGCTGCAGATATTTGACCAACATCAAGAAGCCGCCAACAAACGTTGCAGGGCTTGCTGCCACCCTTGTAAAACCAGCTCACGTTGTGCTGCAGGCATCTTGGGACGGAACCAAGATTCAGCACGCACTAGAGAAGGCAGCGCCGCTAAATCGCGATACCAAGTTAACTGGATCCCTGCCAATAATGCCGCACCAAACGCAGTTGTTTCGGTTTGCAGCGGTCGCATGACATCAAGCGCCAGCACATCAGCTAAGTACTGACAAAACCAAGCGTTATTCACCATGCCGCCATCAATCTGTAAAGTTTCGATGGGGGCTCCATCCGCTTTCATGGCGGTTAATAAATCCGCCGTTTGGTAGACCACAGCTTCGAGGGCTGCGCGGGCCAAATGCGCTTTGCCACACCCAAAGGTTAAGCCGGATAGACTTGCACGCAGATCGGAACGCCAATAGGGGGCTGCCAATCCTGTAAAAGCGGGAACCAAATACACGCCGCCATTATCGGGCAGACTGGCGGCTAAATGCTCGGTCTCTGCAGCTTGGCTAATGACGCCTAATTGATCACGCAACCATTTAATCGCAGCACCTGCGACAAAAATAGTCCCTTCGAGCGCGTATTGCGTTTGCCCTTGCACGGTACTGGCGATGGTGGTCAATAACTGATGTTGCGAGGTTAAACATTGCTCTCCAGTATTTAACAGGGCAAAACAACCGGTGCCGTAAGTACTTTTCAAACCACCTGCCCGCACACAGCCCTGACCAATCGCGGCGGCTTGTTGATCGCCCACTAACGCCAAAATTGGGATTTCTTCATCAAACCACCTCGCGGCAGTCGTGCCATAGTCATCAGCACTTTGCTGCACCACGGGCAGTACCTCAGCAGGAATGTTGAAAAGGGCCAACAATTCAGCATCCCAAGTTAAACTTTGGATATTAAAAAGCGCAGTGCGACTAGCATTAGTCGTATCCGTGGCATGCTTCTGCCCCAAGGTTAGCCGCCATAAAATGAAACTATCGATGGTACCAAACGCCAGATCTTTGGCATCGATGTCGGGATGTTGTTGTAAAATCCATTGCAATTTGGCCGCAGAGAAATACGGATCCAGACAAAGCCCGGTTTTTGCGCGCACCATGGCCTCTGCTCCAGCCGCTTTCAGGCCTTCACAGGTTTCGGCTGTTCTGCGATCTTGCCAAACGATGGCTGGGTAAATCGTTTCAAAATTATCCCTTCGCCAAACGACAGTCGTTTCTCGTTGGTTGGTGATGCCAATGCCTTTGATCTGTATCTGCTGCAATTTGGCTTGTTGCAATACTTCTCGACAGACGGTCAGCACTGAGAGCCAAATTTGTTCTGGATCTTGCTCCACCCAGCCTTCCTCAGGGTAGTAGCAATCAATCTCTTGCTGCGCTTGCAGCAGCAAACTGCCATCGGCAGCAAACACCATAGCACGACTCGACGAAGTCCCCTGATCGATTGCCAATATTGCTTCTGTGACCATGAAAAAACCTGCTTAAAATAATTGGCCTAACGATAAATAGAACCGATAAGGCTTGTCTTGAAAATCAGCCTCAGCTTGACCATACCCTAAATACAATGGTCCTAACGGGCTATCCCAGCCAGCAAACACACTACCCGCCCAAATCCAATCATCCCTCAGAGGCAATAAATTGGTACCAAAACGACTATCTTCGACCTGACCGCGTTCCAGTGAAGCTCCCAAGTAAAACGGGGCATTGAACACACTAAACTTTTCATTGGTCACTTGGTAGAGATACACCATACTGCCAAATTTAACTTGAGAACCGAATAAATAATTTGCCGGATACCCCGACAAATTATGTAAACCGCCCAAGGAAAATTGCTCTAACACTTGCTGGCCTTCGACTTTCTCCACTGATTCATAGCGTAAACGCGCACGGATGATGTGCGGATACCATTGCGTCGCCCATTGGCCATCCACACTGAAGCTATCACTGTCTGAATTGATGGTACTGACACGGTCACGCAACGATTGCCAGCTCGCGTCAACACGAGCTCCTCGACTCGGAAAACTTCGGCTATCTAAAGTGTCATAACTGGCGCGCAACTGAGATCCTTCGCGGATATAACTGAGTTTGCCGTAGTTCAGTTCCTGCGCCAAACTCGCTGGTAAAACAAATTGACCATCTCGCTTTAACACCCCAAAGCTGATTCGGCTATGATCGGCCGGTTCCCATCCCACTTCCCCCAGCAACTGTAACTCACGATTGGTTAATTCACCTTGGGTCAAACCCTGACTATTTTCTAATCCTAAGACGGTTCTTTGCTGCGTCGCTGTAGTACTGAGGTAGAAGTCGCTTGCCCAAAGTGGCCAATAGAATTGTGAACTCAAGCGCTTGTTGGTACCAAACTGTAAATTAGTTTCAAGTTCAGCCCCATGCTCCGACCAGCCAGTCCACAGATGGGACACTGCAATTGCATAATTATGGGTGTTGTTAAAATCATCTTCGAGAGCTAGCCTAAAGTTGAGATAGGCCGGTCCCCAACTTTTTTCTTGAGCATGCACGGTCAGCTTTTGCCGACCCTCAGCGTCATTTTGTAGCGTGGCCGTCACGCGTTCCAACACATCAAGTCCGTAGATTCGGCGGATCCCTTGCTGCAATTCCATTTCATTCAGGCTCTGATTTTCCGCAACTGCCAATCTTTTATTCAGGATCTCATCCGCTAAACTGGTGTCATTCTGAATTTCGATAGAGGCAACCGTCATCGTTTGTCGCTGGGTGTTTCGATGGTTTGCTAACCACGTTGCATAAACGCTCGGCTGGCTAAATTTGCTTAACCGTTGTTGATAGGTAGCAGCTAAAGTCTTCCCGCCAGCAATGGCTCGATCAATTTTGGCAAAATCCAAGGTGCCGATGGTTTTTAGATCAGGCTTTAACAATAGATCTTGTGGGCCTAACAGTTTCAGTTGTCTTGAAACCGCCTCTTGCACCAAAAAGTTGGTCAGTTGTTCAGTGATTGCCATCGCACTGTCTAACTCTTCTGGTGCTAACAGCGGTGAATCGATAGCGACGGCAATCACCTGATCCGCACCTAAACTTTTCGCCACACTGATGGGCAAATTATTGGCAACACCGCCATCCACCAGCATGTTGCCGTCAATCGTCAAAGGGCGCACCACGCCTGGAATAGACATGGAAGCTTGCACGGCTTGCGTTAAACTGCCGCGAGCTAACACAACTTCAGAGCGGTCTTGCAGATTCGTTGCTACCGCACGAAACGGTATAGCAAGCTGATCAAAACTCGAATATTCCGCTGACAAACCATAGGCTTGTTGAATGAGGGTCGCCATCGCTTGGCCATGCAAAACACCTTTGGGCAGCTTAATTCCCGAAGGGCCGATGCCTAAATCAATATTGATAGGAAATTCATCACGCTGTTCTTTACGACGCATCGGTAATTCATCGCGAGCCACTCGGTCACGAAAACCCTGTCCCCAATCAAGCTGAGTGAGGAGTGCTTCGATTTGATCAGGACTATAGCCCTGTGCATATAACCCACCGACAAAAGCGCCAATACTGGTCCCGACTATTAAATCGACTGGAATTTGTTGCGCTTCAAGTTGGCGCAATACGCCAACATGAGCCCCGCCCCGCGCTCCGCCACCGCCCAGTACCAGAGCAACACAAGGCCGTTCTGTGATTTTTTGACAAGGCCCTGGAGTTTGCGTAGCTGGGGGTTGCGTTGGCAGGGCCTGTTGCGACCAACTTGGGCAACTGATGCTAAATAACAGCGCAGCGCCCCATCTCTGCCATTGAGTTTGCATGATCATCAAATCCTTTTTTCTTTTCTCAAGGGTAGCTCAGTGCCCTCAGTCTCGGCAAATGATTGGCTGAAAGTGATAGAGCCTGCTAGTGTTAAACCGACAAAGGATATAAAAAAACACTTCACTTTCCCTGCATTCGCAACAGATGTGATATTCTGAGTTGCAGGAGAAATTTTCTTTGAGGTCAAATGCTTAAAAGTTTCCGTAGCCAGCTTATCGCATTATTCTTGGGTTTATTAACGGTGATGGCCTTCACCATAGGTTTTGCTACCTTAAATGCGATGAAAAAAGAAAGCGACGCTCAAGCCCTCCGTACGCTTGGCGTTGCTAGCAATGTCTTCCAAGAAGCACTTAGCAATCGCGCATACCAGCTCAGTAGCTCAGTTCGCATCGTTGCCAGTGATTTTGGTTTTCGCCAAGCTGTCGCGTTGAAAGAACAAGACACGATTAGTACTGTATTAGAAAACTATGGCTCGCGCATTGATGCAGATCTAAGCTTTTTGTTATCACCAGATGGCCTGTTACTCTCAAGCACGGCCCAGCAATTGGATGCAACTCAGCTCAGTACACTGAACCAAGATATCGCTAAATCTGCCACTGAAGGTTTCACGGATATCATTTATTTGGGGCAACAGGCCTATCAATTGGTCATAGTGCCTGTGAAAGCCCCACAGTTAATTGCCTGGGTGGGGATGGGATTTGCCCTAGACCAAAAACTCGCTGAGCAAATCAAAGGCATCACCGAACTCGATATCAGTTTCGTGTTAGCTAAACAATCCCCTTTGTTGTTCGCGAGCACTCTTCAACCGCTGCCCACGGCTCCCATCTTGCCAAGTCAACCAAGCCCATGGCTGTTAATCCATCAGGAGCAAGAACTGTTAACCGCTTCAGAAACTCTTGATAAACACGGGAAAATTCAAGCGTTATTGCATCTACCGATGACCAAATGGCAAGAAAGTTATCGTGACGCGCGCTCGCAGCTGATTTTTATTTTTGGCGTTGGTCTCACCTTGGCGCTGTTCTTCGCCTTTATCTTGGCGCGCAATATTGCAAAACCCGTCAATCGACTGAGCGAGTTTGCCCAAAAAATAGGCCTCGGGCAGCAAGTGTCATTCCCCGAAGTCGCTCAAGCTGAATTTAACACTTTAGCCATCACCCTGAAAAAAATGCAGGAAGATATCGAATCCCGTGAACGAAAGATCCTCTATCAAAGTGAGCACGACACTTTAACAGGGCTTGCTAATCGCACGCTTGTTGAGCGGCAGCTACCGATGTTACTGACTCAGCAAGATGTGCAACTGCTGATGATTAACATTAATGGTTTTAAACTAGTCAATGACGCCTTTGGCTACAGCAATGGTGATTTGCTTCTGCAACAACTGGCTGGACGCCTCTGCTCGCCGAGTCTATTCCGTGGCCCAATCGAGAGTATTCTGACAGCTCGACTGGGTGGTGATGAATTTTTAATGGTCCTCAATGGTGAATTAACCCATGCCGACTTAGCCGAGGTGCAACAGCAGTTAAGTCAAGGTTTTCAGCTCGCAGACTCCTTCCTCAATTTAAAAGTGGCATTAGCCACTGTTTTTTGTCCATCCAACGCCATTAATGCAGAAAACGCCCTACGTCGTGTCGATATTGCGATGGTCCACGCCAAAACAACCAATAATCTGATTGGTATTTACCAGCAAGGTCAAGATGAAAGCCATCAACGGGAACTCACCTTGCTGCATGATTTACCTCATTCATTGAAAAGCGGTCAGATGTTTGTGGTTTATCAACCCAAAGTGGCCATTCAACAACCTAGAGCGCGTTCTGCTGAGGCGCTAATTCGATGGCAACATCCAACTCTGGGGTTTGTTCCCCCTGATGAATTCATCCGTTTGGCTGAGCATTCGGGGCTTATCTCCCAAGTCACTGACTGGATGATAGAACAAGTCATTCAACAACTCGCCACATGGCAACGGGATGGCTTTGATTTCACTGTGGCCATCAACCTATCGGCTCATGATTTGTTGAATACAGAGCTGCCCGCGCAGCTCCAGCAGCTGTTGACTAAATATCAACTAGCCAGCAGTGCACTGGCATTGGAAGTGACCGAAGGTGCAGTCATGCAAGACCCGCAGCAAGTGATCCAAAATCTGCAAGCCTTGCGTAGCATGGGTATTGATTTGGCCATTGACGATTTTGGCACCGGCCAATCGTCTTTGGCTTATTTGAAACAATTGCCCGTACATGAAGTCAAAATAGACCGCGCTTTTGTGAAAGACATCGAAAACAATGCCAATGACCAATTAATTGTGCAAGCGACCACCCAACTGGCGCATGGGTTAGGTTTAAGAGTGACAGCTGAGGGTTTAGAAAATTTGGCGGGTTTACAGCATTTATTGCATGCTGGGGTCGACAAAGTGCAGGGCTATTATTTTTCTCGCCCGTTACCGGCTGCTGCGTTTATTGAATGGATGAAAAATTTTTCCGCGCAACAACATACTTGGTTTACGGAGAGCTCACAATGATGCGAATGCGAACATCCAAGCGCTGGCTTGGGTTTGGACTCATTTCCTTATTGCTCTGCAGTTTGGAGCTGCAAGCCGGCAGTAAAGTCATCGGCACCGGCGGCGCCACAACTTTTGAAGGCGCAGCAGGTGGCGGTTTAGTGCCTTGGGCCGTGATCAACGGCTATGCCAGCTCTGGTCAATGGTCCGCCACGGCCTTTACCAATCATGTCGGCGTCGATGATTTCAGTTTACATACGTTCGGCGCAGGCTTTAGTTATGGCAATTTATTTGAAGTTTCTTTGACGAAACAACGTTTTGACCTCGACAGCATTGGTGGAGATCTACAACAGCAAGTCATTGGTGTTAAATATCACTTGATGGGCGAGTTGCTTTATACCGAGATGCCACAAATCAGTGTTGGTGCTCAGTTCAAGAAACATCAAAATTTTGCGCTGCCACAAGCTGTCGGCGCTCTGGATGATTCCGGGGTTGATTGGTATATCGCCGCAAGTAAAGTCTGGTTGGATGCAGTGGCAGGCAGAAATGTGCTGCTCAATGCGACAGTGCGTGCGACCAAGGCTAACCAAACTGGCTTATTGGGCTTTGGCAGCCAAGAACATGATCATTACCAATATATGGCCGAAATGTCTGCCGCAATTTTATTAACCCCGCATGTCGCAATTGGCACAGAATTTCGGCAGAAACCGAATAACCTCGCTTTTGCTGATGAAGAGCATTGGCGGGATGTATTTGCCGCTTGGTTTATCAACAAAAATTTAAGCCTTGTGGGCGGTTATGTCGATTTAGGCTCAATCGCTGGACTGAATAACCAGCAGGGCTATTATTTGGCACTGGAGGGAACATGGTAAGGTGGTTAGTTCATGTCAAAACGGTGAGCATGCAGCTGATATTATTACTGGCATTAGCCGGCTGTGCCAATCAGGCCAAAGCTCCCGATCATTTATACCAACAACTAGGCGCGACTGAAGGGATCACAAAATTAGTGGATGGTGTTTTGGGAGAAATTGAACAAGATCAACAGATTGTCCATCATTTCAAAGATACCGATATTCCGCGTTTTCGGCGCCTGCTGATTGAACAGCTTTGTGAATTATCGGGCGGACCTTGCAAATATACTGGCGCAACCATGCAGGAAAGTCATACTGGTTTTGCTATTACGCCAGCGGACTTTGACAACTTGGTGAATCATTTTATCAAAGTCATGACTGCGCAAAATATTCCTGTTGCTGCGCAAAATGCTTTACTGAAGAAACTAGCGCCTATGTACAAAGACGTGATTAATCGTTAGTGTCGTGACATCTCAATTCCGTAGCATCTTATCACGCGGCGACTCTGCAAGGGTCGCCGTTTCACATCAGAAAATTCAAAATAAGTCAGTGATGAACAGAGCGATTTTTTTAGATGCAGCGACGCTGCCCAATACCGATTGGTCAACATTAGGTGCAAACTGCCAACTGGTAAGTTACCCCTATACCAGCCCGCAAGAAATCCTCACGCGTTGCCAAGACGCAGACATTGTGATCACCAATAAAGTGGTCCTTTCTGCAGAAACTCTTGCACAGTTGCCGAACTTGAAACTGATTTGTATCGCAGCGACAGGCACCAATAATGTTGATCTAGACGCTGCCAAAGCTCGCAATATTGCGGTCTGTAATGTGAGAAATTATGCCACTGCTGCAGTGTCGCAACACACGATAGCTTTGTTGCTAGCGTTAACCAATCAGATCACTACCAATGCGAGGGCTATTGCCGAAGGAGCATGGAGCCGAAGCTCGACCTTTTGCTTGTTAACCCACCCCATCCAAGAATTGAGTGGCCGCACGTTCACTATCGTGGGGTATGGTGATTTGGGGCAAGCAACCGCACGATTAGCCCAAGCATTTGGCATGAAATTGTGCATCGCAGAACGGCCAGACGCTACTGAAATTCGACCGGGTCGCACTGAATTTCACGCAGCCTTACGTCAAGCCGACGTCGTCTCTTTGCACTGCCCAGCACAACAGCACCATTTTTTAATAGGCTCTGCTGAACTTGCCGAGCTAAAACCGTCTGCATTTTTGCTAAATACTGCCAGAGGTGCCTTAGTTGACCCGAACGCCTTGATTGCCGCGTTGCAGCAAGGAAGACTCGCGGGTGCTGCGCTTGATGTGTTAATCACTGAACCTCCAAGGCCTGATGATCCACTACTCACTTGTCAGCTACCTAACTTAATTTTAAGTCCGCATGTCGCTTGGGCAAGTGCCAATGCCATGCAAGAGTTGACCAATCAGGTAATTGAAAATATTCTAATGTTTTGCCAAGGACGACCAAGCCGGCTTTGCTAAAAGCCATGTAAATTCAAGGGTTTTTATATTATCTCGATTGGAGTGAACCATGTTTCGTTTGGGTTGGTTATTGGTGTTATTGTGGGTTAGCCCAAGCTTTGCGGCTGACTTTACCAAACGGCTTGCCGAGCTTGAAAAGGATCCGAAAACTGCCGTGGCAAACCTAAGTCAGAAAGTGACTGACCAAGGTTCAGCGCAAGATTGGTTACTACTCAGTCACGGCTACCTTAGCTTATTAAACAAAGATGGCGCGATGTCGAGCGTCAACAAGGCTTTAGAGTTGGGGTTGCCGAAAGAACTCGAAGTTGCAGCATTGACTCACAAAGCATTAGTCTATGGCTTATTGTTTCGTGACACGCAAAGTGCGGTGGATACTTTGCAACTGGCTGAAAAACATGTGGAATTCTTAGATCACCCCAGTAAACCACAGCTACAATCCGCGATTTTTGAAAGTTTTGCCCAAGCTTACAATCAATTAGGCCAAATCCCCAAAGCCGTGGTTTATGCCGATTCAGCCATTCAAATTGCGAGTGAACATCAACTTAAAGGTGAAGAGCTAAAAGCACGGTTGATTGCAGGACGTTTAGCATTACAACAAAATTATTTTGCCCAAGCCCAGCAACATCTGGCAGAAGGATTGCGACTGGCAGAAGAATTGGGCCAAACCTCATCCTTAGGCTCAATCAATCTCCGCCTTGGCATGGCATATCACAAACTTGAACAATACCCTTTAGCCATTTCACATTTTGACCAGGCAACTCAATTCTTCCAGCAGCCTGGTCGCCGCAATCAATTGATTACTGTGTTATTGAACAAAGCGCAAAGTTTACAGCAAAACAATCAATCAGATTTAGCGGCGATTGAATTAGCATCGGCCATGAAATATGCGCAAGAAATCAACGACCCAACCATGATTGCCCAAGCTTATTATGGTCAAGCCGAATTAGCCTTAGCGCAAAAAGATTGGCCACAAGCAGAAATATTACTGCAAAAAGCCCAAGAGCTTTATACCCAGTTGCGCTCCAAAACCATGGCAACGGAGACGGCCCTTGCGCAAGTGCAACTGGCACTCGATCAGCAGCAAACAGATAAAGCCATTGCCTATCTTCCAAAAGTGGAAGATTTCGATAGCTTACCTTTATTTCTGCAAGAGGCTTATCTATTAAAAGCAGCCAAACTCAATGCTTTACAGCAAAAATGGCAAGATGCTTTTATGCAATTAGATCAAGCCAAAGATATCCGTTTGCAAATCGATAACGAGCAGCAAAAACAATTTCTTGATGCGTTACAACAAAACCTCCGAGCAAATCAGCTAGAAAAATCATTAAAAGACAGTCAACAACAAAGCCAAACTTGGCAACTGCTGAGTTTAACCTTGAGTGTTTTGAGTATGCTGCTCTTACTACTCTGGCTTCGTGCAAAGTGGCTGCAACGGCGACAACACAAAGCTCAGACCGCAACGAGCTGGCAAGATTTTTGTATTCACGTTGAGAAATCATTAAAAAGCCCAGCAATGACGCAGTTGCAAGTGCTGAGAGCGCCAGCTCTTAATGCCACCACGTCTCAAGCTCTTTTGGGATTGATCGCGGGCAAGGAAAGCAGCAGTTATTGTTTTGATGGCAAGCAACTTTGGATCCTGCGTCAGGGGCTAGAGCAAGTCGCTTCAGAACACATTGAGCGCACACTGCCCGCTTTAGCAACACTGCTGCCAAGTGCTTGGCAAAGTTTACAGCTGAATGGCGATGATTTATTGGGAAAAAATGCTCCGGCCCGAGCTATCGATGGCTTGTCATCCTTATTAGAACGCGCTTGGCAACTGCAGCCTGAGGGCTCGGCAGCATTCCAAAGGATAGACGTTAAATGCAGCCAAAACGTGCCATGTGATTGGCTTGGCGAAAATATTCAACGCGACCTAGAAAATGCAATCCAACTTGGGTTATTGCAATTATTGGTCACTTCCGATAAAGCCAACTAACCGTCGAAAGCTAGCCGTCGAAAGCTGGCAGGCAGCACATAATTGCGCTCAGCCTTGCCAGCTAACCGAAAACGCAAGCCAACCGCTTGTAATGCCAGTCCATCCGGATCTTGGTTGTGGTTGCCATATTGCGGATCGCCCATCACAGGGTGACCGACCGCCGCAAAATGGCGGCGGATTTGGTGTTTTCTGCCAGTAATCAAATTGATAGCAAGCACTGTGCGATTGCGCTCTGCATCTTCGGCCAAAATGCTAAATTGACTACAACTGGCTTTGCCGTCAATCGGCAAATCAATTTGTCCGCGATTTTTCAGCGCATCACTCAATAAACCGCGCACTTCAATATGATAAGTTTTAGTCATCTGATGCTGCTGTATTAATTGACTGAAGGCAGCAGCACTGGTTTTGGTATGCGCAATGATCACCAAACCACTGGCTTCTCTGTCGAGCCGATGCACAAGAAACACTGGGCGTTTTTGCCCGAAATGGAGTTCGACAAAACGTAATAACGCGAGATGATCGCCCCACTCATTGCCTTGGGACAACATTCCCGCAGGTTTAAACCAAATACTGTATTGCTGTTCGTCAGCAATTAATACCGCAGGCGGACACTGCCGATTGAGTACGTCGTCATCATAAGCGATATGCAAAATTTCTTCAGGTTGCACAATGGCTTGAGCCCGACGCAAGCGTTTAAATTGTTTGCCTTTTTGCAGTGCAACCGCGCCTTTATTCATGGCATCTTTTAAACGGCTCTTCGACAAGTCGGGTAGCAAGGCCAGTAACAAGTCGATGGCTTGGCTTGGACTTGTGACTTTTATCTTGCGAGTCAGTTTCATAGTACTTCCTATCCGCTGTGGAGTTCAGCCATAATTCAGCATTTTCAGGCCACTATCATATCAAAGCCTTCATTCACATGCCGAAAAAGGATTGACCATGTTCACTAATCGCTTAAAAAACTTACTGATAGCCAGCGTATTCACAGTATCAACGATACAAATGAGCCAAGCTCAAGTGGTTGAAGATTTGCAACCAACCCAAGAGTTCCAAACCAACACCGCAATCCCCAAATTCCAAGTGGAACAACCGTTGGGGTTGAAGGCTGATGCTAACGCAGTGCAATTAGCGCAAAGCACCGCTATCAACCAAAGTTACCAAAGTACCGCCTGGTTTCAATCCGTCGATTTAACGTTGAAACGTGATTTCAACGGCAATGGTTTTTTTAGCCGCCTCTACATTCGTTTTGATGCCAACACTGAATATACACGTCAACCAGCCTATGCAGTGTATAGCCTTATCAACCAAAACGGTTATGAGACAATTTTTTATACCTCTTCGATATTTAATTTATTTGATGTGAGCAGCCAAGATTGGTTTGCCATTGAAACCAACCTTGACCGTTTACCACGAGGTCTTTATAAGCTAAGGATCCAACTGAAAGATGCCCAGACAGGCTTCAACTTGGCAGAGATTTCTGGATATGACACAGCAAGCTTAGATCGCATGGCTCTTGAAGATGTTTATAGTGATGACACAGTGACTTATTATGAAGAAAGTGGCGGCAGTGTTGGCGTATTCTCGCTGCTCGGCTTAAGCTTTTTATATATGAGTCGTCGGAGAAAGCTTGTTGCGCAAAACTCTACTTTGCTTCATTAGTTTAGCTTTCGCTTTAACTGTCGATGCGGCGGAGGATTTTCGGCGCATCGACGGCAATACCCATACAGAACTCATTTACACCTGGCCTGATCAAGGCATTCGCTTTCAAATCAACAATAGCGATGTTCCAACCAGGCAAACTTTGCCGAGATATTCGGCAGAGCGGGTGAAGTTACATGTTCGCAATCAACTGATTTTAAAAGCCGCAGCCTTACAGCAACCGGGGCTTCGCATCAAATTTTCGCCTGCCAATTTACCGCTGGAAGTGCAAGTGGAAGGCAAAGATCCAAAGCAAGTCGAGCAAGTGATGGCGACGCTGAAGAAAACACAACAGGAAGCCCATCAAAATAATCTCACTGCCAATTACTTTTATCCGCTGAAATTACCCACAGGTGAAAAGGTTGTGATCCCCGATCATGGCCAATTTTTTAGTGAAAGTTTAGGCCCCTTAAAACCTGTGGCAGCGGCTTTTACAGCGCTGTATGGCGATAGTAACATTCGCCAAATTGCCAATAAAATCTTGATTTGGGTCCAACGCATTCCTTACCAAGATTTATCCAACCGCCAAGAGTCGGCCGGCGATGGCTACAGTCCACCTTTGCGAGTTTTATTGGATCATCGGGGGGATTGTGATAGCAAGGCGGTACTCTTTGCCGGAGTGATGAAAAATATCTTTCCCAAACTGAATATTCAAATTATCTACTTTCGCGATCATGCAATTATCGGCGCCAAAATTCCTCCTATAGCTGGGGAGCAAACCGTCGATATTGCAGGGGTTACTTATTTGTTGATTGACCCGACCGGTCCAGCCCAACTGGCCATTGGTCAATTATCAGAAAAATATGCACAAGCAATTTCCAACAAACATTTCAGCTCGCGCCCACTTTAGCATCAGGACCACAAGCATTCTAATCAACGCGCTGCAACTGCATCCTTTGCGGCCTTGAGAATTCTATGTTGCAACAACCAACACCCCAAGCTTATCAACACACTCAGAGCAAACAACGCTAACAGTCCATAACGCCAAACCCTGTGCTGTTCTTGCAGTAAAGCTGTCGCATCTTGTTCAATCACGATAAAAGCCTGCCAGGCATCAGACCAACGCCATGCCGCAAGCGCAGGACGTCCCAGATAATTTTGAAATGGCTCTTGTGTCGCCCCATCCAGTTGCTGCTGCATCAAAACAAAGGCATCTGTCGACGGCCAAGCGGCACTGCTATCAAATTTTTGCCGACTTCGTGCTAAATCTTCTGGCGGCTTTTTGGCGTAGAATTTATCCAACTGAAATGGCCTTGCACCTGATTGTCCGAGTCGCTGCCTTAAAATATCTCGGTGCAGACTCGGTGCCAGTAACTCGCCAGCTTGACTGAGTAACTGCAACTCCAACGAATGCCCTGATTGTGCGAGTTGCTGGCTAATTTGTTGCTGTAATGCTCCTGCCTCAAACCACAGCATAATCGAATGATTGTTGACACGGAATATCACAGGGATCAGCCAAGCGTCTTCAAATACCAGCGGGGGCAGAAAAAACTCAGCGATAGGGCCTGTCTGAGTTTTGGCAAATAAATCCCCTGCTGCCGGCGCACTTAAACGGACCACTTTGCCTGTGCCATCTAAAATCGCGTAAGCAGCTAAGGGCTGCTGCCATAGCGCTTGATTGAGCGCATTATCAATTTCTAACCATGGGTCTAAAACAGGATTGTGATGCGACACAGGGTCCCAATCCGCCAGTTGTCGCTGCAAATACGCCAAATTGAGGCGATAACCCTGCTGCCAACCGATTAAAGCCGAATGGGCTAATTCAAGTTGTTGAGTTAATGAGGATTTTTGTTGCTGCAATTGATGGCGCAGCGCTTGCTGCCAAAACCAATAACCCGCCCCCCAACTGATCAGTATCGTCAGCGCACTCGCCAGGGTGATCCAAGAACGCCATCTCACAGATCATTTCCTCTTCTATTATCTTTTGAGCTGACAAGCCTATCTGAAGCGATAGGCTTGTCAATCTCTGATAAACAACAAGGCGAGTCAGAAAGTGCTTCTACAAATTCTCCTCGGCAAACGAAGCTAAACGACTTCGAACGACGCCATTTAAATTGATCGTGGTACTGCCTTCAAAGTTTTTAAAGCGCTCTACGATATAGGTTAAGCCAGAGGTAACCGCCGTTAGATAATTGCTGTCGATTTGCGATAAATTGCCCGAACAAATCAACTTTGTTCCTTCACCGCAACGGGTGATGATGGTTTTTAATTGCGCCGCACTGAGGTTTTGGCACTCATCGAGTAACACTATGGCATTTTGAATACTGCGGCCGCGCATAAAATTAACCGATTTAAA
Organism: uncultured Rheinheimera sp.; assembly: GCA_964540955.1. Classification (GTDB taxonomy): domain Bacteria; phylum Pseudomonadota; class Gammaproteobacteria; order Enterobacterales; family Alteromonadaceae; genus Pararheinheimera. Next base: position 30,807 of record CAZIPG010000003.1, read on the forward strand.
CTGGATATTGGCTTTATCCATGATGTAATTCACGCTGGCGTGAGGGTGTTCATCGGTTTTATGCAACACTTCTAAAGAATCGGTGATGGCGCCCAACCAAGGTGCCATTTTCTCTTCCTCAGAACCTGGTAAGAAACCGATCGACTCGGCAATTTCTGGGGTGTTCCGCGTAACAATCACTTTGTCATACATGCCTTTTTCAATCACTAGCTCTAATGCTGCCGCCAGCGCTAACAGGGTTTTCCCACAACCTGCTGGGCCCGTCAAAATAACCAAATCCATGTCGGGATCTAATAACGCATTTAACGCCATGGCCTGATAAATATTCTTAGGATGGATACCCCAAGCCTGTTTATGCAGTAAACGCTCATGTCCTAAATCTAACACTTTCAGCTCATGCTCGGTGATTGCCACCACGCGTCCAGCAAAAGTTTCATGTTCATCCACTAAATATTCGTTGATATAGGCGTTAGGAAGGAGGCTTTTGGGTAAAAAATGGTAAGTCTCCCGCCCCTCATTACTACTGCGACAATCGCGCACTTGCGTCCAAAAATCACCGGAGAATTTATGGTACCCTTTATACAAAAAGCGAACATCATCAATCAGTTGGTCGGTTCGATAATCTTCCACCCACTTTAAGCCTGCCCCTTTGGCTTTCAAACGCATATTGATATCTTTTGTGACCAAAATGACTTTAGTCGGCGCTTTCTCCCGCTGTAAAAACAAGGCAGTGTTGATAATCAAATGATCATTTTCGCCACCGGGTAGGCCGGGAATTTGGTCACTAATGTGATGATCATTGACGATAAAGAGGTGGCCGGCAGCTGTTTGTTCGGCATGCGTCTTTAAGGCGACCCCTTGCAGCATTTGCTCAGGCGTTGCATCTTTCAATGCGTCCTCCAAGGCGCGAATGGCCACTCTCGCCTCCCGCGACACATCTTTATGTTTGTCTTTGATGTGATCTAGCTCCTCCAATACGGTCATCGGGATCACCACATCATGTTCTTGGAAGTTTAAAAAGGCGAAAGGTTCGTGCAGCAAAATGTTGGTATCAAGGACGTAAACTTTTTTCTCTTTGGTTTTTCTTCGCGCCATATGCAGCTCCTTAGCAGCGATAAAGAAAGGTACGTTCATCGGTAAGTCTAGTTCCAACATGCAGGGTATGGATGACAAAGTTATGACGAATTTTTTTCACCTCTACGCATTTGGCCAACAACAGCTAAAATATTCCCAAGAGAAATAATGCAGGACGGCGCAATTCTTAGTACCATAGCGCCCCTTTTTTGGAGTGATGATACGATGATTAAATTTGCACAAGGGCAGCGCTGGATCAGTGATTCTGAATCTGATTTAGGCTTAGGAACAGTCATTGCAATTGAAGGCCGCATGGTCACGCTGCTTTTTCCTGCCAGCGATGAAACGCGGTTATATGCAATGGCCGATGCGCCACTGACCCGCGTGCAGTTTAATCCTGGCGATACCGTGAAAAGTGCGCATGGCTTTAGTGTGGTCATCGAACGGGTCGAAGAAAGCTACGATACCTTGATCTATCACGGCTTAAAAACCGATGATGGTGAGGCTGTAGCCCTCCGGGAAATGTTTTTAGATCATCATATTAGCTTCAACCAACCCCAAGATCGGCTCTTTACCGGGCAAATTGACCGCTTTGATTGGTTCTCGCTGCGTTTCCAATCTTGGCAGCAGATCCATAAACAACAGCAAAACCCGTTGCGTGGTCTCGGCGGCGGCCGGATGAGTTTAATTCCGCATCAACTTTATATTGCCAACGAAGTGGCAAAACGCCATGCGCCCAGAGTCTTGCTGTCAGATGAGGTTGGTCTTGGTAAAACCATCGAGGCTGGCCTGATTATCCATCAACAACTGATTTGTGGCTTGGCAAGTCGGGTGTTAATCGTGGTGCCTGAATCTTTGCAGCATCAATGGTTAGTCGAGATGTTACGTCGCTTTAACCTCAAATTCGCCATTTTTGACGAAGAGCGCGTGACTGAAGCGTTAGCAGATGGCGGTAATCCGTTTGAAACTGAGCAGTTGGTGTTAACGAGCTTAGAATTCTTCACCAAAAAGAAATCTGCGTTTGAAGCAGCCACCGAAACTCATTGGGATTTATTAGTGGTGGATGAAGCTCATCACTTGCAATGGAGTGAAGCGGCACCAAGTATTGAATACCAACGGATTGAAACATTAGCCACTGATACCGCTGGGGTGATTTTATTAACAGCGACGCCAGATCAACTCGGTCATGAAAGCCATTTCGCCCGCTTGCGCTTATTAGATCCTCACCGCTTTTACGATTACCAGGCCTTCGTCAAAGAAGAGCAAGATTACAAACAAATTGCCACTTTAGCGCGCGAAGTGCTCGCCGATGAGCCATTGAGTGCAGCAACGGCAACACAGCTCCAAGCCCTGATTGCTGAAACCGATCTCAGTGACTCTTTGCATATATTGCAGCACGGAACAGATAGCCAAGAGCGACAAGCCGCCCAACAATCGGTGTTGAATCAACTATTAGACCGTCATGGCACTGGCCGGATTTTGTTCCGCAACAGTCGCTCGGCCATTAAAGGCTTCCCAAAACGTCAAGCGCACTTACTGCCTATGGCGTTGCCTGAGCAATATAAAAACGCTATCAAAGTACAAACTGCGTTCATGGCGAATGAAGCCAATTTGCATAAAGCCAAAACTTTATTATTCCCAGAGCGGATTTTCCAAGAGTTCGAAGGGAGCAAAACCAGCTGGTGGCAATTTGATCCCCGCGTCGATGCAGTGATCGCGCAAATCAAAGCCAACAAATATAAAAAGTTTTTGATTATTTGTGCCTATGCCGATACCGCTATTGCTTTAGAAGAAGCCCTTCGTGTCAAGGAAGGGATCCGCGCAGCCGTGTTCCATGAAGGTATGAGCATCATTGAACGTGACAAAGCGGCGGCTTATTTCGCGCAGGATGATCAAAGCGCCCAAGCATTGATTTGTTCTGAAATTGGCAGTGAAGGACGCAATTTCCAATTCGCCCATCATTTGGTGCTCTTCGATTTGCCGCTGAATCCAGATTTATTGGAACAACGCATTGGTCGTTTAGACCGCATTGGACAGCAACATGATATTCAAATTCATCTGCCGCACTTTGTTGATCATCCGCAGCAAATTTTGCTGAATTGGTACGACCAAGCCCTCAACGCCTTCCAAGCAACCAGTCAAACTGGCCGGGCAGTTTTTGAGCAAGTGAAAGATGAATTGTTGGCATTACTTGCTTCTCCTGCCGCTGAAGCTGCAGCAGTTCAGGCCTTGATCGGCACAAGTCATGAACTCAATCAAGCACTGAAACTTAAATTAGAGCAAGGTCGTGACCAATTATTGGAAATCAATTCTTCAGGTCGCGGTGCTGCGACCCCATTGATTGAAGCATTAAAGCAACAAGACGATGATACTGTATTACCGCTTTATATGATTAAAGCATGGGATGTGTTGGGTGTTCATCAAGATGACCGCAGCGACACCAGCATTGTGTTGACACCATCTGAGCAATTGCAAGGCCACTACCCAGGCCTTGATGAAGATGGTGTCACTGTCACATTCGACCGCACTACGGCTTTAGCGCAAGAAGATATTCAGTTTTTGAGCTGGGATCATCCGATGGTCCAAGGCACACTGGACATCATCACTAATGATACGATGGGGAATAGTGCAGCAGCCCTGCTGTTCAATAAGCAATTGCCTGCTGGTAGTTATTTTGTTGAATTTGTGTATGTCACTGAAGCGAGTGCGCCAAAAGCATTAGAATTAGGTCGTTATTTACCAGCAACACCGATCCGCTTACTGCTGGAAAAAACCGGCAAAAATCTAGCGCCAAATGTGCCATTTGAGAATTTCAATCGGCAACTCAAACCGATTGGTCGGCAAAATGCGGCCAAGTTAGTGTCGGCCTTGCAAAGCAGTATTCACCCATTAATTGCCAAAGCCCAAGCGTATGCCGAAGCGCAACTTGCTCACATTCAGCAAGAAGCTCAGCATAAGATGCAACAACAATTGCAAGATCAAATCACGCGTTTAACAGCGTTGGCCAAAATAAACCCAGCTGTGCGCGTGGAGGAAATTGAGCACCTGCAACACAAGCAACAACAACTGAGTGAATTTATTGCCAAAGCGCGGATTAAATTTGATGCGATCCGACTAATTGTGGTGAGCCACGACTAACCTATGACTTTGTTTCAGTATCAGCCGCCACTCACGCCTTATTTGGACATCATTTATCAGGATGATTCGCTGCTGATATTGAACAAACCCAGCGGCCTGTTGACTGTGCCAGGGAAAGCCGCTGAGCATCAGGATTGTTTAGAGCGCCGGGTGCAGCGGGTTTACCCTGAAGCACGGATTGTTCATCGGTTGGATATGTCAACCTCAGGCATCGTGGTGATGGCGTTGGGCGCTGAATCACAGCGCCATATCAATCGCCAATTCGAGCTGAGAAAGACCAATAAACACTATGTTGCTCGGGTTGAGGGACAACTTCGGGCTGATCAAGGGGTGGTGAATTTACCATTGATTTGTGACTGGCCAAACCGGCCAAAACAGATGGTCTGTTTTGCACGTGGCAAACAAGCAGTCACTGAATTTGTCGTACTCGAACGACAGCTTGGCAGTACGAAAGTCAAATTGATGCCAATTACAGGGCGCTCGCATCAGCTGCGGGTTCATATGCAATGGCTCGGGCATCCTATTTTGGGCGATAAATTCTACGCGAGTGAAGAGGGCGTGCTCGCAGCACCGCGATTACAATTACACGCAGAATATTTGGCGCTCTTGCATCCTTCCACCCAAAAATTGGTGGAATTTTATGCAAAATGTCCATTTTAACAGCGCTCCATTAACGCACTATTCATTTATTCATGGTACAATAGCGACGCCAACTTGCGCTATTTCAGGTACATAGAATCTGAATCATCAGCGAAGGAATGCTCACTGTGTGTGATTGAGGCAAGTCAAATAAAATTAGCGAGTTGGAAAACTTAAAGGAGATACGGATGAAAGTTAAAACTAGCGCAATCGCCATTCTGGCGGCATTACCATTATTTGCAAACGCAGCACCAACGGGTGACCAACTGCAAGAACGTGTATTCGGTTCAGTATTTGGCGAATACTACAAATCTGACGCAGACAAAGGCGTTTCTACTGATTGGTTTGGCCAAGATGAAGGAACTGGGATTGGTTTCAATGTCGGTTACCGCATTAACGAGTCTTGGGCTTTCAGAGCTGAAATGGTTCGCCAAGATTTAAATTCAAGCCTAAATGCGAATGATCTGGAAGGTAATCGCGTTGGTGTCGACTTAAATTACTATTTAAGTTCATTACCTTTATACATTGTTGGTGGCGTGAAAGATTTCACAACCGGTCGTGATACATCAGCGGCAAACATCGGTGTTGGCGCAAACGTATTCTTCACTGACGACTTAGCATTATTCGTAGAAGCGAATCGCTACCAAGGTATCGGTAAATCATTTGCTGATGGCGCGGTAAAATTAGGCTTAACTTATCACTTCGGCGCAGCACCAGCAGCAGAGCCAACGCCTGCACCAGCTCCAGCTCCGGCACCAGTGATTGGCGATGCTGACAAAGATGGCGTGACAGATGACAAAGATCAGTGCGCGAACACACCGATCACAGATAAAGTGGACACTGTTGGTTGTTCAATTTTCACTGAAAAATCAGTCAGCATCAACTTGAACGCTCAATTCGACAACGATTCTGCCGTTGTGAAGCCTGAGTATCATGCTGATATCGAGAAACTGGCGAACTTCTTAAAACGCTTCCCGAACACTGACGTTGAAATCGGTGGTCACGCGTCTAACGTTGGTAAACCAGCATATAACTTAAAACTGTCACAACGTCGTGCTGACGCTGTTGCTGATGTTTTAGTGAATCAATACGGTATCGACCGTGCTCGCGTGAAAGCAGTCGGTTACGGTGTGACTAAACCAAAAGTTGCTGGTAACACTAAAGCGGCTCACGCTGCAAACCGTCGTATCGAAGGTGTTGTGACTGCATCAGTCAAAGAAGCAGTTCAGCGTTAATCTTCTCTGATTGCTCGTCGAATCAGTCGATAATCATAAACCTCAGCATTGCTGGGGTTTATTTTTTGTGCAACATCAGATCAAAGAAAACAATGGCCTTATTCTTCAAAGATGCTCTGGCTGATTGTCATTTCATGATTAAGTTTTGAGGATTAGTGCCGATATCTAACTGTTATTTTGATGAAAGGCTCCTGAAATGCAGCATTCTTGGCTTTTACTTCTATTCATTTTCGCGTTCAAACTGCCTGCCAGTGAAAGCTTGACCACGCAGGATCTGCAACGACAGCTCCCAAGCGAACAAATCATTATGCTGAAAAATGGCGAACAAGAGTTCCTGACCTTGGAATTGGAAAATATGACGCCTTTTAACAAGGGCACCATGATTATTATTCCGGATTGGTCGCAACATGCTGCGAGTCCACGTGCCATCGACTTCCTGCGAACCCAATTTATTGATTATGGTTGGAATACTATTACGATGATGGTACCAGACCCGCTACCTTCACTCGACAGCGAATCTTATGTAGCGTATCAAACAGAATTTCAAAATCGCCTGGCGGAAGTCTTCAAACAAGCCAACAAAAAACCAGGGAACTTAATTATCATTGCTCAAGGCAGTAGTGGCGCCTTAATCAATACCATGCTGCAAGAAGGAAAAATCACGACATTACAAGGTCTGGTGCTATTAAGCGCTTACTTACAAGATGTGCCAATGAATCAGGCGATGGCAAAAGCTATCAGCCAACATAAAATTCCTACCTTGGATATCATGCAAGCCTCCGACAACGCCTTTGTCGAATCAACCCAATCTCTTCGCCTTCAGCTCACGCGGAAACACCTGAAAGAACTGTATCGCCAACGCATCCTACAAAGACCGATTGAACAAGAACGCGAATGGTTATTTAAAGAAATTTACGGTTGGCTCAATTACATAGGCTATTAAGAAGAGATTTCAGTTCACACAGTCGTGTTGATTATTGCAATCGCTAAAAATGCTGGCGATGATATCGCAGCTCGCATAATGACCAATTCCAATAACCTTTTCACATCGAATTAAAGGAATCGCTGATGCCACCCGTGTACCAAACTATTGGCTTATTAATTTTAAGTAATGTGTTTATGACCTTTGCTTGGTATGGTCATCTCAAACATCTAAAAAGCTCGGCGCTCTATGTCGCTATTTTGGTGTCTTGGGGCATCGCATTTTTCGAATATTTATTGATGGTGCCGGCAAATCGGATCGGCTCGCAAGTGTTAAGCTTGGCACAGCTCAAGATATTACAAGAAGTGATTACATTGGCAGTATTCATTCCATTCGCCGTGCTTTACATGAAAGAGCCCTTTAAATTGAATTATGTTTATGCTGGGATCTGTTTGCTGGGCGCCGTCTATTTCATGTTTTATTACAAAAATTAGCGTTGAAGAGCAAAGCTAAAGGTTCGAGTTAAAGTTTTCTTTGGCTTTTGATTAACTCATAGGCGGCTTGGATGTCTTGGGTTTTATTTTTTGCCAATTCCAGCATTTCTTTCGGCAAGCCCTGTGACATGAGCTTGTCTGGGTGATGTTGCGCCATTAATTTCTTGTATGCTTTTTTCAATTCAGCGTCAGAACAATTGTTGGCCACGCCTAGCAATTGATAGGCATCTGCCAACAAGCTCGGTTGGGGTTTCTCGCTGGTTCGACTTTGGGAAAAACGCGCCTCCGCTTCATATCGCCCTAACAGATGCTGCAAGCGCACATTAGAAATGGCCAAAGCACTGGCGATTTGTTGCAGCACACTTTCTTCAGCGCGGCTGAGTTTGGCATCAACATACGCGACGCTTATTTGGATCTCCAAAAACATTTGCAATAAATCTGGACGCCACCGCAACGCTTGCCGCAAGCTTTGCAGCTGGGTCTGCAATGGAAAATCTACGGCCTTGCCTTCGCGAAAAGCGCGTTGCGCTTCCTGCTGCTGACTTGCAGTTAACCCCAATTGTTGCATGAATAAAGTGGCTTTCTCGATATGCGCTGGCGTGACGACTCCGTCGGCTTTTGCCAAATGCCCCATCACGGCAAAAGTGCAGTACATAAACAGACCTTGCGATTCACCTTGGTCGGTTTGAAAGCCAGCAAAACCGCCTGAAGCCTCAAATTTTTTGGCTAAGCTCCGATCGAACCAATGCCCCACAGCAAGACCAATCACCAAGCCAGGTAACTTGAACAACGCATAACCAAACAACCCAGCAATCACCTTACCCCACATGATGTCGCTCCATAAATGCTTGATTGATCTGCGCTAAACGTTCTGGCGTGCCGATATCTGCCCACTCGCCATGGTAGATTTCGGCCGTGACTTGCTGTTTGTTCATGGCCTCACGCAAAAAAGGCGCTAACTTTTGTGGACCTGACGCGATATTGGCAAAAAACTCTGGACGAAACCAAGCGATGCCACTGTAAGTCCACTGCACTGCAGAAGAAGTAAGTGCCAACCCCGTTTCAGCATCAAAGCCAAAATCTCCCTGTGGATGTTGCACTGGATTTGGCACTAACACCAAATGCGCCAAAATTTCCGAAGCACGGTTTTGCTGCAACTGAGCAAAAGGAAAACCAGTAAACACATCCCCATTCACGACAATAAATGGCTCATCCCCCAATAGCGGCAACGCTTTCAGGATGCCTCCTGCAGTTTCTAAGCCAGTGGCGCCTTCAGCTGAGTAACGAATATTCACGTCATAGTCTTCGCCGTTGCCCAGTTGTTGTTCAATCAAGTGACCCAGCCAAGCATGATTGATCACGATGTCATGGATCCCCGCGTTCGCAAGCGCTTTCAGATGATGACCAATCAAAGGGATCCCACCGACGGCCAATAAGGGCTTGGGCAGATGATCAGTCAGTGGCCTCATGCGCTCGCCTCGACCTGCCGCCAAAATCATCGCCTTCATGCCAAACTCCGCAGCAACAACGGCTCGACTTCTTGACGTAGCCACTTTGCAAAAGCCGCAAACTCAGGATAGTTGTCGCAAACCGCTACAACATAAGCAAAAACTCTGGGCAAGTCGGCTAGATAGCCAGCTTTGCCATCCCGATGCCAAAGTCGACAAAAAATTCCCAATACCTTGATGTGCCGCTGCATGCCCATCAATTCGAACTCTCGCTGAAAACGCACAGGGTCATAGTCCATCGCAAGAACGCCAGACTGTTGTAATTGCTGAAAAAACTCAGCTCTCAACTGCTCGATGAAAGAGGTTGGCCAACTCAAGTAGCAGTCTTTGAGCAACGATACGGCATCATAAGTGACAGGCCCGACAACCGCATCCTGGAAATCGATAACGGCAATCATGTCATCAGGTTGCAACATCAAGTTGCGACTATGAAAATCCCGATGCATGCCCGCCTGAACCTGTTGCAAAGCACTTTGAACTAAGGGTTCAAAGGTCTCATCTAAGAGTTGTTTGACCTCGGCAGTCAGTGCAATCTGCAGATGTTTTTCTACAAACCATTCGGTGAAAATATGCAATTCACGCAATAAAAACGCACGGTCAAACCGCGGGAAATCACCAAACTCACTCGCAGTGATCTGGCGAATGGTTGGAAGTAACGCTAAGGCTTGGCGATAACGATCGCAGACGTTGCTGTCATTCAATTGAAATTGCAGCAATTCATCGCCCAAATCCGATAACAAAATCAAACCCGCCTCAACATCAAATGCTTTAACCTCGGGAACAATCAATCCTTTACTGGCATAAGCGGCTGCAATGGCGATAAACCTTAATGCATCATCTGCCAATCCTGGGGCATCCATCAAAATCCAAGATCCCTCCGGACGCGTCACCCGAAAGTAGCGCCGAAAACTGGCATCACCGCTGATTGCGGCTAACTGATAATCGCCTGTAGGCCATTGTTTTTGTAAAAAGTGACCAATTTCTGCCAAACGTGCTGTCAACTTCTCATCCTTTTCTCATCAAACTGCATCAGTTCAAAGCAAGCACTATAACGGATTAGCGGTAATGCGAAAATTGATTTATCATAGACACCCGCTGTTTTGCGGTCCGCACCAACCAATGGATGAATGATTGAGACTGCTGGATGAAACATACTGCACTCTACCGATTAATGTTACTTTCTTTTGCCGGGATGCCGCTTTTAAGCTTGGCAGAAGAACCTGTGGCCGTTTCCCAATGTTATGCTCAACTCGATTTACCGCAGCGTTTAAGCACCTTAGATAAACAAGATGAAACTGTCCGCATTTTCTCCGGTAGTGTTTATTTAATTGATAACCAAAGTGCTCAATTCGGTCATGGCGTAGAACTCACTCATCGCGATACCTTGCTCAGTGCGCCCTCCGCCACCTTTAGCAAAACTGATCAAACCATGTTCGCAGATGGTGGGATCAGTTATTACAGCCCTTTATTGAAAGTCAGCAGTAGCTCTTTCCGTGCCCAGCTCGGAGATAACTCGGCAACGCTGACCGATGCTGACTATCGCTTTACGCAACAAACGGGGCGCGGCTACGCGAGAGAACTGATTGCGAATGATCGGGCCGTCAAATTAAATAATGCAAGTTTTACCACTTGCCCGGATGGCGACAACGGCTGGGCCCTTGAAGCCGACAAAATTCAACTCAATGCAGATGATGGTTGGGGTGAAGCATGGAACTCAGTGGTTAAAATCAAAGATGTTCCGGTGTTGTATGTGCCCTACATGACTTTCCCGGTCAGTGACCAACGAAAAACCGGCCTGTTGATCCCGAAAGTTGGCAGTTCCAAGAAACTTGGCGTCGATATTGCTCTCCCGTATTACTTTAATATCGCTGAAAATTACGACGCCACAATTACCCCCCGCCTGATGAGTTCGCGCGGAGTGCAATTAAAAAATGAATTTCGCTATTTAACTGAAGAACATCAAGGCCAGCTGCAAGTCGAATATTTAGCCAATGACCAAGAAAAACCCAGTGGTTTTGGCAGTCGTTATTTATCTCACGTGAGTCATCAATCTGATTTCACTGACAAATGGCGAGCTATTGTCGACTTTACCGATGTCAGTGATGATAGTTACATCGCTGAATTAGGATCAGATCATGCCAATCAAGGCGACACTCAGCTTTATCGCAAAGTCAGCCTCAATTATTATGGCGATTCCTTGTATTCAAGTGTGCAGCTACAAGGGTTTGAAATTTTAGGCGATCACTTGGAATCCTACCAAGCACTGCCGCAGTGGGATTTACAGTCAGCCAAACCGCAGGAGCTTGCAGGCGGGTTAGAATTCTCATGGCGCAGCCAATACGCTCATTTTGAACATAATTCAGCCAAGGTACTGAGTGCAGACCGACTGCATTTAGAGCCGACCTTGAGTTTACCCTACAACTCCGCAGCGCTGGATTTATTGTTTGAGACCAGTTTGCTCAGCACTCTGTATCAGCAAAAAATCAATTCAGATTTGCCTGCCGAACAGGTCAGCTTTTTAGATAAAAATGTGCAGCGCACACTCCCGACCTTGCAAGCGAATGGTAAGTTGAATTTTGAACGAGAAACCTCTTGGTTTGGCGATGCTTCTTTGCAGACTTTAGAACCGCAGGTGCAGTATTTATATATTCCCTACCGCGATCAAACCAATATCAATTTCTATGATACTGCCCGTTTGCAAGATGACTATTACGGACTATTCCGACAAAATCGCTTCTCAGGGTTAGATCGGATTAATGATGCCAACCAAATTACTATTGGCGCTACCACTCGGCTTTACGACTCCCAAGATACCGAACGCTTTCGGTTGAGTTTAGGACAAATTATTTTTTTCTCTGATCCGCAAAAAATCGACGCAAATAATCCTGAAGATATTGCGGCGACGGAATCAATTTTAGCCGCCGAAACACTCTTGCATTGGCAACAACGCTGGTTCTTGACCAGTGGCGTGCAATTTGATTCGGATACCAACCGCATGATCAAGAGTAATGTGACTTTAGATTATCGCAGTGATGATAAAAACTTATTTCAGTTGAACCATCGTTACAGTAGAAATGTCTCAAACAACGTCATTACTCAGTTAGGCGCCCATGGCACTATGCCAATCGCTGATCAATGGCAGCTGGTCACAAGTTATTACCGTGATCTTGAAAATGACCGAATGATTGAAGCCAACATCGGTGTGCAATATGAGTCATGTTGTTGGGCGGTACGTTTCGTCGCGAAACGGCAAATTGAAACGAATTTTGAGAGCCCAATCGACAATATTGACCAACCGGTCAAATTAGATAGCGGCATTGCTTTACAATTTGTGTTAAAAGGATTTGGTGATTCAGCCGGATTCGATGTTTCTGACATGTTATCAAGTGGGGTCTTTGGTTATCGCCGACCCTATTTACTCAATAATTAAATTGGAATGTTATGAAGTTACAAAAGCTTTTCAGTGTTGCCCTCACCTCTTGTCTGCTTTGGAATGTCCAAGCTGCAGAAACTAAAGTGGATGCTGTCGCTGCCATCGTCAACAATGGCGTCGTTTTAGAAAGTGAAGTGCAAGACATGGTGGACCGTGTCAAAAACAATGCGAGTAAGGCCGGACAAACATTACCCTCAGATCAAGCCTTAAAAGTTCAAGCTTTAGAACGCTTAATCAGCAACAGCTTGCAATTACAAATGGCAAAACGGATGGGTCTACAAATTACCGATCCGCAATTAGATCAGACCATCGAAAATATAGCCGCCGAACAAAATTTAACTGTCGAGCAATTCCGTTCTAAAGTTGTCGCGGAAGAAGGCAGCTATGAACAATTCCGTGAACGCCTGCGTGAGGAAATCACCACAGGTGAAGTGTTACGAGCCAACGTGCAGCGGCGCATTTATGTGAGCCCTCAGGAAATTGACACTTTGCTTAAAATCATGGAAGAGCAAGGTGCGAGCAATGAGCAATACAACATTGGCCACATTTTGATTGCTTTACCGTCAAACCCAGATGAGGCTCAAATTAAAGAAGCTCAAGAAAAAGCCAATAAAGTCATGGAATTACTTCGTTCAGGAAGTGACTTCAAGAAAATTGCCATCGCTTCTTCTTCCGCTGAAACTGCGCTGGATGGCGGCGATATGGGCTGGTTAAATATCAACGAAATGCCAACATTATTTGCTGATCAAATTCGTGGTAAAAAGAAAACCGACTTAATTGGTCCACTGCGCTCTGGGGCCGGTTTTCATATCGTTACCATTTTCGATATTCGGGGCGCAAACGTCGTTGAATTCGAAGAAGTCCATTCTCGTCATGTGTTGATTAAGCCTTCAATTATCGTTAGCGAAGAGAAAGCAAAAAACATGTTGACCCAATTTGTCGCAGACTTGAAAGCTGGCAAAGCTGATTTCGCCGAATTTGCCAAAGCCAATTCTGAAGACCCTGGCTCAAAACTGAAGGGTGGTGATTTAGGATTTGCCGATCCAAGTATTTTTGTTCCTGAATTCCGGGATACTTTAGGCAAACTTAAGAATGATGAAGTGAGCGCACCATTCCGGACTCAACACGGCTGGCACGTTGTGCAAGTGCTCGGTCGCAGAACTGTTGACGCGACAGCTGATAAAAAACGCGATCAAGTGATGCGGATGATCTACAACCGCCGTTATAACGAAGAGTCCAGCAACTTCCTGCGTGAATTGCGAGATGAAGCCTTTATCGAAGTAATTGCGGAGAGTAAATGACGTTAAGAATTGGCATCACGCCGGGAGAACCGGCTGGGATAGGTCCAGATTTAGTGGTGCAACTGGCGCAGCAAGACTGGCCAGTTGAGCTCGTTGTTTGTGCGGATGTAGATTTACTCAAATCACGTGCCGAACACTTAGGCCTACCTTTACAGATCCGTCTATATGATGCCAACCTAGCGCCCATTCCCCAACAGGCTGGCACTTTGACCGTTGCCCCTTTTAAACTTGCAGCACCAGTCGAGCTTGGCAAACTGGATGAAAATAATGGCCGCTATGTCGTTGAAACCCTGACTTTTGCCGGAGAGCAATCCATCAATGGCCAGTTTGCTGCGATTGTCACTGGGCCAGTGCACAAAGGCATCATCAATAAAGCCGGGATCCCTTTTAGTGGCCACACTGAATTCTTTGCCCATCAATCCAACACACCTTATGTGGTGATGATGCTCGCTACCGAAGGATTGCGTGTTGCTCTGGCAACGACGCACATTCCGCTGGCATATGTTGCGAAAGCCATTACCCGAGAGCGGTTATTGCAAGTGATTCGGATTTTACACCAAGATTTGCAGCATAAATTTGCCATCAAGAATCCGCGAATTTATGTCTGCGGCTTGAATCCTCACGCTGGAGAAGATGGCCATTTGGGGCGAGAAGAAATCGATGTCATTCAACCGACTCTGCAGGAGTTAAGGTCAGAAGGGATTGATTTAATTGGCCCATTACCAGCAGACACGCTGTTCCAACCCAAATATTTAGACAATGCTGATGCTGTCTTAGCCATGTATCACGACCAAGGATTACCGGTCCTGAAACACAAAGGATTTGGTAAATCAGTGAACATCAGCTTAGGTTTACCGCTGATCCGCACTTCCGTAGACCATGGCACTGCCCTTGATTTGGCAGGCACTGGCAAAGCCGATCCTGGTAGTTTTTTCCATGCACTCGACCAGGCTATTTTCCTCGCGACACAATCAAAAGTATCTCATGACTGACAAAGTACATATGGGGCATACCGCCCGCAAAAGATTTGGCCAAAACTTTCTGCATGATCCTGCAGTAATCGAAAGGATCGTCAAAGCCATAGCACCAAAACCAACTGACCATTTGGTTGAAATTGGCCCCGGTTTAGGCGCTATCACCGAACCTGTGACCGAACTTGCAGGCAAACTGACGGTGGTTGAGCTCGACCGCGATCTGGCACAACGTTTAGCTGAGCACCCGACTTTGGCTGATAAATTAACGATTTATCAAACTGATGCGATGAAATTTGATTTTCGTCAGCTCGTACCAGCAAATGGCAAGCTAAAAGTCTTCGGCAATCTACCGTACAACATTTCGACGCCTTTGTTGTTTCATCTATTCGAATTTGCAGATGACATC
>CAZIPG010000004.1:0-39440 GCA_964540955.1 uncultured Rheinheimera sp.
TAGAGCAACACCACACCGGGGATGAAGGGCAATGAAACACTACAAATTAAGCGTATTGACGCTGGCAATGGCGACCGCAGGATTGAGTTCTTTCGGCGTTATGGCACAAGACGCTGCGGCAAAAGACACGAAAAAAACTGTTGAAGAACAGATTGAAGTCATCGGCGTAACAGGTTACCGCGGTAGCTTGCAAAAAGCCCAATTAATTAAAATGAGTGAAAACTCAGTGGTTGAAGTATTGTCTGCAGAAGACATTGGTAAATTACCAGATACTTCAGTTGCAGAATCTTTATCACGTTTGCCAGGTTTAGCCGGTGAGCGTCGTAACGGCCGTACCAGCGGTCTGTCTGTCCGTGGTTTCAACGAAAACTACGTAGGTACTTCTTTAAATGGTCGTGAATTACTCGGCATGGGTGATAACCGCGGCGTTGAATACGATTTATATCCTTCTGAAATCGTGAACACGGTTTTAGTTTACAAAACACCAGAAGCATCCCTGATGGCGCAAGGCATCGGTGGTACTGTCGATATCCAAACAGCAACACCACTGACCGCGAAGCCGACTTTGGCAGTGAACGTCAGCTACGAGCAAAACGGTCAAGATTCTGGCAACCCCGATTTTGATAACAATGGCCACCGTGCATCTTTAAACTTTATCGACAAGTTCATGGATGACAAATTAGGCGTTGCTTTTGTTGCGGCAACGATGGAATCTCCTCGTCAAGAACAACAATTCCGTGGTTGGGGTTATGCCGGTGCAAGTGCTGCGAAAGCTGCGCCAGGTGTGACAGTTCCAGCTGGGACTGTGGTTTTAGGTGGTCACGATTCTTTCACCCGTTCAGCCATGTTAGAGCGTGATTCAATCGCTGCAATCATCGAATACGCACCAAGTGATCGGATGAAGGTGAAGTTTGATGCGCTATTTATCGATTTCAATGAAAAAGATGCGCGTCGTGGTTTAGAAGAAGGCGGTGCTGAATGGGGTACCGGCGCTTACACCATTACTGGCGTTGAAAACGGCTTAGTGACTTCAGGTTATTATGATGGCTTCCACTCGGTCATTCGTAACGATGCCCGTGAGCAAGATGCCAGCTTAGAAACTTTCGGTTTAAACCTGGAATATGCATTAAACGACGAATGGTCTGCTGAACTTGATTTATCAACGGGCGATGTCAGCAAAACCATCACTGACATCGAAAGTTACTCAGGCGTTGGTCGTGCAACTGTACCAAACCGTCCCATGGCGGCACGCTCTTGGACTATGACGTCTTCAGGCGTGATGTACAGCGCTCACCCAACTTTACCATCAGTCGATTACACCAACGCTTCGTTAATTCGTTTAGCAGGCCCACAATCTTGGGGTGGTAGTTTAGCACCAGTTCCTGCGTTTGCTGGCACCAACGGTTTTGGTCCATCAACAGCGCAAGACGGCTTCGTCAACCAACCAGAGTTTGAAGAATCTTTAGATAGCTACCGCGCACAAGTCAACGGTGATGTTGAGTGGGGCGTGATCAATAAGTTTGAAGCTGGGATTGTTTACAAAGACCGCTCAAAAACTAAGATCAACAACGGTGCTTATTTAACTGCCAAAGTATGGCCAAATTCTGATCCAATTCCGAATGTGTTAGGTGTGGCCGATTTAAGCTTCATCGGTATCCCAGGCGTATTGGCGTATGACAGCTTAGGGTTATATAACAGCGGTTATTACATTTCTACCAACGCGGCATTATTAGAAAATGGCCGTTTTGGTGATACCTATACGGTTGATGAAAGAATCACCACACTGTACTCAATGGCAAACATCAGCACTGAAGTTGCTGGCATGCCATTAGAAGGGAACGTGGGTGTACAAATCGTCAACTCTAAGCAAAATGCGAAAGGTTTCGATGCAACCACTGGCGTGGGTGGTTACACTCGTGCAACACCAGTCAGTGGCGGAGCTGATTACACCGACGTATTACCAAGCTTAAACTTAAGCTTAGAAGTGGCTGATGATCAGTTCGTTCGTACCGCAGTATCTAAAGTGATGAGCCGCCCACGGATTGACGATTTACGTCCAAATGCGACCGTAAGCTTTGCTTTCAACGATAACAACATCCTGTCGACTGATCCACGCAATAGCGCTTGGAGTGGTAATGCGGGGAACTCTGAATTGAAGCCGTTAGAAGCGAATCAATTCGATTTATCGTATGAAAATTATTACCATGAAAATGGTTATGTCGCGACCAGCTTCTTCTTCAAAGATCTGGTGAACTGGCACGTTGCTGGCGCAACAATCACAGATTTCAGCCAAAACTATATCCCAGGCTTCCACCAAACTAGTACTGGTCAAGCGCCAGCAATCATGCAAGGTGTGTTGAACTACCGTGAAGATGGCATGCAAGGTTTCGTTCGTGGTTATGAAATCCAAGCCAGTTTCCCATTTGAAATCGTTCATGCTGCTCTGGATGGTTTAGGGCTTGTTGCCAGTGCGACCAAGCTAGATGGTTCATTGGGTGAAGGCAATAACCGTCAAGGTGTGCCAGGCCTTTCTAACGAACTCTATACGTTAACTGCTTACTATGAAAAAGCGGGTTTCGAATTCCGTGTTTCTGGTACCAAACGTGATGAATTCACCACAGAAACTCGTGGTCTGAGCTTGAGCTTAGCACCAACAACCGACCAAGGCGGCACTTTAGTTGATGCGCAAATCGGTTACGATTTCGGTGAGTCAGGCTTTAAAGAGTTAGAAGGTTTACGCATCTCTCTGCAAGGCCAGAACTTAACGGATGAGAAGACGATCCAAGCCAATGGCAACGATCCGCGTCAAATCACGCAATACCAAAGCTTCGGCCGTAACTTTATGCTGAGCATGAACTACAAGTTCTAATTCGGTAGGTCGAGTGATCTCGGAAATGACTAAAACCCAATCAGCTTGCTGATTGGGTTTTTTTTAGAGTAAAAATCATGGATATCGTGAAAAAAGTTGTCATTTTGGGCGGTGGTACCGCGGGTTGGTTATCTGCAGCACTGATTAAGAAAGTGATTGGTTCAGTGGTTGATATTGAATTGGTCGAGTCAGAAGAAATCGGCATTGTCGGTGTTGGTGAGGCCACTATTCCTCCGATCCGTTTAGTGAACCAAGTGCTTGGCATTTCTGAAGCTGAGTTTTTGCGTGAAACGCATGCCACGATGAAACTTGCGATTAAATTTGAGAACTGGGGCAAGATTGGCGATGGGTATTTCCATACCTTTGGCGCGCCGGGTCGCAGTTTACCCTTCTGCCATTTTCACCATTTATGGTTAAAAGCAAGACAGGCCGGTGATGACACACCGATTTGGGCTTATGATTTAAATTACCTATGCGCGACAGCCGGTAAATTTGCGCCCATTCAAAGCCAAGATCCTATTTTAGAATTGCCTTATGCTTTTCATTTTGATGCGGGGCTTTATGCCAAATTTTTGCGCAAACTCAGTGAGCGTTTGGGTGTTGTTCGCACCGAAGGGAAAGTCTCTGCGGTCACCAAACATTACAATGGCTTCATCAAAAGCTTAATTCTCAGTGATGGCCGGGAAGTGGCTGGCGATTTGTTTATTGATTGTTCTGGCTTTGCTTCACTGTTATTGCAGCAACAGTTGGGCACAGGTTTTGATGACTGGAGCCATTTGTTGCCTTGCGATCGCGCGGTTGCCGTGCCTTCAGCGCGTTTTGACAAAACATTACCTTATACCCGCGCCATTGCGCACTCAGCAGGGTGGCAGTGGCGCATTCCATTGCAGCATCGCAACGGCAATGGGCTGGTGTTCAGTAGTGCGCATTATTCTGAGCAGCAAGCGATGGATCTATTGTTGCAAAATATTGAAAGCGAAGCCTTGGCCGAGCCACGCGTTATTCGGTTTAAAACAGGTCGAGCGCGGAAACAATGGCATCGCAATGTCATCGCCATCGGTCTAGCTTCAGGCTTTTTAGAGCCGCTGGAATCGACCAGTATTCACTTAATTCAGTCTGGGATTGTGCGGTTGCTACAGTTATTTCCACATCAAGGGATTGATGACAGTAAAGTGGCTGAATATAACAAGCAGTCTGCGGTTGAATTTACTCAAATTCGCGATTTCCTGATCCTACATTACTATCGTAATCAACGCGATGACAGTGATTTTTGGCGGGATATGCAGCGTTTGGACATTCCAGAGACACTCAGGCATAAACTGGCTATCTTCGCTGCGGATGGCACTTTAGTGCGCGATAACAACGATTTATTCCAAGACAGCTCGTGGCTGCAGGTCATGATGGGACAGGGCATTATGCCCAAAGATTACCATCCGATTGCTGACAATTATTCGCAGCAGCAATTAACCGAGTTGTTGGCCGGGATCCGCGCCATCAAACAACAGCCTGTGGCTAAATTTCCAACCCATGATGAGTTTTTAGCCCAAGCCACTCGCAGGTCTTAAGGGGTGGTTTTGCTGACCGTCGACTAACAATTTCGAGGAAATGATGAGTCCATTACGTTTTGCTTGTTGGCTTACTCTGGTGGGAGCATGGCCAGTCGTTGCAAGTTCACCCGCGGCGATGCCCTCGCCAGACTGGCGCGATCAGGTGATTTATTTTGTCCTGACCGATCGCTTTGCCGATGGCGATCCGAGCAATAACGATCAGGGAGCCGGCGAATATAACCCGAAACTGGCGAGCCATTATAGTGGCGGTGATTTAGCGGGCATTCAAAGCAAATTGGATTACATTCAGGGCTTAGGCGCCACCGCTGTTTGGTTAACGCCGCCAGTCGCTAACCAATGGTGGAGCGAGAAACTGCAATACGCAGGGTATCACGGCTACTGGGCTACTGATTTTAAAGCGGTGGATGCGCATTATGGAACTTTGGCCAGTTATCAAGCATTAGCCAAAGCATTACACCAACGCGACATGTATTTAATTCAAGATATTGTCATTAATCATACGGGGAATTTTTTTGGTTACGACGGTGAATATGATGAAAAAGATACGGCGAAAAATTTTGTGTTGTATGAAAAGCCGACCAGTCGTCAACCTGCTCCGAGCCAATATCCGTTTTCGTTAATCAATCGCCGCGATGCCAAAGCTGCCGCAGCCAATATTTACAACTGGACGCCGCCAATTATCGACCCGCAGGTTCCCGGACAAGAATTTCGGTATCAATTGGGCGGTTTAGCGGATATCAATACGACGAATCCGCAAGTGCGACAAGCCTTGAAAGACAGTTACCGTTTTTGGCTGGAGCAAGTCGGCGTCGATGCGTTTCGAGTGGATACCGCCAAGTATGTTGAACATGAGTTCTGGCATGACTTTTTGCACAGTAAGGATGGTATTTTTGCCAAAGCGCGCAGCATCGGCAAACAAGACTTTTTAGTTTTTGGCGAAGTGTTTGAAGCCAGTAAGCCATTTGCCGCCAATGGTGAGCAAAAAATTAAAGCCTTTTTAGGCACGCCAGAGCGACCTGAACTGAATTCTGTTATCGCCTTTCCGTTGTATTTTGAGCTCAATCAAGTGCTGGCGGAAGGCGCACCGCCGGCACAGCTGGGCTATCGGTTAACGCAGCATGTCAGTCAATTTGCCGAACCGCATCGCTTGCCCACTTTTCTCAATAACCATGATACCAAACGCTTTTTGGCGTCAGGCAGTGTGGAAGCTTTTGTGCAAGGATATGCCACTTTGTTTACCATTCCAGGGATCCCAGTGATTTATCAAGGGGATGAGCAACTGTTTACCGAAAGTCGCCAAGCCATGTTTAAAGGTGGCTTTGGCAGTGAGCGAGATCACTTTGCGACTACTGCGCCAATGTATCAAACCATCCGTGAACTTGCCGCCTTGCGACGGGCCAATCCATTATTCAGCCGTGGCGAATTAAGCGTGCTCGCCGCGCAAAGCCAACGCCCTGGTATCCTGGTGTATCGGATGCAGCATCAGGGCGAGGCTGCGTTGGTGGTGATGAATACTGCAGATAGACCGCGAGTGCTAGCGAATGTGACGGTGGGGCAAGCTCAATGGCAACCCCTTTGGCAATATCAAACGCAGTTTCAGCAAATCAGTACCGCTGCCACAGGCATGTTGACCTTGGAGTTGCCAGCGCGGGCTGTGGTAGTGCTGAAGCAACAAGCAGGAGCGCCAGCGCTGGGAAGTAATGCCAAACACAACACCAAGGCCGCTGGGTTGCCAACATGGCGATTCGAGCCGCTCTCGCAAGCGGTTTACCAACAAGATTTTGTGCTTAAAGGTCAATTGAGCGCAGCCAATACACCGGTCGTGTTGTTACTCAATGGTGACATGCAAACGGCCACCGCCAAACAAACGGATCAACAAGGTCGTTTTCAGTTTGCGGTGCCAGTGCGAGATTTAGGAGAAGTGAAACTCGATTTGGCAGTCTATGCGCCAAGTTTGCAGACGGTTAGTCCGAATATTGCAGTGACCACGCTCCGCACTAAACCAGAGTTGAGTGCAGTACAAAAAGATCCTGTTGGCGATGATAAAGGCCCAACCGGCCATTATCGTCAACCTACTCAGCAGCATTCACAACGGCAAATGGATATCTTAGAAGTACAAGCAAAAGCGGCAGGTGCCATGTTGGAGTTAGAGATCCGCATGGCGCAGGTCAGCCAATTCTGGGGGCCTGCCAACGGCTTTGATAATGTGCATTTTGCCTTGTTCTTCCATTTGCCACATGCAGGCTTGACTGAGGCTGCGACGGTTTTACCAGGCTTAAATTCCGTCATGCCGGAACAAAAAACGTGGCAGCTCGGGCACTTTTTATTCGGCTGGGGCAATTCAATTTTCAGTGCCAAACATGCAGATTCGCAGCAAGCGCCCACCAAACTTGGCGCTGCGCCCCGGATCGAAGTGGATACTGTCAAAGGTGTGATCCGTGTGCACTACGATGGCCGCGCTTTGGGGGTGCAAAGTTGGCAGGATAGCCTTATTTATCTTTCCACTTGGGATAAATCTGGTGAAGGCGCCCTGCGCGGTTTTAGTGCCGAGCCTTCACCTTGGAGTTTTAGTGGCGGCGATCATCGCAGCCCAAAAGTGATGGATGATGTGCTGATCAAGCTGCGATAATCGGTGCAGCTTGATGTTTTGATTGATCATAAACTGGTCTTACCTCGTAAAACTGACGGAACCTCTGGTGACTTATCGAGTCCGATAATTGTCCCGAAGGTGTTTCATTGCGAGTGGAGGCAATGAATAGAGCCCCTGTCAGTGAGGAGACCGTTCTATGATGAATCAAATGCGTGGCCGGATTTTACATTTTCTCCAGTTAAGCCATTGTGCTTTTCAAATCCAAGGCCGCTCTGTGCTGACGCAAGCTGCCACGTTGCATTTTGATGAAGATGCCCTGCGGATTGAACGACCAGACAAACCAGTCAGAGCCATGCCTTATCAGCGCTTGAATTTGGATAAGCTGTTGATGATAATCAACTCGGAAGCTGCGGTTGGCTCTCGGCCGCGCCAAGACTGACCCCAGATTTTCGCATCAAGCATCAGCGCGGGATTAGGCTACTGAAACGCCAGCAATCCCAGCAAGGAACCGCATGAAATTAGATTCTGGCCAGACGATTCGCTTGGCCTCTTTAAATTTGCAAAATTTTACCCAACCCCCTCATGCCAGCTATGAGTGGGAGAACATCTATGCGCCTTGGCAATGGCAACAAAAATGCCAGTGGCTACAAAACCTTTTAACCGACATTGCGCCTGATGTGTTTGCTTGCCAAGAAGTGTTCAGTGTGGATGCTTTAAAGGAATTGATGGCAACTGCAGGATACCCCTTCTGGCTGGTTTCTGGCGACCCAGTGCTGATTGATGATCATGTTTTTCAAAAGCCTGTGCAGTGTTTGGCCAGTCGTTATCCGCTGCAGCAGCAAGCTTGGCCTTTGCCCACATTCGCAGAAAACTCTGGGCTGCCCAGTTCATTTAGTTACAGCCGAACGCCATTATTAGCCATAGTAGAATTACCTCAAGTGGGCAAAGTTCGTGTGGTGGTTTGTCACTTGAAGTCAGCACGTGCGAACAGCGATTTGCATGATTATCCAGCCTTGGCACTGTGGCAGCCAGCCCAACAACGGGGGTTAGAAGCGGCCATGTTGTGGCAGCAATTATTGGCGCTTTATCTCGAGCAGCCGTTACCGACCGTGTTGCTGGGTGATTTGAATGATGAGCTTGGCTCGCCTTTATTGCAGCCTTTATTATTAAGTCAGACCGCTGGAACGGGGTTATTTTGGTTGCAAGATGCCGCAGCACTGGCAGGTGAAACCACCCGCACACCGACGCATTATTATGGCGCTCAGGGGCGGGTATTAGATTATGTGCTGCTGTCTGCTGAATTTGATCCACGTCAGCATGTGGCGAAAGGCATGGTCAGTGGTTATCAAGTGTATGATGAACATCTGGTGCGACCAATTTTTACCAAAGATGGTTACAGTAGTGATCATGCCGCTGTGATTGTCGACTTAACCTGCCGCTGAATCTGCACTCTCATCTGCTCGAACTGCGACAGCCTCATGGACCACTGCCGTTGAAGCCACCGCTGCCGCATCCGCCATTTGATGAGTTTTGGCTTGTTTCAAGCGGATAGAGTTTTTCACTTGGATGTTTTTCTTTTGTTTCGCCCGTTTGGCGATTTTCTTTTTTAACGCTTTGGCTGAACTCATGACAGTCTCTATCGAAAAGGATTTGCGGGAATTGTAGCTGATCCGCAGGTTTTGCGGAACTAAAGCCGAGCCCTTGGGATAGTAATTCGACAAATTCCTCAGTAAACTGACGCCCCCAAATTTGGAGCAGTGAAGATGCGAATTGTTTTAGCCCCGATGGAAGGCGTCGTTGACCACTTGATGCGGGAAATGCTGACCGAGATTGGTGGCTTTGATCTCTGTATCACTGAGTTTGTGCGGGTGGTCGATCAATTACTGCCCCGTCGAGTGTTTACCCGTTTATGTCCTGAATTATTGCAAGATGGCAAAACGCGCGCTGGCACCCCCGTGCGAGTGCAGTTGCTGGGGCAAGAGCCGAATTGGTTGGCTGAAAATGCCGCGCGAGCCGTAGAACTGGGCTCGCCAGGCATCGATTTGAATTTTGGCTGTCCAGCAAAAACCGTCAATAAAAGTAAAGGCGGTGCCGTTTTGTTGCGAGAAACAGAGCAACTGTATCGCATCGTCAGTGCGGTGCGGGCGGCAGTGCCTGCCAATTACCCCGTCACCGCCAAAATGCGTTTGGGGTACGACGATACTTCTTTGGCCATTGCCAATGCCAAAGCTTTAGCGGAAGCGGGAGCGAGTGAGCTGACAGTGCATGCGCGCACCAAAGCCGACGGTTATCGACCACCAGCGTATTGGCCTTGGATTGCTAAAATTCGGCAAGAAATTGCGATTAATGTGGTCGCCAATGGCGAAATTTGGCAGCCCGATGATGCTGAGCTTTGCAAAGAGCAAAGTCAAAGTGTCGATATCATGTTAGGCCGCGGCGCTTTGGCCCAGCCTAATTTAGCCAAGCGTATTAAAGAGGGCGGCGCGGCATTGCCATGGCCGGAAGTGCTGGCGCTGTTGATGCGTTACTCCGAGTTCGAAATCGCCGGTGACAAAGGCTTGTATTACTCCAACCGCATCAAACAATGGTTCAGTTATTTAAAATTGCAGTACCCAGAAGCCGAAGTTTTGTTCGCGCAGCTGCGTTTATTGCGTAAAAGCACCGACATTGTCAGCCTGTTAAATGCCGAATTGCATCGTGTGGGCTGATGCGCTGAGCTCTTGATTGCAAGCGGGTTAGGCCTGAGCTCGTCGCCACCCTTGGCAGCCGGCGATAGCGACCAGCCCACTGAGCATCAACGCGGCAAAAGGCACAATTGAATCATGGCCGCCCAAGGCCAAGAGCGGCCCAGCGAGCGCGCCAGCGCCAAAGCGTAAAGTGCCAATCACCGCAGTGGCGGTGCCTGATTGCTGCGGAAAACGAATAAGGATCAGAGCATCGGCATTCGTGGCGCACACACTTAAACTGGCCATCAAGGGGGCAATGGCTAAAGCGGTTAACCACAAAGGCCCTTCAAACCAAGCAATCAAGACTAAGCCTATCGCCACGCAAAGCCCTCCTCGCAGTGCCAACTGCATCATGCGTTCGCTGCCTACTTTGGGCACCAGTTTGCTATTGCTGAAATTCGCAATAATCAGGGCAACGACATTAAACCCAAACAACAAGCTAAATAACTGGGCATCCACGCCATAATGTTCGATATAGACGAATGGCACAGCCGTGAGAAAACAGAAAAAACTAAAGGAGGCAAACATTGAAATCGCAATCAGTGGTTGCGCCGGCCGATTGCCAAGCACCCAAGCATAGCTTTGCAAAAATGCGAGTTTCACTTGATGTTGCGGCTCTGCCGTCGCTGGCGATTGCACTTCTGGGAAATAACGCACGGCAAACAGCAGCACAATCACGGCATAACCCGCCAACACCATAAAAATGAGTCGCCAATCGCTGAGTAGTAATAAAGCACTGCCAATGGCGGGTGCCAATAACGGCGCCAACATCATCATCATGGAAACATACGACATGCCCTTGGCGGTATTCTCTTGATAAAGCGCTCGGATCAGGCCTGGGATCACCACGGTGGCAGCACTGCCTAAAAATGCTTGTAGCGCCCGACCCGTCAGAAACCACTCAATTGTTGGCGCAAAACTTAACAAGATTGAAGCAATGATAAAGCCCAATAGGCCGCCAAGTGCTAAATGTCGCCGCCCGATCTGATCGGCAATAGGCCCAAAAATCAGCATGCCCAAGGCATAAAAGGCCAGAAAAATACTCAAGCTTTGCTGCACTACCCCAGGGTTTGTTGCCAACTGACTGGTGATTTGCGGCATCGCCGGCAGGTACATATCAATGGCAAGCGGTGTGACGGCAACAACGGCCGCCATTAAAGCAATCAGGGCAAGGCTGGGTTTGGCATGGGACATGGATAAATTCCGCATAGATAATACATACTAAAAAAACGATATTTTACGCGGTTTTGCGGCCTAAAATGGCCTAA
Source organism: uncultured Rheinheimera sp. (assembly GCA_964540955.1). GTDB lineage: Bacteria > Pseudomonadota > Gammaproteobacteria > Enterobacterales > Alteromonadaceae > Pararheinheimera. The sequence goes on from CAZIPG010000004.1 coordinate 11,022, forward strand.
TTTATCGAAAGTATGTCGGCTGTTGTCGGCAAAAAAACGATGAATTGCCGACATAGCCCCCATTCAAAGCAGTTAATTTGTGATTAACTCTGTCTTATTCCATAAGTTTTGATGCTTAGGGTCCGCAAAAAATTCATCGGGATGCCAATATCGCGGGATCAAATTACGCAATTTGCCGGGCTCAAAATTCGCAGTCAGTTTACTCAGAATTTCCTGCAGGCGCTGATCAGGCATCACACTTAGTTTCTGCCGTGCCGGTTTGAAATATAAGTTATGGTCGACACTGATGCTCAAGTTCTGGCCTGTTCCGCGATATTGTAGGTTGCGGGTCACCGCTCGACATAAAGGTACTTCGGCGGTGGGGGGGTAAAGTGAATTCACAATAGCAAATTCATAACGTTCGCCGGCGAAGCCTTGTTTTTCCTTCGGAATATAAGCAATGCCATAGCCTTGCGGGAATATGCCGGTGATGGTTAACAGTTGATCGACCATCCTCTCGTCATAATGGCCTGCGCGCGCGCCATTTTTTAAGATTAAAGCTACTTTGGGCAGTGCTTGATAATCAAAACGGGCACGACCGGGTAATACGGCCGAGGCATAGACTTGGGGTAGTCGAACTAGATTGCCAATCCCAAGTCCAGGTGTATTGGCCATGCGCAATAAAGTGACACAAAAATTTTGTTTATCTTGTTCCCGCTGCAGCAATTCATCTCTTTCGGTCCGCGAGTTGCCCCGGTAACGGCTGATGCCGATGCCTTCGGTGATAAATTTTACCGTGGCTTGTTGCGATATCGCCAAAAACTGTGAACGCTCCTCAGCATCAAATTCGCGCCATCGAGTACTTTGTTGTTCGCCCTGTAACATCTTTAAAGCTTCAGGGTGATAATGGCCGACGTCTTGCAGTAAAATTGCCATCAACAGCGGGATTTGTACATCATCGCGAAAAGGGTCATCACTATTGGGCTCACCCAAACCTGACTGTTGTCTGACCTTATATTTTGCAAGGATGTATTGGTTGGTGATGAGCTGACGCTCGAGTAGATGGTCGAGCAGCCGAAGGCTCAATACCGCCTTATAAAATGGTTTATATTTGAGATGTACAGTGCTGAGTTGATCGCCTTCACTCGGTGCCAGTAGCTGTAAAGTCCCTAGCAACCGCGATGAACGACTGATAGTTTCAAGCTTGCTATTTCCCTCTGTAAGTTCTAACAGATTTTGGCAAAGTAAATGTAAGTCGTTATAACGCTGCTGGCGGCGATTATCATACTTCTCTTCAGCGAGTTGTAGCTGTTGTCTTTTTTGTTGGCTGTCTGCAGTCAGCGCCGCTTCGGTTTTCCGTGTGGCACTGCGCAGCTGAATTTGGCTTTGCTCATATTGTTGCTGTAAGCCTTGGATTTCCGCCTGCCATTTTTGGTCGAGTTCGAAAAATTGTTGGGCTTGACCAAACAGCGATTGTTGAAACTTACTGCCCGACAATAAATTCCCAATCAATTTGCGCAGGGTTCGGACGTAAGATTTTTCAGGTGATGGATTCAGATTCGTTGGCATGCGATGAGAGCTCAGTGTTGGCGTGTTCGCGACATCCACAGTTCATTATTATGAATACCTTAGCTGAAGTCGGCGTTGGCGGGAAGCTTTCTGAAAGATTTGTTCCATCTCAAGCAATCATTTAGTGATCAAAGTTGCATGCACCTCTTTCGTGGCATAGTATTTGAGTAATCATTTTAATAAGTAATTCAGCAGACAACCTTTTGTCGTCTTCGTCTGTCGCCGTAGAGGCCCAACTAGGAGCCATCATGAAACGAAATAAAGTCATCACCACCGAAGAAATTTTACTCACCCTATGTACCTCTGTGACTCAGGTGCTTGCAGCGGCAGGGAATGCGCAAATCGCTTACTCGCCGATGGTGCAAAAAATCCAAAAGACCTGTTTACGGCCGGACTTAGGCTGTTTTGTATTATTTGATGGCGGTTTTTCAGGGTTAGTGGTGATTAACTTTACTTCCGAAGCTGCCATGGAAATCTATCGCAAATATATGATGAGCATGGGCATGCCGGAATCCGAATTAGCACAATTTCATACTTCTGATGAAGTGGGGAATGTGATGGGCGAATTAATGAACCAGATTGTTGGTGATTTCACCAACAAGGTTCGAGTGAATCTGCAAACTTCAATCAATCAAAGCCAGCCGAAGATGATGGCTATCAACAAACAAGTGCAGATTTTGGTGAATACGCAACTTGACCAACCGCAAGCACGCCGCGTGACCTTTAGTACCCCATTACATAATATTTTTTATATGGAATTGGCGATGGATAAGACGGAGTTTATCCAGCTGCACGAATTTGAAGCGACCCAACATGAAAATGTCGATGATATTTTAGCCAATGCGCATAGTGCGCAGCAAAATCAGCAGGCTGCGGCAGAGGCGGCATCCGACGTTGATGACGATTTCTTGGCAAATTTAGGATTGTAAAAAAGACCTGCTTGATCTTCGAATACCCTGCAAGCCCATTTCAGTATTCTGGCGTGGGCTTGATTGTTTTCGGAAGCTGAATTTGAAAACGCGCTCCGCCTAAGCTAGAGCTATCAATCGCCAATTTGCCTTGATGCCAATTGACGATACGACTGACAATCGCTAACCCTAATCCAAACCCGCCTTGGCTTTTATTGCGACCCGCATCAAGACGCACAAAAGGTTGCAGAATAGCTTCTCGTTGGGTGGCAGGGATGCCAGGACCATCATCCTCAATGGTAAAAACAATATGGTCGTGGTGCTCTGCAACCGCAAATTCAATCCTAGATTTGGCATGGCGTTTGGCATTCACCAGCAGGTTCTGTAAAGCGCGCTCTAAATAATGGCCATCTGCTTGTTGCCAAAGTTGCAATGGATGTTGCAAAGTGATTGGGGCTCCGCTTAAAGGCAGCATCTTTTCGGCAAGATTAATCATCAGTTCGCTGACATCGACCTCTTCGAGTTGTAGGCGAATACTTTGACTTTCCATGCGGGCATAGTCGAGCATCTCATCAACTAATTGATCCAGTTCTTGCACATCTGCCAGCATCGCTTTTTTTTCAGAGTCTGTCAGTGGCTGCATTTCAATTGCAAAGTTTAACCTGGCTAGCGGAGTGCGTAACTCATGGGATACTGCGTGAGTCATTTCACGTTGTAAGTTCACTAAACGTTTAATTTGGCTAGCCATTTGTTGCACGCTGGTGGCTATCGGCGCCAGCAGTGAACGCTCGGGGAGGGGGTGTTGCGGTAATTGCATGCCCTGACCAAATTGTTCTAATTGGCGTTGTAATTGCTGAATATCGCGGGCAATTGGCCACAACCATAAGGCTAAAGCAGCCGCCAGTAACAAAAAAAATAACAGCGTAAAAAAGTAGGTGTGACTCGAAGGCACTTCGACTTCAACAGGACCAAATTGCAGCAACTGCTCGTTCACTTGCTGATAGAAAAAAACGCTCTCACTGCCAAACAATGGGACAAGTTGACCACGAGCTAAGGCATCGCGCTCCTCAATCGACCAATTGATGGCATTGAGCGGTAAATTCTGCAAGGTCAGTCCAAGTTGGCCAGCCACTTGGCGTGGATCATGGTCAGGTGCATTTAACTGATACGCTAAACTTTGCCCCAGCAAAGTCACCCAACCTGGAATGGTTTGCTCTTGGCTGTGCTCCCATAATCGTTCGACACTCCAACCCACAGCGACCAATACAAGCAGCATAAAAAGGTAAAAGTGCCAAAACAAACGACGCATGTCAGTTCCAAGCATCCGCTACAAATAAATACCCTTTACCCCAAACCGTTTTGATGCGAAATGGTGTATCGGCATTATCGCCCAGTTTACGGCGCAGATGGGAAACACGAACATCGACCGTACGATCTAGGCCGTCGTACTCACGCCCAATAATTTGCTTATGGATTGCTTCTCGGCGCACAGTCTGCCCTGCATGCTTTGCCAGCATCCACAGTAAATCGAATTCGTAGCTGGTGAGTTCAACAAATTCACCATCATAATTCGCTTCACGGGCGGAGTTGTTTAAATGCAATCGGCCAAACGTCAGTTCTTGGCTGTCTTGGCTTGCAACCGTTTGCGTGCGGCGTAACAACGCGTTGACCCGTGCCAATAAAACGCGTGGTTCGATGGGTTTGATGACATAATCATCGGCCCCCAGCTCTAGCCCAAGCACCTGATCTATATCGCTTTCTTTAGCAGTCAACATCAGGATTGGTTGTTTGTACCAAGGCCGAATGGCGCGACAAATTGCAAAACCATCCATGCCAGGAAGCATTAAATCAAGGATCACTAAATCAGGGTTAAATTCTCGGCATTTCGCTTCGGCTTCCAAGCCATTAAACACTTGGCGCACCTCAAAACCATGTTGAATTAGATAACTTTGCACTAAATCAGACAGGCGCTGATCGTCTTCTATCAACAGAATTTTGCTCATTAAAATACACTCCATGGCGCGACTAACCGCCGTCGCCTTTCAGGCTGACGACTGAGGATAGTCAAGGTTTGTTCCAAAATGGGTTGTTGTTGTTCTCGAAGTTGCAACAAACTATTGTGTTTTAATTGCAGAGATTGCTGCCAACTCCCCTTTGATTGTTGCTGCCAACACTGTAATTGTTTGTCATCCAGGAAAGCGCATAAATCGCGGGGTTGTTGGCTTTGCCAACTCATCGATAAAGCCATTTCACATTGATTCTGTTGCTTATCCACCACGCAAACTGCAGGTTCGACAGTCCAACAAATGGCTGTGTTGCAGGGTACAGTATGCTCTGCCGCCCACAAGCTGCCAGAAAAAAGGCTGATCACGAAAAAATGAAGTCCCTGCATCAATAGAACCGGTAGCTGACCCCAATAAACCAAGACCGGACAAATGACTCTGCCAGAAATGGACTTTGTGTGGTTGGTGCTTTAGGATCTAACTCATTGCGAACATTGATGTTGAGCCAGCGATAACGATACAAACTGAGCAGCGACCATTTTTCATCCAGAGCATAGGTCCAATGCAAACCGACCTCAGGTTGCCAACCGGAGACCGCAGTGTCTGGATTGCCGCCATCTTCGAGTGACAGGCCATAGTATCTATTTAATAAATTCGCACTTTTCCAAGCAACTGCTGTGCTCAACCCCCAATCGCCAGTGCGATGGCTAAAATGGTAGGCGATAGCAGCTTTAGCATGCGAACCTTTATATTCGTTGCTGATATCACGCCACCAGTTGAACCGAGCTTGCCAGTGTTCTTGTTGCCAATCTAATTGCAATCCGCCATCGAGCGCCCAAGGTCTTTTGCTGACCGAACCGATGTCTATGCCACTTTGCGAAGTATCTGGACTGAGCGTTTGAATAGGACCGGCCAAGCCATCATCAGCAATTCTTTGTGATGAAAACACATTACTGAATGAAGTGCGCTGAAAGTAGCCTTGTTCGTCGTTAAAACGACTGACCACACTTAAATTCAGGGTAGGTGATAAGGCCCAACTGTAGCCTAAAGTGCCATTATCAAAAAACCAACGCTGGCCATAATAGGCAATGTCAGGCATCAACCATAAGGGGATGTTATGGCCACCATACAGTGGATTAGAGCGAAAGCCTGCGCCCATCGCGAGGGACAAATGCAGTTGATTTGTTGTCTGGCAAGGTGCAGTGGTGGTGGCATCATCCGTGCAGCCGTTCGCATTTGCAGTCGCACTAGCCACTGCAGCGAATAAAAAGGTTAAAGGAAGAGTACGTGATGCCATAACCTACTTCTTAGCTAAGATTACTTCTAAACACTTTACCACCTGCCACAAACAAGACGCAGTAAAAATAACAATGTTTCACAAAAACGCCACGATTGTGTTCAGTATACGCGAACTCATGCTGAATTTTAGAGCAGATTTTTGCCATCTTATCGACTTACCTTGCTTAAAGTGACTCGATTGTGGCAATTTAACCTAAGCTTGGAGTCGACTGAACTATTGCTGCCGCGCAGCCAAGTCTGAATTAGAGGTGTAAATAGTGTTGTTAGGCATGTGCTGGCCACTGGGCTTGTTGGAGAAAGTGGCATGAAAGGAAAAGCAACGTCATTTGATATCGCCTACATGGCAGGCGTTTCGCAATCGACAGTGTCAAGAGCACTGCGCGATAGTCCTGCGGTGAATCAAGAAACCAAAGATCGTATCTTTGCGATTGCAAAACAGCTGAATTACAAGGTTGATAAAAATGCCAGTAACCTGCGTAAGCAGCGCAGTGGCACTTTGGCTTTATTGTTGTTTGAAGATCCGACGGTCGATGATTCGCAGATTAATCCTTTTTTCCTATCAATGCTTGGCAGTATCACGCGTGCCTGTACAAAACGCGGCCATGATTTACTGATTTCTTTTCAGCAATTGAGTAATGATTGGCATGCTGATTATGAAGATAGTAAAAAAGCCGATGGCATCATTTTGCTGGGCTACGGCGATTACATCGATTACGAAGAAAAATTGCATCAATTACTGGCGCAAGAAACGCATTTTGTGTGTTGGGGGGCACAAGTTGAAGGGCACCCAGAATTCACTATCCGCTCCAATAACCGCCAAGGCGGCCGTTTAGCGGGCGAGCATTTACTGCAGTTTGGTTATCAACAATTTGCCTTCGTCGGCATTGCTTCAGAGCATGCACCAGAATTTAAAGAGCGTTTTCAAGGCTTTGTTGATGCGTTAGCTGAGGGGGGCATAGATCCAAAAGCCGTCGCTCAGGTGAACGCGATTTCGACAGAACAAGCGGGTTTTGAAGCAACGCTCCAATTATTAGCTGACGGACCTCAACCGAGAGCGATTTTTGCTGCTTCTGATTTAATTGCGATTGGTGTAATGCGGGCGTTGCAAAGTAAGGGCTTGCGCATCCCTGAGGATGTTGCTGTGGTCGGTTTTGATGATATTCCAATTGCTTCATTTTCCACCCCAAGTTTGACCACGATCCAGCAAAACACCTCGTTAGCTGGGGAAATGTTGGTGGTGAATTTGCTCAAGCTGATTGGTCGCGAACCCATTGTGCAAACTGATATCGAGCCCAAGATTATTATTCGTCGTTCGTGTGGCGCAGCTTAAGTCATGAAGTCTGAAGGCAAACCGGCAAGAAACTCTGCAACTCAATCTGCGGTCAAACCGCGGGCCAACCATGCCAGTAAAATGCATCCGGAGAACCCTTTTGCCAATGGGTATCCGATGGCGCAATTGGTCACAGTGAAACCTGAACTTGCGCAGTTCTTGCTGACCACCCCGCGTGGCGAGCAAAGTATTTCTTTTGCCGACCCTCTGGCTGTCAAATGCCTGAATCAAGCCTTGCTAGCATGGCAGTATCAGCTCACTGCTTGGGATATCCCTGACGGATTTTTATGCCCTGCTGTGCCTGGCCGTTTGGATTATATTCTGCATCTCAAAGACCTGTTAATTGAGAGCAATGGTGGCAAGCTTCCGAAAATGAAGTATCTCCAGTGGCTTGATATTGGTTGTGGTGCAAATTTAATTTACCCGCTGTTAGCCGTAAAAGCGGTTGGCGGGCACGTGATCGCTGCTGAGCTTGACGTTCAAGCATTGGCTCATGCTGAGCAACTGGTTGCAAATCATCAGCTGCAGTCTCGGATCGAACTTCGGCAACAACAGCAAAGTACTGCTATTTTTCATGGCATCATTCAACCGAGGGATGTCATTGATATCACATTATGTAATCCACCCTTTCATCATAGTGCTGCCGAAGCTGCAGCGGGCAGCCAACGCAAACGTCAGAATTTGGGCTTAGCACCCGATGCGGCTTTACTGAATTTTGCTGGTCGCGATCATGAACTCTGGTGTGAGGGCGGTGAGCTGGCTTTTTTAACGCAGATGGCGCGAGAAAGTGTTGATTTTGCCAATCAAGTATTTTGGTTTAGTAGTTTGGTGGCGAAAGTCGCGCATGTTGAGCCCTTATGTCGTGAACTTCGACAACTAGGGGCGCAAGCTGTCAAAGTGATCGAGATGGGTCAAGGTCAAAAATTGAGTCGTTTTATTGCGTGGAGCTTTTTAGCAGCGCCGCAACGTCAACTTTGGCAGCAACATCGTTGGATGTAAAAGCGGTTAATTAGCCAATAAAAAGCCCAGCAACCCCATAATCTGACGAGGACTATGGAGAAGCCGGGCTGGGAGAGTCGTTATTTCTGTTTCTGATAACGGGTTGCTACTGGAGTATAGTGGTCAAACACTTGCCGATCATGCATGGAGCGTAACAGTTTAATGTATTCAGCATGAGACCAAGCCAGTGGTGTAGCACCGTTCGTCCCTTCACCCAATTCGAATTGATAGACATCGTTATTGCCGATCCCATCAAATACTTGCTCTGGCAGCATCAAACCTGCATTGGCAAAATGTTCCATCGCTGCCACATAGTTTTGTCGCAACGGTAACAAATCGGCATCAGTCGGCTGATTCGTGCGAAGTAACAGCCGAGATAATTCATAATGACCCCGTTCACCAGAAAAAATCGGCCAAACGCGACCGCGTTGTTCTGCAGTACTGGTTTCTCCTGGACCTTTGGCATAGGCAAGACCTGTCTTGATGTCTTCGCCGTAACCATCGTGACCATATCGACGCCAACCCGGTACCTTTTGGTCGCCAAAACTGAAGCTGTACTTGACGCGTTTCATATCATCGAGTGTTTCGTCATCAAGTTCACCGAGGGTTGCTAGAATGGCAGAATGATCGGCTGGACGGACACCATAGCGCACCAGCTCAAGGAAACCACCATCAATGCCCTCGGATTCAGTCACCTGCTCTTGGCCATTGCGGAGCTCCCAAATGTCATGGTTGCTAGGGTTTTGGTCTTTATTAATCCGTAAATAGTATTGGCCATCGCTTTGTGCGTTATTTTTGACTTTGCCTGCGGTGGTAAAAGTCAGTTTTTCTAAATCAGCCGAAAATTGATCAGCCGCAGTCGCATAGCGTTGTTCTGCCTCTTTGTCGCCTAGTTTCGCGGCGATTTCTGCCGCACTCACTAAGCCGCTAATCACTGCCGCAATTGTGGAGGGTGAGTAGCCTGCTTGCTCTTCCCAACGTTCTTGTTGCGTGGATGGTGGGATGATTTCGGTATCATTCCAATCTAATTTGACTTTACCGCCTTTCGCCAAGAAATCAGCGGCAGGTTTCAGCATTTTTTGATACCAGTCGGCCAATTCTGTTTCAGAAAGGATGCCCGCCTGCCATAATCGCCAGCCGAGCATAATCGGCATAGCGGTTTGATCCATTTGCACACCGACCCACTCAATTTGGCCATCGACATGCGTTTTTTGTAAGAACCAGCCAGGTGTACCGGTAAAGCCAGGGGTTGATGCCTTCACTTGGACTTTTTCTAAATAAGAAAACGCCACTTTCGGGCTTTGGGTATCGCCAAGTGCAAGCATTGCCATAGCCACTTGGTAGAAATCACGCGGCCACACAGCTTTGTAGCCAGTTTGCGCAACCTCAGCCGATTTATTATCGCCCCAAGGATTTGATAATGAAGCAATTAACGCGCCTGCGTGTGTTTTGTCTTCTTGTGCCTTGAGTACCATGGCACTGGCGTACAACAAGCGACCTTGATCATTACTTTGCGCGGTTAATTTCGGTAATTCGCTCAAACTGGCTAAATAATCTTGCCAGCCGATGGCAGCCCCTTCACCGTTGTAATCAGCCAATACTTTATCGAGGCCGAGGCTGAGCGTTGCTTGTGCTGCTTGCGAACTGCTTGCCGCATCCTGACCAAAGCCAATTACTTGTTGCCATTCACTGGTTTGGTCTTTGGTCACGGCCGGCATGGCAAGTAATGCGGCAACATTGCCTGTAGTGGTGCCTGTGCTGCTATACCATTGCTCAATCGCTTTGCCTGCTTTTAAAGTCGCTAAGCCATCGGATACGCCGACAAAACCAACGAGTGCGGCAGCAGGTTTGGGTACAGTGACCAGGGTTAAGCTGGTGTTGCCTTCAGTGGCTGTGACGATGCCTTCAGCGACGGATGCACTGTCATTACTGCCGGTATTGTTCAGTGCAGGATCTAAATAAGTATAAACAGTCAGACCTTCTGCCAGTGCCTTGAAATAGGTTTTCACCACCATGCTTTGTTGTTGCGGGTCGGTGAAATAATGTTTTTCAATTTCATATTGGCCATTTTTGGCTTTGTTGACCACTTTGAAGGCCAATGACGTTGGGCGTCCTTGTTCATCTTTGGCAAGGTAGTCAATGGTCGAGGTGGTCGCAGTTTTTTCCTCATCAACAAAACCTGGGCCTGTGACAATCAATTGCATTTCACGCAGTTGGGCTTCATGAATGAGCCCTGCCATTGTTTCTGTTAAAATGCCTTGGGCTAAAGAAAACCAGACTTTAGAAACAGCACCCGTGCCATTGTTTTGCTGATATTGGCCTTGCTCATATTGTTCATAAGAAGTGCCAATGCCAGTTTTGCCAGCATAAGACCAAGTGGATGCTTGACCAGGTGCGCCAGGTGCAGTGGCTGTATTTGCTTGTTGACTCTGTTCTGGAGCGGGTTGGCAACCGCTCAGCAGGATTGCCAAAGTAACGGCTGATAATGCAAAACTTTTTTTCATCTCAGTTTCCTATAACCTGTCGCTGTAATGGGGCATCTTGTGGCTTGCGTTTAATTGCCGCGCACATGCGTTTTCACAGTTAACACATAACCCGCAGCTATCACCAAACTCACAGCGCCCATGGCCAGTGCATAAATCGCAGAAGAGTTAAATAAATGCGTTAATAACGAACCTAAAATTGTTGCAGCTAATAATTGCGGCAACACGATAAAAAAGTTGAACATCCCCATGTAGACGCCCATTTTTTTCGCAGGCAGGACATCGGCCAACATGGCATACGGCAGAGACAAAATGGAAGCCCAAGCAATGCCGACACCGATCATCGAGATCCACAATAAGGTTGGGTCTTTAATTAATAAAAATGAGCCTAAACCCGCCGCACCGCAGATCAAATTGAAACAATGGGTGATTTGCAGTGAGGTTTTCCGCACTAGCCAAGGGATAAAGATGGCCGCGATCGCAGCAAAGCCGTTATAAATCGCGAATAATAAACCCACCCAGTCGGCGCCATCGTTATAGGCGGCAGAAGTTGGGTCGGAAGAACCATAATGCTCGGCAGTCACTGCGGCTGTGGTATAAATCCACATCGCAAAAAGAGCAAACCAAGAGAAAAATTGCACGACCGCTAAATGACGCATGGTATTTGGCATGGTGTATAAATCGTCAACAATTTGCACCAGCATGCCACTGTTGCCCGCTTGTTTGCTGTAGGAAACCCACCATTGCAATAAACCGAATACGGCAACGCCAGCGCCTAAAATGTACAATTGCTGGTCGAGTTGTAGTGTTGCGACTAATGCCGTCGCAACAGAGCCAATCACTAGACACAGGGTGCCACTGCGCCAATATTGCCGATCATTGCTACTAAAAGTTTCGACATGATCTTCGCCAAAAGCTGCGAGCTGTTCTGGGCTATATTCAGTCGAGCGCATCACTGTCCACATCACCGCAGCAAATAACACGACGCCACCAGCGTAGAAGGAGTACTTCACAGAATCTGGAATTTCACCGGCGGGTGCCGTATTTGCCACGCCAAACCAGTTACTGAGCATATAAGGAAGGGCAGATGCGACGACAGCACCAACGCCAATAAAAAAGCTTTGCATGGAAAAACCGAGCGGTCGCTGCTCTTCATTCAAATTATCGCCGACGAAAGCGCGAAAAGGTTCCATCGTAATATTAATTGAGGCATCTAAAATCCATAGCATCCCTGCCGCAACCCATAAGGTTGGGGAATTTGGCATAAAGAATAACGCGAGAGTCGTTAACACGGCGCCATAGAAAAAATAGGGCCGACGGCGGCCTAACTTGTTCCAAGTCCGATCAGAAAAATAACCCACAATCGGTTGCACCAATAAGCCTGTTAAAGGCCCCGCTATCCACAGAATTGGGATTTCATCGATACTGGCGCCTAGCGTTTGAAAAATCCGACTGACGTTGCCATTTTGCAGGGCAAACCCGAACTGGATCCCCAAAAAGCCAAAACACATATTCCAAATTTGCCAAAAACTAATCGATGGTTTGGCCTGTTGCATGGTGATTCCCCGTTGTTATTTTTTTGTCGTACGCTCAAAAACAGTGCTAGCTTGGATTGAACGATGCTTGTAATACAATCAAGCTTAGCGGATCCTCAGATAGAAAAAAGGGGGAGATAGTTCTCCCCCGAACAGTTATCCAGGAACAGTTCCGCGATCACATCCCACATACGCATCGTGATGCCGAGTTTCTTTGATAACGTGAATTCGTGGCAACAACAAGATGAATACGTATTCAAAATCAGCCAATTGCGCCAGTGCGGTGCAAGGCTGCGGTTAATCGCATTTTGTTGGTGCATTTGTCATTTTGACAATGGGAACATTGCACTCATTCAGTGAAATTTATCAAACTAGAATGTTTTGGCGGGCACAGGCACTTCCAAGCTAAAGCGGCTGCCTTGGCCAAGGCTGCTCTGCACTTTAATATCGCCAGAATGTTGCGACATAATCATTCTGGCAACCGCCAAACCCATGCCTCGACCTTGTCCAACCGGACGAGTAGTAAAAAATGGGTCAAAGATCCGCGATAAAATTTCGGTAGGGATCCCGTCACCATCATCGCGAATTTCTAACACAATATTGCTTTCTGCTTTGACTTGTAAATCCAGCCAGATATGGCCATTTGGGCCTGCGGCTTGGCACGCATTGTTCAGGATTTGCATCACAGCCAAAGTGATCTTATCGCTATCGCCAGCAAAACGTGGGACCGGCTGCAAATGTTGGTTGATTGTGGGTAAGGTCGCGCCATCTAACTCCAAGGCCCATAATGTTTGCTCAACGCAGGCCTTGAAATCGACAACACCGGTTAAATCTGCACTATCTTCGGCGAACATGCGAAGATCTTGGACGATTGAGCTGACATGATTGATGCCGAGCAAAGATTCATCAATCAGATCTGTCCCATCTTCCAGCAGGTAATCAAGGTTCAATTCACGTCGTAACGCAGCAATATTGTGCGGATGCAGAGTTGCCTGCTCGACAAATTCCCGAATGGTTTGCCAGTTCTTCAGCATCAATTGTAAATTGCAGCGCATAAAGCCGGCAGGGGTATTTAATTCGTGGGCTAACCCAGCGGCTAAAGTGCTAATGCTGGCTAATTTTTCTTGTGCTAACAATTGCAGGCTTTGTTGTTCTGAGATCACGTCGCAACGAAACAATGCTTGCTGCTGACTGGCAAGTCGCTGCTCAAGCTCCGCTCTTGCTTTGCGCTCTGCCAGCAATAGCTGCATTAATTTTTGTTCTTTGACAGTGAGTGATTCGGACATAAACAAACCCAGCTTGATCTTGGCTTGAGCCTAGAAGAGAAAGCGAAATTTGTCATGGGGCAGTGGCACCTTTCCGCATAAAAAATTTGCGCTGATCCCAGTGGTGAACAACTCTAACGATGGAAATGGTTTTCGACGCCGTGTTCCAACAGAAAATCACCGACATCCAATAAATGCATTTCGTCGAGTTCTAACACATCAAGAATGGCTGTGCCGTAATGTTGCCACTCAGTTTCCTGCTGAGCATCAAATAGAATCGCCTCTTCCCCCGTCATATGCTCGGCTAATTTTAAGATGGCAAACAGGCGTTTTTCATAAAGATCGGTTGAAGCCAGCAGGATGTCAGGTTGATGGTGGTAAGCAATCACATTGGCAATTTCTTGCGCGAGTCCCCAAGACTGAGCAATCATAAATCCCAAGGTTTCATGGGTGACATTAAAATAGCGTTGCTCAATGGCTGTGATGCTCAGTTGGTTGGCTAAACCCACTTTCATCACTTTGGCATAATCGGGATACTGGGCATGAATAAGCGCTGTGCCAGCATTGTGGAATAAACCCAAAGAATAACTATCATCCGCACAATCAGAGCCTAAACGCAGGTGCTGCGCAATCAGCATCGCCGCACTGCCGACATCCATCGCACTGTTCCAATGCTTGAGGGTGAATGGATCCGATTTGCCATCACTGAGGGTAAAGCGTAACACTACACTGCTCACCAGTTTGATCACTCGGTTAAGCCCCAAAAATTTGCAGGCATGTTCTATTGAGCTGATCTTGCGACGCAAACCAAAATAGGCGGAGTTGACAACTTTGAGGGTAAAACCTGCAATGCCAATATCCATATTGATGAGACTGGCAATGGTATTGATATTCGGGTCTTCAAGTTCAATTTCCTCTTTGATCCGCAAGAGGACCTCGGGTTGGGGCGGGATAGTAAAACCCGATAATGCTTGTTGTACTAACGACATATCAATTGGTTTTACCATGGGTACCACTCCAGTCATTGGCAGATTTTCTAGTATATCCGCTAATTGCCTTTACTAAAGTGGTGCAGGTAGAAAAATGGCAGGAAGCGCTAAAAATTTTGCGTTCCTGCCAAGCGCATTAAGAAGTTTTAACCTTACTGAATTGTTTTTCAAAAGCTTTTAACTCTTTGCTAAATTTTTCTTGCGGAGATTTTTCCTGTTTTAGCTGCGAGAGAAGCGCACTCACTTGATCAAAATTTTTCTGTTGCATGTAGATCTGCGCTAAACGCAATTTGGCCCAGGCATATTGTCGGTTGTCACTGTCAGCATAAAAACTGAGGTATTGTTCGAGTGCGGCAATGCCCTGTTGCGGATCTTGTTGTTTCACTGCGGCTAAACGGCCCACTTGGTACAAACTGCCGAATTTATCATTGGGATTATCAGCCAAACTGGCTGCCTGCTGATACACAGCAAATGCTGCAGCGTCTTGTTCTTTGCTGCTTAAAATTGCCGCCTTCAATTGTAATAAATCGACAGCGTGAGGTGCCTTCGCTAACTCCTCGTTAATCAGTTGTTCGGCGTTTTCGACTTTTTCATCGTTCAGCAACAGAGTCGCTTTTGCGATTGTCCCTTCCACTGGGTTCTTGCTTTGCATCAGAACTGCAAGTTTTGCCGCTTCCTCATCATCGCCGCCGGCAATCGATGGTGCTTGGCTGTAAAAGCCAATTAAAGCGTGTTGGATTTCAAAATCGGTCGGATCTAACCGAGTCGCTTGCTGCAACAACTGCAGTCCATCCTTGGCATAGCCCGCGGCCGAGAAAATACTGGCTTCCTGCGCGAGATTAAATTTATTCACTGCCGCGATAAAGTGCAGTTGGGCATGGGTGGGATGTTGTTTCAAGACAGGTTCAATCCACTCATCGAGGGCTTCTGACTGTCGGAGTAAATACATTGCCTTGGCTTTGAATAACAAGAGTTCAGCATCTTTGGCAAAATTCGGGTCCTGTTCGACTGTGCTCGCTAACCGCTTAAATTTGTGTTGGTCGAGTAGCTGTTGATAGTGCTGCACCTGTGTGGGCGTTGAGGCTAGTGCCGATTGCTCTGTTTGAGCCAAGCTTGCCTCAGTGAAGCCAAAGAGACTGATCAATCCTAATAATACACCGAACTTCTTCATGCCTTTTCCTTGAAATTTCATTGGTTTGGGTGAAAAGTAGCTTAGGCAATTTCATTGGATTTGGCCAACTTCAGTCCTGTGAGGATTTGCTGCGTTTACAGCGTTCTGAACAATACAGGACCTGTTCCCAATCTCTTTGCCATTTCTTCCGCCAGAAAAACGGCCGCTGACAGCGTGGGCAAATTTTACTGGGTAGCGTTAATTTGTGATGCGCCAACTGAATTTCTCCTGAATCAACAAAAGGTTGGTAGAACTTAGATTGATTACGGACGGGGGGGCATTTAGATCTGCAAGCGTTGCCTGTGAACCGCAGAGAAGCACTGCAAGGGTGGTGATGGCGGATGTTGGTGAAAAACAGCGTCAGAATGTCTGCTTTTCACCCTAAGAAATAAGTGACAGGATGGTACCGCATGCAGTTATGAATCGAGGTAAGGTCTTCCTGCCATCATCGTTTGCGCCAGTTGCAATTCAGCATCGCTATTGTCGAGCTGCAGGTCGGCAAAATGCACATCAAACTGGATTAAATCATCTTCGGGTAAACGTAATGCGATCAAGCGGTCGGGCACATGGCCAATCTGCCGATAAGCATTGATGGCCACTTGCGCTGCCTGTTCCATCAACATAAAAAAGTGGCCTAACGCAAAGTGTTGGAAGATGTCGTGATCAAGTGCGGACCAACCCAGTAAATCGCCACTAATACTGCCATCGGCGTGATCGGTGAATAACAAAGAAACGGCAGGGAATGCTGGATTTTCACCTGAGCGATAGTCTGCTGCATCTTGTTCATTAAACAGCAGCACATAACCAAATGCCGGGCAGCCCTCTGCATCCATATCATCAAAGGCAGCGTCGTAGACTAAAAACAGGCGTTGGTCAGACATAAATACTCTCATAGCAAAATGGCTGCATATTGTACCTAAGCGCAGCCCTTTGCTAAAGCATAAATTACGTTAAAGCTATTTTTGTGAAGATTGGCGTTGCACCGGGATTTCCAACAAAAACGCAAAGGCTTGAAGTAACAACTCTTCTTCAGTGGAAACTTCGGAATCTGCATGGACTGCCGCTTGCAGCATTTGCCAGATTTGGCGTTTCAGCATGGGGCCACAGGACAACAAATCAGGCAGTACCTTGCTTAAATCAGCCAGTGATGAGGCGGTCATCTGCGTATCCGCAGGTAGATTTAAACTTTTTAAGCCCGCTCGCCAAGCCTGCTCGGTTCGATTCTGCTGTGGGTGGGCAAATTGACTGACTGCGGCTAATAAACAAAGTATCGCAGCTTGCCGTTTCGCTAAAGATTCTGTTCTTGGCGCAGCACTGACTTCTTGCCAATGCCAATGCACGGCGACGCCATGCAACAACCAATGTTGCACAACCCATTCATACAAGTCTTGCTTGCCATCGACATGCACCACTTCATGAATTAACTGGGAAAAGTTGCGAAATTGGCTGAGTGTCTGTTCTTTCAAGGTCGGTATGGCGAGTTGCAATAAATGCAGTTGCTGGTGCTTTGTTAATTGCGACACGGAGTCACAGAGTCTATCAACCTGATTAATCAGCTCTGGACTGCCCAGCTCTTTAATCAAAAACAATTGCCGGGCCAAGTGCTCGGGTTGCAGCAAAGTCGATAAATACAAAGCTTTGGCAGCATTCAGTTGTTGGCAAGAATGCAGCAGCTGCGCAGGCAGCAAAGCCATGATCTGCTGATAAGGTGCGCTGAAAAGTGAAGCCAAATCACTTTCAGTATTGCTTTGCGCCAAGGCTGAGTCCGCTTCACTTGCAGGGATTACTTTGGCCTCATCATTGGCTTTTTTCAAAGGGCGTTTTGCGATTACCAAACGGCCATCCCAACTCGGATCGATGCGTTGAATGCGTGAAGTTAAAGGGGGATGAGTCGACATCCAGCCAAACATAAAATTGAGTGCTGTTGAAAAAAATAAATGGCTCGCATTTTCCGCCGCCGCATTATCGAGTTCACTATGATGGCTATACATGGCAATTTTCTTCAATGCGCCCGCGATGCCATTAGGATTGCGAGTAAATTGCACGGCACTCGCATCCGCTAAAAATTCGCGTTGTCGACTGACGGCGGCTTTAATCAAATTGCCAAAAAACACCCCTAAATAACCAATGATCAACAGTCCTAAGCCCATCAGCGGAAGTGGATTGGATTTTTCGTTGCTGGAGCGACTGATGCGGGCGCCTCGACTATGCTCTAGGAGAAAACGCCCCGCTTCGGCGATACATAAAATTCCATATAACCAAGCCATTAAGCGAATATTGAGACGCATATCGCCATTCAGGATATGGCTAAATTCATGAGCAACAACGCCTTGCAACTCTTCTCGGTTGAGTTGTTCAACACAGCCTTGGGTCACGCCAATCACGGCATCAGCTGGAGAATAGCCTGCGGCAAAAGCATTGATCGCGGATTCAGGCAGGACATACACGGGCGGCATCGGCACATTAGCGGCGAGCGCCATCTCTGCCACGACATTTAATAAGATCCGTTGTTGCGGTGTTGCATTGGAGTAGGTGACGCGCTCACCGCCTAAACTCTCGGCAACAACTCGCCCGCCTTGGCGCAGAGACACCCATTTCAAGGTCATCATCAGGATGATGCCACCCAGCACCAAGCTGGAAGTCATCACCACAGGTTTGATAGGAATGAGCTGCCAGGGGAGTTGTTGTGTTTGTTGGTAACTCAGCTGGATTTGCTCTAAAGGCACCAAGCCAAAACCAAGACAGACCACGATATTGGTGAGTAGTAATAGCAACACAACAGCACAAGCAAATAACAACACCAACCAAACGGTGTTTCGTCTTGCGCTGTCTTGTGCCCCAAAAAAATCCATCGCCATTGTGGTTTAGAAGGTCACTTTAGGGACTGCTTGGATTTGTGCGCTATCAGCAAACTCCATTAATTTGGCATCTTGTTGATGGCCAAACATGCCGGCAAAAAATACTGGCGGAAAACTTTGTTTGTAACTGTTGTATTCAGTGACTGCGTCATTAAAGGCTTGTCTGGCAAAGGCGATGCGATTCTCTGTGGTGGCAAGCTCTTCAGAAACTTGCAGCATATTCTCATTGGCTTTGAGATCAGGATAAGCTTCCATTACTACATTGAGTCGGCTCATGGCGCCGGCAAGCGCAGATTCTGCGCCAGCAAGTTCGGTCATCGCACTCACTTCACCCGGATTATTCGCCGCTAACTTCAAACCTGAGATGGCCGTATTTCGCGCGGCAATGACTGCCTCTAAGGTTTCCCGCTCATGTTTGAGATAACCTTTGGCAGTTTCAACTAAATTGGGGATCAAGTCATAGCGGCGTTTGAGTTGCACTTCAATTTGGGCAAAAGCATTTTGGTAACGGTTTTTCAAGGCGACTAATTTGTTAAAGATATTGATCACCACAAAAACACTGATGGCAAGAATCGCTAAGATGACTAAGCCCATGCTGAAATCTCCATTTGTTATCTTTGATTCGGTTCCTAGATTGATACTTTTCTAACAATATATTAATAGCCTGTCTAGTCTATTGTGCAATTATCTGATGAATTGGCTCGCAACGTCCCTGCGATAGATTTGCAGAGCCCCTTGGCGTTGGTCTTATTGCATGACTACTGCAAAACGCGGCAGATTCCGTTAGTATGGCAACCCAAAGCAAATTGTGAAGAAATGAGGCTAACATGAGTGAATTTAAACGTATTTCAGTCGCTGAAGCCGTCGCAAAAATTCAGCAAGGCAATGTTGCAGTTGCTGATATTCGTGATGAGCAAAGCTACCAAAATGGCCATATCGAAGGGGCTTACCATTTAACGAATGGAACTTTAAATGGCTTTCTGCAACAAACAGATTATGCCACCCCTGTGATCGTGGTTTGTTATCACGGCAACTCCAGCCAAGGCGCAGCGCAGTATTTAGCCCAGCAAGGCTTTGATGAAGTCTACAGTATGGATGGTGGGTTTGAAGCTTGGCGCTTTAACCAGCCTTTTGTACAAGGTCAAGAATAACGAGTCCTGCCGATGATTGTTGTTGCTCGTTTTCACCAGCAGAAAGATGCGCAAGTGTTTGCTGATTATTGCCTTGCGCAAGGCTGGCAGGTGCAAGTTGAGCTAGATGCTTATCAAAAGGCGACTTTACTTGCGGCTGCACCCGTTTATGAATTGGTGGTGCAGCAACTGGCGGATTATCAAAAGCATCCCACAGCCGCCAAGTATCAAGAAGCGGCATGGCAACTCGCCACTCCTCATCAAGTGCAACAGTCTGCGAGCTGGCAGCCGTTTTGGTTGCGGCTGCGGCAACTCACAGGCCCGTTCACCTTAACCATGGCCCTGTTGGTAAGCACCGTCTATTTACTGTTAAATCTCTGGCCTGAAAGCATTTTCAGTCAGTTACATGCACCGATGAACGCGCAGCAGTATTGGAGTTTACGTTGGCTCACGCCAGCCCTAGTGCATTTCTCGGTGGAGCATTTGGCGTTTAATCTGTTGGCATGGTTAGTTTATGCCGGACGAGTCGAGCGTCGGCTTGGTCTGCGCTTTTTGTTGGGCTTTTTTATCTTGACGGCCATTATTTCTAATGGCCTGCAATGGCTGGTAACAGGCCCTAATTTTGGTGGATTATCAGGGGTATGTTTTGCTTTATTTGGTTTTGCTTGGATTTACGGCTGGCGTCATCCAAAGCAATACTTGCAAGTGGAAAAAGCAGATCTGGTGATTGCTTTGGTGTTTTTAGGCCTTGGTTTTGCCGATATGCTTTGGGTGAACACGGCTAACTATGCGCATCTGGCTGGGCTGGTCACAGGCATACTTCTGGGCTTCTTATCTTTTGAACGAGATAAACTGGCGCCAAACTAATCTAAGATGTTGTCAGTTGAATGGATTGCAGGCCCAGAGTCAGTGATGAAATGAAAAGGCAGCCTTGGCTGCCTTTTACTTAAACTGCTGAGTCCGTAAAAAACTAGCAGTATTCCATTCGATAGGTCGTGGGTTTATTGATAAAGATACTTCGTAAATAACACGTCTTGAATTAACTCAGCACCGGTTTCCTTTTTCATCAGTTCATTTAACTGCTTGAGAATTTTTAAGCGCACTTCTTCGCGTCCAGTCAAGGATTTGACCGACGCTTCAGATTCTTTACCGAAAACATTGACGATTGAATCTAAAATCATCGGTTCATGGTGTTCGATCAGAGGCAAATACTTTTCATCTTTGATCATTAATTCCATGGTGACCCGGACATAGCCCAAACTTTTCTGGCCCGTAGTGACATAGTTGGTCACGATATCCGGATCAAAACCATAATAAACAATTTTAGGCTTCGCTGGTGCATCAGCTGGAGGCGGATCTTCGGCCAAGACGTTTGCACTTAATAACAACAAAAAAAGTCCGCATAAATATTTCATGGCAACCACGCTAGAGTCTGAACATTAAATTCATTAACAAGTGTACCTGAGTCTACGCCGTTACACTATCCTTGGCTGCTCTGACAAATGACCTTTCAACACGAATATTCCCAGAATGCTGATAGGCCATTGCAGAGGGTGTCGAGAGCATGACTGTATTTACTCTAGCAATTTTTCAAATGCTGGCAACGGCTTGAGCAAAACTTTTTCCAGCGCAGCCGACAGAAAGCTGCTTCATGTTGAGTTTTCGCCACGATTTACCCAGTGAGGTTTAACAGAGTGCGCAATCCTTGCTATGATGCCGCCGATTGATTTTGTGAAAAGGTAGCTATGAGCGCCGAAATTTTCGCCATTTGGCAAGCACCGTGGCAATCAGCCACTGAGTTTAATTTAACGAAGGCTCAGCGGGATTGGTTACTAGAGACCAACTCGTTAACGGCCCGATTAAAAGCATTACCCGGTGAATTTTCGTTAGCAGTGCAACGCGAATTACAGCAGCAATTTCCTCGGCCAGTCGCGCAAATGTTGGGGGCTGCCGATGGCACTTTGCAAGGGATGGTGCGTGAGGTTTTGCTAAAAGTTGATGATGTGCCTTGTATTTATGCACAAAGCTGGATACCGCAAAGCACGCTTGCGGCTTTAAAACCATTGGCGGAGCTTGGGCAAAAGCCGTTGGGAGAATTCATTTTCCAACAACCCGCCTTGCAGCGTGGACCCATCGAATTGGCAAAATTTCCGCAAAGTTTGGCTTTAGGGCAGTGGGCTTTGGCTGCTGATGTCTTTGGGCGGCGTTCGGTGTTTGCCTTGAATGGTCAGCAATTGCTGGTCCAAGAATTATTTTTGCCAGGATTATTTGAATTATGCAGTGGCACTTAACCAAAAACCACCTTCACTATTACGCCCAAATGATGCGGTTAGATAAACCCGTTGGCATCTATTTATTGTTGTGGCCAACTTGGTGGGCGCTTTGGTTAGCAAGTCACGGCACACCGGATTTCTCGATGTGGCTGATTTTCAGTCTGGGCGTTATTTTGATGCGCTCAGCGGGATGCGTGATTAATGATTACGCCGATCGCAATTTTGATGGCGCGGTGGAACGCACGAAAAATCGCCCTTTAGCTGCCAAATTGGTGCAACCGCAAGAGGCATTGCAATTGTTTGTGTTGCTGTTACTGCTGAGCGCTAGTTTGTTGCTGTTTTTAAATTGGCAAACAGCCCTGTTGAGTCTCGTGGCTGTGGCTTTGGCAGCGATTTACCCTTTTATGAAGCGCTACACCCATTATCCACAAGTGGTGCTTGGCGCAGCTTTTAGCTGGGGTATGCCGATGGCGTTTATGGCCATTCAAGGAGAGCTTCCTGTTTTACTCTGGTTTTTATATGCCGCTAATTTGTGCTGGACTGTGGCCTATGACACCTTTTATGCCTTGGTCGATAAAGACGATGATGAAAAAATTGGTGTGAAATCGACAGCGCGTGCTTTTGGTAAATATGTGTTCTGGGTGATTGGTCTACTTCAGTTAGCAACTCTGGCGTTACTGGAGTGGGTGGGCGCTATTGCCGGTTTGGGATGGCCATTTTCTAGTGCGTTGATTGCGGCTTTGGTGTTGTTCTTTTGGCAACATCGGTTGGCATCCCGCGGTCGTGATGGCTGTTTCCAGGCATTTTTAGTGAACAATTATGTTGGGATGGTGATTTTTATCGGGATCGTGGCAGGTCAGATTTTTCACTAAGCCAATCCCTGGCAAAGTGCATATCAAATTCGATGTGCTAGCAGCCTCGGCCCTGATTGAGACAATTACCGCAAAGGTTTAGAAAAACACCGCGAAGGGATCGCATGAATATCGATGTAACTAAAGTCAGTGATAGCGAGTTATTTGGACTTTTGGCTGAGCTCGACCGGCGCAAATATGCGAGATTGATCCAACAAATTCGCAGTGAGTTAGCCATGCGTGGCGTCGCCTATCAAGAACAACAAGTGACCGATGCTGCGGGTTCGCGCTGGCAAATCACCCCACGCCAGAAGGTGATCCCATCAAGGCAACCTTTGCTGTCAGGCAGTGCACCAGTGGATTGGGATCGCATGCAAGGCCAAGGTTTTTTTCGATCCGCGGTGATCTTTGCCTGTTTGGCAATGCTGGCGCCTCATTGGGGCATATATCCCAGCCATGCCGTGAGTCACGATTTTGTCGTGAGTTATTATTTGGTGGTCATGTTGTTTGGGGCCATCGTCATCGCGCTGGCGTATCCGCGAGATTTCCAAACCGTGCTAAGGAAGTGGGTTGCTGAACAATTGGTTCGACTATTGAGCTTAGGGTTATGGGCTTTTGCCTTGCAAATCCCCACGCAATTGGCATTCCATCAGCTGTTACAGCAGCCTTGGCAGCAGCAAGCGAAGGTATTGGACATGCAGCGTAATACTGAATGGTGCCAGCATCAAGTGGTCTTTGAATTGATGGATGAGGCAAAGGCTGACTCAGAATTTATCAAAAAATCCCAGCCACCCTTGCTCGATTTGTGTGCGCTGAGTGCAGCAAGTTATGATAGTTTAAGGCCGAATGACCCGGTTAAACTGGTTGGAAGTCAGTCCGCAGTTGCCATCGTGGTGACGCAAATACAGCTGAGAACAACTGCGGAGCCTGCCCATTCATTGTGATAGTCTTATTGCAGTGAATGAAAACCAATCATATTGCCTTCGGTGTCCATCGCTAAAGAAATAAAGCCGTATTCGCCAATCGACATTTTCGGCCGCACCACTTGGCCGCCAAAACCAGTCACCCGACTTTCCTCAATGGCGCAATCTTGGCAGGAAAAGTACACCATACAACTATTGCCGCCGGATGGCATGCCTGGCATATACACCAGAGAACCCCCGGCACCGACAGTTTGCTCATCCATATCAAAAGCCCACATTTCAATGCCAGGGCTATTCAGGGGTTGTAAGGTCACTGCCAAAACGCCTTGATAAAATGCTTTGGCACGGGCCATATCTTGCACATAAATTTCGAACCAACAGACCGGATTGTAACGCATGATTGTTCCTTTTTAGTGTTCTAGGTCGTGGTGTCGCAGGCGATAGCAAGTTGTGGAACCAAGCCGTTGCGACAGTTTTACAAAATCTAGCTTTTACCGACAGAGTTTTCAAAGTTAGCGGTAATCTGAATGGGCGGCAAGGTGAAGCAGATTATTTTATCCACTGGAACTACGAATGCCTGTAGAGCTGATATGCTTGGGTTTTGCCCTATCCTGGAGAGTTTTATGTTATTGCAAGCAGCAACCAGTGCCTTGGTGATGATTGATATGCAAAATCGCCTAGCCCCAGTGATCCATCAAGTGGCTGATATTGAGGCGCAATGTGGTTGGTTAATCGATGTGGCGCATCAATTAAATATTCCGGTCATTACGACAGAACAGTATCCGCAGGGGTTGGGAGTGACCATCCCAAGCTTATTGGCTAGGTTAAAAACCGACCAAATTTTGGAGAAAATTCATTTTAATGCTTGCGAAGAAGCTGAATTTTTAGCTGCCTTAGCAGACCATCAAACCAAACAAGTGGTATTGATTGGCGCTGAAGCCCATGTTTGTGTGCTGCAAACTGCATTGGGGTTGTTAGCGCATGGCTTTCAAGTTTACTTGGTACAAGAAGCTGTAGGGTCAAGACGTCCCGAGGACAAAGCCCTTGCGCTTGCACGCATGCAACAAGCCGGAGTGGTGATTCTAAATCGCGAAATGGTAGCCTTTGAATGGCTGAAAAAAGCGGGCACTGAGCAATTTCGCCATATCAGTCGCAACTTTATTAAATAAACAGGGACAGCGGGTTGTTTGGGTGGCAGGCAAACTAACATGCCTGCCACCGCGATTCGTCATTTAAATGCCGTTAACGCTGTTAATGATGATGGTGGTGGCGATGCCGATTCACACTTCCACCGGCTTGGCTGGCAGGTAAGGGCAAGCGCTCAATTTGGGGTAATTCCGTGACAAAAGGTTTGATGCCCATCGCTTGATAAATCTCCGTCGGATACATCGCCTTCCCTTGGGTGATCACCATGGCTAATTGGCGAATATCGGCGATATTCTCAGTCGGATTACCATCGACCAACAACAAATCGGCATCAAAACCCACTTTGATTTGGCCTTTATTTGCCGCCGCATTACTAAAGCGAGCGCCGTTGAGCGTAGCGACTTGTAAGGCTTGCGCTGGAGTTAGGCCCGCTTTCACCAGCAATTCCAATTCGCCTTGCAAGGTAAAGCCCGCGAGTTCATCAGTCCCTGCGACAATCGGAATGCCGGCTTTGTACATCATGCCAACAAATTCCACCATTTTGGCGTAGGATTTAGCATAAAGCGCGGCGGTTTTGGCATCAGGAATATCTAATTCTGCGGTGTGATAACGCCGTTGCAAATCTGGCGGTAGATGCGCAACGATACTGCGCCATGGGTCGCCCACTGTGCCATCAACTTTTTTCAAAAAATCAAAAGTGGCTAAAGTTGGATCGACAGAAATCCCTTTGTCTTTCATCAGTTGCAAATATTTTTTGACTTTAGGGCTGTTTAAATCCAAGGCTGCAACTTGCTTGGCCGGTAAGTAAAAACGTTCAAGCGTGCGCGTATCGGTTTCAGGCTTGACCAAAAAGTTCAGCAGCAATTGATTGATGTGTTGGATCTCATCAAACCCAGCTGCAATAACCTGTTCAGCCGTTAAAAATGCTGGGACATGGCCGCTGACACGCAGGCCACGTTGATGGGCATATTGCACCGTCTCTTTGAGGATCTCTTTCGGGAAGGAGTTATAGATTTTTAATTGATGATAGCCATGGCTGGCGTACCAGTCGATGGCAAGTTTAGCGCCTTGCAGATTTTTCACCACAAAGCCATTTCGTGCCGAGTAAGGACTTTCACCTTCCAAGAAACCCGTTGGAAAAATCGCAGGTGCGAGTAACCGATCTTGGGCAATTTCATCAATCATCTGCTGCAAGCTCAGGTTGTCGTTGCCCATATCGCGCAGCGAGGTCACGCCAGCCGCTAAATGCAGCGGCCCTTCCCAACGCGAGATATGGCCATGCATATCAAACAAACCAGGCAATACGATGCGCCCTTTGGCGTCAATGCGATTTTCCGCGGCCGTATTTAAACTGCCAGCGGGAACGATGGCAGTGATTTTGCCTCGCAGGAAATAAATATCCTGCGGTTGACCCACAGTTGCGGTGGCGCTATCAAAAATTCGGGCATTTTGCACCACACTGAGACCTGGCAGTGCTTTGGGTAAATCACTGGCTAATTTTTCCAGCAATTTGATTTCTGCCTCCTGTTGGATGGCAGACATACGATCGGCATTTTGCTGCCAACCCTCTTCGATTAAGGTAAATGCGCCAGGGGCTAAGCTGGCAAATAATCGTGGATTTTCCCCTGTGGTCGCCCAAACGAAGTAGGGTTCTAGGCCGACGCCAGTTTGCACTAATAACTGCACCTGTTGTTGTTCACCGCCTTTTTCTACGATCAGGGTGCTGACAGGTTTTTGCGTCAGCCGGCCTGAGGGCAGCAATGCAATCCCATCAGAACCGCTTTTGGCGATGGCACCGATGGCAATCGAACTGATTTCTGCTGAACCATCGACCGGGAAATATAAAGCGCTACCGCTCACTTGTGCTTGGCCTTTTTTCTCGCCGGCAGCCCAAGTCGCTTGGTTGCCTTGTCGTTGATAGCTTTCGTTAATCAGCGAGCCAAAAGTGGACTTTCCTTGCCCTTGGTAACTGGCGATGGTGCCGTCAGGATTGAGTTTGATGGTTTCATTCAGTTCAGGGCCACGACCATTGTCTTTATAGATAAAGCGAACTTTGGTTTCACCTTGTTCATTCACTTCAACAATTTGCTCGCCGGCTTTGACGCCATTATCCACAAGAATTGTATAGCGACGCACTTCAGCACTTTGCGCACTGATGAGTAAAGTCATTAGGGTTAAACCAGTTAAAAGGGGGAAACGCATCATGAAGTCCTGTAACAAACAAAAAAATTAGCATAATCGAATTTGCACTAAATGGCGAAAACCTTCGTAATCAACACAGTTGGATGGATTTAATCCCGAGAACCACTGAGCAACTGCGACAAAGCCTACTGCTCAGCTTTGGCGTTGCTCGATTGTCAGGTACAATGGCTGTTTGACGATTTTCTGCGTATTTTCTGTAAGGCATCATGACAACATCTGTTTTTCCAGTGAGCGCTGCTCAGCTGCAGCAATGGTTTGACCCTGCCACTTTTCAGCGGGCCCGAGCTTATTGGCAAGCTGGCAAAGTGATTAAACTTGAGTACAGCGAGGATTTAGCGCAGGTCAGTGCTCAAGTGTGGGGCGAGGCGCTCACGCCTTATCGTCAGTTTATTGCCTTGAAACAACATGGTGCGGATTGGCAACTCACCGATTCTTGCAATTGTCCGGTCGGTGGCCGTTGTAAACACGTGCTCGCGGTGTTGTTAAAACTTAAGCAAACCTATGAGCAGCAGCAGGTTGATACGCAAAAAATGCCGCTGCGCCAATTAAGTCAATGGTTTAGTGATGTTGAACGCGTGACGGGGGCAGATCCCGAGCTGGGTAAACTGAAAGATGTGGTGCTGTATATTTTGAGTTATGGCCAAGCCGGTTTGCAGTTATATCCACGTCGCGTGAAAGCCAATAAAAAAGGCGGCTACAGCAAAGGCCAGGCCATTGGCGCTCAAGAATTTTCAGGTTATTTACTGCCTTATTGGATTGAAGAAGCCGATTGTCGCTTAATTAATTGGTTTCGCTCGCAAAATGTACGCGATCATGCCTTGGTGGAAGATAACTGGGGCTATCAGTTGTTACAGCAAATCATGGCGACAGGGCGTTGTTTTTTCGGGGAAGCCCGTCATGAAATCCAGTGGGGTGAGTCTAAACCTTTAAGTCTCAATTGGTTACAAAGCAGTGCCGGTTTTCAATTGGTGACTGAACTTGGCGATGATGCCGATTACGAAGTGGTCTACACCGATCCGCCTTGTTATCTGGATACCACTCATTTTACGCTCGGCTTGCTCGACACCGAATTGACGGGGCGCGAATTAAAGTTATTGGCACGCATGCCGCCCGTACCACTGAAAGTTGCCCAAGAAAGTTTATCGCGGTTACAACAATTATTTGCCAAAGTCACCTTACCAGTCCCGCAAGGGGTTGGCGTTCGTCGTTTGGAACCAAAGCCCCAACCCATTCTGCAATTAAAAATGCAACGCACCGGCGAGCGGCGTTTGCCGGTCGCGCTGTTGGCGTTTGATTATGCTGGTTATCGTCTGCCGTTAGACTTAAGCCAAGCCCAAACTGAATTGGTGCGTGATGGCGAAACGCTATTTATCAAGCGTCAGCGCTCAGTTGAGGTTGATGCACTCGAACAATTATTAGCCGTTGGGCTGACCCAGCAAGCAAGCGACAGCCAACAAGCGGTGTTTGGTGTGGGCGAGGGGCCTGATAATCCAGAATTATGGCAGC
>CAZIPG010000005.1:0-20633 GCA_964540955.1 uncultured Rheinheimera sp.
CAAGAACAACACCAGCCAGTGGGTGCGCTGGTTAAAGCCCGCGCCCGCTTCATCGATGAGGTGTTGCAACGCCTTTGGCAGCACTTCGATTTAGATCGACAAAAACAACTGACACTGATTGCAGTCGGCGGTTACGGCCGCGGTGAGTTACATCCGTTTTCTGATATCGACTTGTTGATCCTGACCGAATCCCGTTTAAGTACGAGTTTGCAAGAGCAAATCGGCCAGTTCGTTACCCTCCTCTGGGATTTACGCCTTGAAGTCGGCCACAGTGTTCGTACCATTAAAGAATCGGTTTCGCTTGGCAAAGACGATATCACCATTGCCACTAACTTGATGGAAATGCGTTATCTCTGTGGCAATCATCAACTGTTCGAGCAGTTATCGCAAGAAGTTAGCAAAGACAACTTTTGGCCAAGTCATCAATTTTTCCAAGCGAAACGTCACGAGCAGCAAGGTCGGCACGCCCAGTATCACGGCACAGCCTATAACCTTGAGCCCAACTTAAAGGCCAATCCCGGTGGCCTGCGCGATATTCAAACCATCGGCTGGGTTGCCAAAAAACATTTTAAAACGCGCACCATGCGTGAATTGGTCGCTTATCAATATTTGACCGAAGACGAATATCAGGAATTGATGGAATGTGAGGCTTATCTCTGGCAAATGCGCTTTGCCTTGCATTTAGAAGCGGGCCGTAACGAAAACCGAATTTTGTTCGATTACCAACCTGCGGTGGCTCGACGGCTGGGTTTTGGCGATGACGGTAAAGCCTCAGTAGAGCGGATGATGAAACGATTCTTCCGTACCGTACAGCGTGTCAGTGAACTCAACGAAATGTTGCTTCAGCATTTTGAAGGCAGCATTTTAAAAAACCACAGCAAGTATAAAGTACAAAAATTGGACGACTTGTTTGAAATTCATGGTCATCTGATTTATGCCACGGACAAAGCCGTGTTTGCGCGGCGTGAAAATATTCTGCGATTGTTTTGGCATGTCGCCAACAGCCCGCAAATTCACGGCATTCATTCCGAAACCATTCGTTTATTAAGACAAGTCCTACGCCGCTTGATGGGCGATTTGCAGGATTATGAAGCGTGTCGCCAATTGTTCATGGCGATTATGCGCCATCCCAACGGCCTTGATTTAGCCATTACCTTGATGCACCGTCATGGCATTCTGGCGGCCTATTTGTTGCCTTGGCGCAATATCGTTGGCCAAATGCAATTCGATTTATTCCACGCCTATACAGTCGATGAGCACACTCATCGCGTGCTGAAAAACCTGCACCGCTACACAGTGCCAGAATTCGCCAACGAATTTCCGCTTTGTACCGACATCGTCAAACGCATGGAAAAACCTGAGTTACTGTATCTCGCGGGGATTTTCCA
The DNA here is from genome assembly GCA_964540955.1 of uncultured Rheinheimera sp. Taxonomy (GTDB): domain Bacteria; phylum Pseudomonadota; class Gammaproteobacteria; order Enterobacterales; family Alteromonadaceae; genus Pararheinheimera. Next base: position 1,389 of record CAZIPG010000005.1, read on the forward strand.
CGATATCGCCAAAGGTCGGGGCGGCGATCACTCCGACTTAGGCGCCTTAGATGCTCGTGAATTTGGCAAACTCCATAAACTCAGTGAGTTCGATACCAAGCTGATTGTGTGGTTGGTGGAACAGCATTTATTGATGTCGGTGACAGCACAGCGCCGCGATATTCATGATCCGGCGGTTATCGCCGAGTTTGCCGAGAAAGTTCGTGATGAAACCCGCCTCAACTATTTGTATTGCTTAACCTTGGCCGACATTCGTGCCACCAACGATAACCTTTGGAATGACTGGAAAGGCTCTTTACTGCGCGAATTGTACTTAGGCACGCAAAAGGCATTCCGTCGCGGGTTGGAAAAACCGATGGACTTGCGCGATCAAATTCGCGAGCACCAAGCCGAAGCATTACGTCTATTGGCAGAACAGGGCATTCAAGAAGCGGAAGTATCGCCACTTTGGAGTAAATTCAAAGCCGATTATTTCGCGAGATACAACCCGAAACTGATTGCTTGGCATACTGAAAACCGGCTGCAACATACCGATTTCAGCCAGCCATTGGTGCTCATCAGCCCTACGGCGATGCGTGGTGGTACTCAAGTGTTTATATATACCGCAGACCAAGCCAACTTGTTTGCGCGCATTGTGGCTGCGCTCGATAGCAAAAAAGTCAGTATTTACGATGCGCAAATCATGACCAACAAAGATGGTTATGCCATGGACACCTTTGTGGTGTTGGAGCAAAACGGCAATGCGGTGACGGCGACTTCTCGCATCCAAAGTTTGAAAAAAGCGCTGGAGCAAGCAATCAGCCAGCCAAATTCGCTTGAGCGCAGCAAAGCTCGGCCGAATAAACAGTTAAAAGCCTTCCATGTGCCGCCGAAAGTGGTGTTTTTACCCGCCTCGAATAAACAGCGAACCATGTTGGAATTGGCGGCACTGGATATGCCGGGCTTATTGGCAACCATAGGCCAAGTATTTTCTCAATGTGAAATTAATATCCACGCTGCGAAGATCACCACCATTGGTGAGCGCGCAGAAGACTTTTTCATGATTTCGACCCGTCAGGACCACGCTTTATCAGCGGATGAACAGGCGCACTTGCGTCGGGTTCTGGTGGAACAATTGACCGATGTAACAGAAGGCTAAAAGAGCACAATGACTGATTTAAAAACGATTATTGAAGCCGCGTTTGAAGAACGCATGTCAATCACCCCAAGTACTGTCTCGGCAGAAGTGAAACAAGCAGTGCAAGCAGCCATCGCCTTGCTAGATAGTGGCCAAGCGCGCGTTGCTGAAAAGATTGCTGGCGAATGGGTGACTCATCAATGGCTAAAAAAAGCGGTGCTCTTGTCATTTCGGATCAATGATAACCAAGTGATGGACGGCGCCGAAAACCGTTTCTTCGATAAAGTGCCGATGAAATACGCCAATTACAGCCATGAACAATTTGTGGCTGAAGGGGTTCGGGTGGTGCCGCCAGCGGCAGTCCGCCAAGGCAGTTTTATCGCCAAAAATGTGGTGTTAATGCCCTCTTACGTCAACATCGGCGCTTATGTCGGTGAAGGCTCGATGGTCGATACTTGGGCCACAGTGGGTTCTTGTGCGCAAATTGGTAAAAACGTACATTTATCGGGCGGCGTAGGCATTGGTGGTGTGTTAGAACCGCTGCAAGCAAACCCGACCATCATTGAAGATAACTGCTTCATCGGTGCCCGTTCTGAAGTGGTCGAAGGCGTGATTGTAGAAGAAGGCGCAGTACTGTCGATGGGGGTTTATATCAGCCAATCCACTCGCATTTATGACCGTGAAACTGGCGAAATCACCTATGGACGCGTCCCCGCGGGTGCAGTCGTGGTGCCGGGCTCAATTCCATCGAAAGACGGCTCGCACAGCTTATACGCTGCAGTGATTGTGAAACGTGTTGATGCGCAAACTCGCGCTAAAGTGGGCATTAACGCCTTATTACGCAGTATCGATTAACGTTTGAATGGATGAACGCTTGAATGGCAAGTATCGAGTAAGCTGCTTAGACTTGCTTTGATGCTTGCATGAACTCAATGTTGAAATGCAATCAGCAGAAAATAAGAAGGCCACCTTGCGGTGGCCTTCTTTTTATTCATTCAACTTAGAACTTGAATGAGGCAGTCAACTGCACACGACGTGGTGTTTGGAAGTCTGCTGGTAAACCGAAAGCCGCGTTGGCTTGGTTCGCAGCAATTTCCGCATTTTCAACATAACGAGTTGGGGTGTCCATGCCGAGGATGTTGAAGACTTCCATTTCTAAGTAAGCTTCAAAACCTTGCACAGGCACTTTGTACTTCACGTTCATATCAATGTTGAAGACCCATGGCGTGCGACCAAATGAACCGCGTGGGAAGAATTTATCGCCCACCCAGTAAGTATCACCGTAGTGATAGTTTGCTGGATCTGGATAATAGTTTGCACCCAGAGCGTTGCGTGGACGACCAGACACTAACGAACTGTTAACACCGACTGATAAGTCGTCAGTGATTTGGTAAGCACCGTATACTTTGAATGAGTGACGACGGTCATTTGGTAAATAACCATAAGCGCCATCCATTAAGTATGGGTAATCCCAGTCAGTCGTTAAACCGGCGTCATCTTGACCGTTGTCTGATTTGACATAACCTTCAGCATTACCATAACTTTGTGACCACACATAAGTCATGTTCAGCATCCAGTCTTTGTCCCAGTGGCGTTTTAAGCTCAGTTCAACTGAGTTGTATTTACGCTTCATTTCTGGGTATTTCAACTGTTCAGCAGTCAAGCTCACCAGCTCTAAATCACCATCACCATCAGTGTCATAATAGAATGAAGCGCCTTTACCTGGGTTAATCAGCACGAAGTGGTTACCATCATCTGGATCATCTGGATCAGACACACCGATTGCACGTAAACCTTCTTGCACAGATACGTCATCGATGGCGTTACCCAGGTTACGGTGCATCACCGCAATACCCCATGACCAATCGTCATTGATTAATGACTCATAACCCAACATCAACTCGTCGCTATACATTGGGTCGATGCCTTGGTCAGTCACAGATGAAGTATCTGGTGCTGTACCATCGCCGAATACCTGCGTTGCGCCTAGTTGTTGGCCCAGAACTGGCACATAATCAGCACCAATGGAGCTGATTTGGTAGAAAGTGTGGGTGTAAAGCTCGCCACCAGATAAACGCACGTTGGTGTTAGAAGCCACTGGTAAGTAATAACGACCTAACTTGGCATAAACTTTTGAATTGCCTTCACCTGTTGGGTCCCAAGCCGCACCTAAACGGGGTGCAATTTGGTTTTTCACTTCGATGAAGGTATCGCCATCAGCGTTTAAGTTTTCAAAACTTTCATTCCGTAAACCGATATCTAAGGTCAGAGTGTCAGTTACTGCCCACTTATCTTCGATATAGATTGCATCATTGTTGGTTTTGAAATTACCACCGACTTTATAGTTACGAACGCGCACTAAGCGTTCAGAAGCAGGCATGACATAGCCGTTTGGTAAGCGGGCACCCGCAGCATAGTTACGATAAGCGTAGTAAATCCCACCAGAAAGGTTCACTTCTGATAATGATTCATTGCGCTCTGCATCATAACCAAAGCGGAACTCATGGCCTTCTAAGCCTTTCCACTCGAAGTCAACGCGATGTTGGTTACGAGTATCTGAGTTGTCAGATGTCGTTAAGTTAACCCAGCAGCCGTAGCTTGTTGCGGTCGATAAATCGTAGATTGCTGGACAAGAGTCGCCGTCTGATTTGATAGTGTCGGTAAATTCAACTTTACCATACATCGCCGACACAGAGAGATCATCTGTCAGTTGACCAGCATAACGGGCTGCGTAGCTAGTACCGCCAGAACGAGTAGTACCACCTTTGACGATTTCATCTTCAAGTTCAATCGTGGTATTTTTAACTACAGTCTCATCGGAGAAGGTCCACACCATTAAAGAGTGGTCATCATTGATGTTCCAGTCGATCCGCGCTAAATAGTATGGATCGGTGTCTTCATCAATGTAACGCTCAACTTGGTTGGCATCTTCAGATTCTGTTTGGAAATCACGGTGCTGATACATACCATAGAAGAACAGGGTATCTTCGATAATGGCACCTGAAGCAAAAATTTCAGTTTCAAAAGTGCTTGGACGTTCAACTGACTCGTTATTGATGTACAGATCACCGATTTCACGTGAACAAACAGTGCCAGTACATTGTGGGTTTTCATACCGCACGTTCGGCTTATCTTGACGCCATTGGTCTGGCACAAAACGTACGTTTGCACCGACTTCAAATTCATTACCACCAGATTTAGTAGTCGCCGCGACAACACCACCGGTCGAACGACCGAATTCAGCGCTATAACCGCCCGTTTTTACTTGGAAGAATTTGTAGGCTTCGAACGGGATTGTGGCACCACCAACACCGTTACGGAAGTTGGTCATGTTCAAACCGTTGACGTAGTAGGTGTTTTCAGCAACTGAAGAACCACCGAAAGAGGCCAAGTTACCAAAACGGCTGTCACCTTGGTTTGTGCCCGGTGCTAATAACGCAACTGATGTCACGTTTTGCGCGATTGGCATAATCGCAATGTCTTCCGCAGAAATGTTGAATGACGCTTCTGTGCTCGTTACGTCCACGGCACTGATGCGTGAACCAGTGACTGACATGACTTCAACATCACCTGGGGTCATTTCAACATTCAAGCTCGCAGTACCGCCAATCGCAATACTGACCGCAGGAAGTTTACTGGTTTGGTACCCTTCACGCGTGATGGTGACTTCATAGGTGCCTGCCGGAATATTACCAACAGAGAAACGACCTTGATTATCAACCGTTAACGTCCGTTTGAAGCCAGTTTTCGCATCCGTTAAGGTGACAGTTGCACCCGCCAGTGCTGTTTTCTCAGCTTGTGAGACTACAACACCACGTAATGAACCATCTACGTTACTTGCCAATACCGACAAACTGGTTAACCCGAGAGCTCCACACACCGCAATAGCTAGAGCAGATTGCTTAATTGTACTTTTTATCATTTTTGTTTCCTGGTTTGCTTTGTAATACATAGTTACAAATTCAAATTTACAGTACACAAACATGGACAAATAGTAAACAAGATCGCGACAGAATAAATCACTGAAATATTTTCAAAAACAAAAAATAATTATGAATACACAAGTATTGGCGAAATTTTATGCTGCAATTTTTTTAACTTACCTAATATCACGCTTTCGGTAAATATGGTGGAACAAAATGCATAAATTACACAGTGATAAATAATCATTAATTATCAACAACTTAAATGTGGTAACCGGCATTGATTTGCAAATAAGTTGATCTAAATCAATGAATTCACATGAATTTGTTAACGCATGTAATCAATAGCATTCAATCCATTGTCAGGACAATGACTTAAACGCGCGAACACGTCTATTTGCGGTGTGTCCGCAGAGACAAAACAAGGTGAAAACGTTTTAAAGTAATCATAAAACTCTGGTAACGAAGTTTGAACAAATACTGTATTTGCCAAGATAGGGTGTTGAAATTGCAAGGCTAAAGCATGCAAATGTAAGCGATTGAAGCCGGAAAACTCACTGAATCGACGATTATTTTTGTTATCCCCATGTGTGGTGTCGCCCAAAATTGGATGCCGCAAATGAGCCAAATGCCGCCGCAGTTGATGTTTACGGCCGGTAATAGGCTGAAGATACACCAAAGAGTAACGAGATGTTGCATGCCGACTGTCCGCGAAGGGCAGTTCCATGGTGGCGAGCGGCCAAATCTGGGTTTGTGCCTGTTGCGCCGCTTTATCGGTTTTGGCGTGTTTGTCCGCAATCGCATCCAGTTGCTCCACTAAAGGATAATCCAAGAATTGCGGTTCAGTCACATATCCTCTGACGGTCGCAAGATAAAGTTTTTGCCACTTTTGCTGATCGTTCATGAGTGCCGCAATTTCACTGGACAAAGCAAACAACAAAATCCCCGAGGTTGGTCTATCAAGCCGATGCAAAGGAAAGACATGTCGCCCCAATTGATTGCGGAGGGTTTGCAGCACAAAGATCGTTTCATGTTTATCTAAGAATGAACGATGCACCAGCATTCCCGCCGGCTTATTAATAGCGACTAGCCACTCATCTTGGTACAGAATTTCAAGCAGCGGCACTTCTGGTGTTTCTGTGGTCTTTGAGTTTTCATGTTGAGTATTTGTTGTTGTCATTTCACACTCAAAATCTGTGGGTTCTTGCGCATATTGCTAGCTGAGGCTATTGAACTTCATGTTCTCGACTTAACTTTGTGAAGTCAGTAACGCATCTAATTCTTGTAACAGTTGGATCAACGGTTGCACAGCTGAGGTTTCATTGGCAAACGCAATTTCGGCAAATGGCGCAATGGCAATTTTCCGCGGTAGCGGTTGCTGCTCAATAATGAGCTGCAGCATTTTTGGGATAAACACAAACTGTAGCCACTGCTGCAAAGTCATGGTATCACAGCAAAAAGGCGCGGTACTGGCAAATGCACTTGCTGGTAATGGCTCGGTCTGCCAGAAGTTTAAATGGGTTAATTCAGTCTGGAGATTGGCAATTAATGTCGCTGTCTGCTGATAAATCATCGGAGAACTCCTTGAAAACTCGGTCATCTTAACATGACTCTTGCAATTCTGCCGCCTGCCCCACATGATCTGGCATGCACGCAGATGAGCGAAAGGAGTTTGGTGCTCCGTTGATTGCCGACAGTGTCAGCTTGCATCGAATTGAAAAAACAGAGGAATTTATGGCGAGTTATTTTTGGTTATTGGTCGTAATGGCAATCGTGTATTGGTTTATGCAACAGCGTAAACAAGACGAACGCGCCACAGCTTTGGCGCGGCAACTCTGTGAACAACAACAGGTGCAATTTCTGGAATGCGCACGCTCAGGCCATAAATTCCAAGTGATTAATGGCCAGCGTCGGCTTCGCACCTTATATATTGTTGATTTTAGTGGCGATGGCGAAAGCCGTTACCAAGCTGAACTTTGGTTAAAAGGGTTACGTTTGGCAGCGTTTAACATGCCGCCTTATCGGCTTTAGCAGCAGCTAATTTTGTAGTAAGTTGGCCGGTCAAAAAATCTTTGAACATCACCCAATCGGCCAACAGACTATACAGCGGATATTTGAAAGTCGCGGGTTTATTGTGCTCGACAAAGAAATGCCCGATCCAAGCAAAACCATACCCCAACACTAGCAATGCCCATGCTAAATGCCATTCGCCAGTCACCGCCATAAAAGTCAACAAAGCAATCACCAAACTACTACCGATGTAATGCAGAGCCCGACAAAGTGGTTGCTGGTGTTCCAATAAATAAAAGGGGTAGAACTCTGCAAATGTTTGAAAACGAGATGAAGGATCGGTCATAGCCTACCTCTGCAAATAAAAGCGAATGAGCATCAATGTAATACAGTGCATTTCGCTGTCAAGCCGAGTGTGAATCAATTCTCGCTAAAGCTATTTGGAAGCGCGATGTTTCATGCAATTGCTTAGATTGTTGATGGCATGAATTGGGTTTTATGAATTGAATAGACTAGAGGAATTTCTAAAAAGACAAACTCAGAAACACCTGAGTTTGTCTGGGTTCAAACAGGTGACAAGCCACCGAAGCTCAAAAAGCGGGCCATTATAAAATCATATAAGCCTTATCGCCGACTCCAACTAAAGCGCCTTGCTTAAATACCAGAGGCGTACATTCATCTTTAGATGTTTCACCATCACTGCGCTCATGTTGGGTGCGATAGAACAGCACTTCAACCTGTTCCCCGTTTTTATTAAACAGTTCAACAAAGGCTGGCGCACCTAAAGTTTTGCGAACAGCAGCGGTGTCTGTGCCTAAAGTTAATTGATTAATATACGTTTTATTGAATTGTTGTGTTTTTTGCCAATCTTGGTTATCTGCGTATTCATCATCATGATCACCGACTGCAATGACGCAACCAGATAGAATTGCTGAGAAGCCGATTGCTGTGATTAATTTAAACGTGTTATTCATGGAAATTCCTTAAGTTCAATTGTCGAGTTGGATAATGTCATCATCGCAATAGAGCAAAGACAATGCCAAATTTTAAAGTGTTACAATTCAATACTTTATGTAATTTTTAATTTCTAATGTAATTTAAAGTGGTAAATTAAACCAATTTTTAGCGAAGTTGACCTCATGATGAAATCACTTTATTTGCGAATTTGCCAAGTTGCTACGCAGTTGCAGCGGGAAGGGAAAAATCCGAGCTTAGCACTGGTGCGGGCTCGACTCGGTGGTGGTGTCGATGGTGCGGAATTACTGAACGCCTATCAACAGTGGCGAGCGAATCCACAATTCGTTGACGAGGTGCCAACCCCGGCAGCACTAGCGACTTCGGAACATTCAGCCACAGATTCAACGCCAGCGCAATTGCATGAACTGCGCAGTGATATGCAGCGTTTAGAAGCAAAACTCGATCAAATATTGCAATTGCTGCAAATGAGGACCAACGATGTGGGTCGCTGAATTCCGTTTTAAAATTATTGCGAATACCACCTACACCGAGGCTGAAAAAGGGATCCGCCGATATTTAGAGACATTGATTTTTAATGGCCAAATTCTTGGCAGAGAATTTCCGACCCATTTAGAGCAGGATCAATTTATCTGTCGAGTCGTATTGCCTTCCCAAGAGGCGATGCGAAACCAATCACATAGCCCCAACGGTTTAAAGGCTCTAGCAGATTTAGCGCAAGTGGGTTTGGCTTATCCACAAACCGAAGTTTTGGGCATGGATCTCATGTCACATCATACCGATCCCTGTGAAAATCCTGACGCATTGGTATTGTATTGCCGCTTTGGCCAGATGAATTCAGTCGTTTACTGTATGGAGCATCTAGCTCCGGTACCACTATTTTTATTGCCACCAACCAGCAAAACTGACCACGAAGCTTTGATCCGCTGGCAACTGCAATATCAAGCGCTCGATGAAATTCAAATGCAGCAGGACAGTGTGTTATTAAATGCGGCAGAAGATGCATTGCAAAACCTGCAGAGCCCGCTGAATCAACAAGGTCGTCGGTTTGCAAAGCACTTAAGTCTCCAGCTGAACAAACCGGTCTATTACGCGCTTTATCGCGGCAGCAGCACTGATTGCAGCCAAGAACAGCACAGGCGCTGCCCTAGCTGCCAAGGCGAATGGTTACGCCCCACTCGGCTCGCTGACTTGTTTGATTTTCAATGCGACCGCTGTTTGTTGCTTTCGAATATTGCTTGGAGCTGCCAATAGTAGTTAGCCAACGGTCAATTGCTGTAAAAATTGCGCTAAGTTTGGTGCGAGGCACTCTTTCACCTCAAATCCCACTCGCTCTAAATACACTTCACCAGTCTCGTTGAGCATAGAAATCATCAGTTCATCATCATCGGTGGTGGCAATAAACACAGTTTCTCGATGTTTTAGCCGCCGTTTCATTAAAATATGCGCCACAATATTTTGCTGCAATCTAACAAAATCATCATCATGCCAAACCATCAATAACTCGAGTGGCCCCCGTGGGTGTTTGACATGTAAACCCCCGCCATAACCATAGCCATAAAAAGCTTTTAAATCAGCATGGAGTGTCAGCCCTAATGCTTGTTCCAGCGGATTAAAATCTGGCATTTGCGGCCTTGCGACTGGCCACCAAGCCACTTGGTCACCCTCGACGTCACCGTACTGGGCCGGTGATGACGCAGCAGGATCGGCATAACTGAACCAAGTTTGCTGGTTTTGCTGAGCCGTCGATACTGCTTCAGACAACAATTGTTGAAAAACTTGCTGAACGTCTGCCATGTTTTACTGATTTCCTATGGTAAAATAATGCCATTCTAAACTGGCAGAGAGCCTTATGACAAAACAAGCTGATCACGCCTTGGCGCATCTGAGCCTTGGCAAAATTACTGACTACGCCGATCAATACGATGTCAGTTTATTACAAGCAGTCCCACGCCAACTTGCTCGCGATGCTATCGGGCTCGCGGTAGATGCCCCCCTGCCCTTTGTCGGCTATGACATTTGGCATGCTTATGAATTATCATGGCTCAACGCCAAGGGTAAACCTATGGTTGCACTGGCGACTGTGGTGGTGCCTTTTGATTCGGCCAACTTGATTGAGTCCAAGTCATTTAAACTGTATTTAAATAGCTTTAACCAAACTCGATTTCGCGATATCAGCCAAGTGTATGCAACCTTGAAACAAGATCTCTCCGCTTGTGCAGGGAAGCCAGTCGAAGTCACTATTCATCATGTTAATGAATTAATCGCATTCCAACCGACCTGGCTCCAAGGCCGTTGCTTGGATGACCTCGATATCGAGATTTCAGATTATCAATACGATGGCTCGCTCCTCAAGCGCAACCCACAGCTTGGCAATATTGAAGAAAAACTGCATTCGCATTTGCTCAAATCCAACTGTTTAATCACTTCGCAACCGGATTGGGCCAGCGTCTTTATTCATTACCGTGGACCCGCAGTTTGCCATGAAAGTTTATTGCGCTACCTGATTAGTTTCCGCCAGCACAATGAATTTCATGAACAATGCGTTGAGCGGATTTACAAAGACTTATTTGATGTGTTGCAGCCGGAGTTTTTAGCCGTGTATGCCTGTTATACCCGTCGTGGTGGTTTGGACATTAATCCGTTACGCAGCAGCGAGCCTTACACGCCGCCAAATATCCGCTTAACTCGTCAATAAAAGTTTCGATTCGAAACTTAACTTTCATATCAATGGTTGATCAGATCAAAAAACCGTGGTTTCCCACGGTTTTTTTACTGTTTTTGATCACTTTTTTGGTAACTCGAGAGCTACGCCTAACCAAGCTTGATGGAATGCTTTTTGTGCTTTGGTTGGATTGGCCACAGGCTTAATCACTGACGGACCATCCGCTAAGGCTGTGAGCTGCACTTGAGTCTGCAGCAGTCGACCATTGCGGAAGAAACTCACTTCAATTTGCTGTTTCGGCTCGAAATCCTTCATTCTGTCAGCCAAAGGCGCTTTCAGCTGTAACCGATTGATGGCGACAATTTCATCATCCGAAGTCAGCCCTGCCTGCCAAGCGGGGGAATTACGCTCAACTTTGCTGATTTTAGCCACACCATTGGTAAATTCGCTGGTAATACCGCTGAACGCCAGTTGTTTACTGGGGTATGTCCGCTCTAAGCCAGCAGCAGCCAATAACGTATTGGCATCCAACTCTAGCGGAGATTCAACCTGCTGCTGCCACCAAGCATCCAAAGATTTGCCAGTGAGTTGCTGCGCAATTTGTCGCACATCTTGCTCGGTGAATGCCGTGGTTTTGGCAAAGCGCTGATACAACTCATTATGTAAATGCCGATAACTAGCTTTGAGATCGCTGTTTTGGAGTAGCCAATGATCCAGCAACCAACTAACCAAATATCCCTCAGAGTATATATTCACACTAAAATTATCAGCGTGATCGCCGCCCAAACTGATCCAATTATCAAAACTAGATTCGGCAACTGATTGCTCTGTTTTACCGGGTAACCGATCAAATTTATCGAGAGCTTTTGCAATATCTGCATAGAATTCTTGATGCGTCATGATCCCGGCGCGCAGCAGCAAATGATTTTGAAAGTAACTAGTGGAACCTTCTGAAATCCATAACAACTTGGTGTAATTCGGATTTAAATAATCATAAGGCACGAGCTCCGCAGGGCGATATGCTTTGACGTTCCAGGTATGCACCAATTCGTGAGCTGCGGTGCTCATAAAGCCGAGATAATGCTGACGAGTTTTAAAACTAAAACGGTCGCGTTGGATCACGGTCGAATTCAAATGCTCTGTGGCACCACGTGCGCCTAATGATGAATGGATGATAAAAAGATAATTCTGATAAGGATGTCCCTGCCAAATGCTTGATGTTTGTCCAGCCAACTTTTTCAGATCAGCGACGACTTGCTCAGCGTCATAATTACCCTCGCCCCAGAACACCACCTCATAATTGCGACTATCTACTTGAAAAGTAAAACTTTGGTGAATACCGGTTTCGATCGGAGAGTCCGCAAATACATCATAATTCGCCGCTAAAAATTGATGTGGGCCCTCTCCTCTGGTCATGCCTGAAGTACTGCGCCACGTAGCGGGGACTGTCAGCTGAACTTTAATCGGCTGCTGACGAGTTTGCTCGTTGTACATAAATACTGCTGAAGGATTTAGATATGCATGGCTATCGTCAATATGTCTTGTTCTGACATCTAACTGATTGGCATAAATCTGATAAGTCACTGTGACTTTGCCCCGCGCTGGTACATCAATCTGCCAAGTGCTTTTTTCAATTTTGCGAAACGGCAAGTTCGACCCCATGGCATCTTTGGCGACAAACCGACGAACACCATTGGCCAAATCCAAAATTTGATACTTACCACTGCGCCAAGCCGGGAGATGAACGGAGATTGCGCCCGCATCGGCGACAAAAGTCATTTCAACATCCGCCAGATGATGCTGAGGCTCAGTGATGCTGAGCTTGTAGTCTACCTGCGCAACCGCAGATGTGGTGGCAATCAACAGCCAAAACATGAATAAGTAACGGAAATATTTCATATGAACTCCAATTTTTTGCAGCCAAGCTAAGCGAATCCCTGCTGATTTTCCAGTAGTTTGCGGTAAAAACGGCAAAACAACCCATCACTTTCTGAAAGTTATTCTGTAACCCTACAAAATAACTTTTACTTTCGTTTCGAAATATGGTTAAATTATCAGCGTTGGTGCCAGACATCACCAACCCCAACCAAATCTCTGTTGAAGGATAGCTGTAATGAACTTTCTGACCTCTGCTGAAGAACAAAACTGGTTACCCTACTATTTAACAAAAAAATAAGAGCTCTATAGAGCTCAGCAAAAAAGCCGACAGCTTGCTGTCGGCTTTTTTGTTGGTACCAAGATCCCTTATAAGGATCCTTACCTGCAATCTTTTTTAAAATCGTGTAATAAACTGCTGATCTCAATCTAATTTCACTTTATTGTCACTAAATTAGTAAAAGATAATGGCTGCAGATAATTTTCTCTGCAATTCTTGAAATGCACTGCGCAAACGGTCTTAATAACGATATACTTAAGCCAAAAGCTCAAATGCGCTCGCTGGGAATCGAATCGTAGTGGACTCAGAAAACAATACCAAACAACAACTTGCGGCTGCAGTCAAAGCCCGCCAACAACTTGAAGTCACCTACGAAAGTCAGTTTCAAATTCTGACTCAGTTTGTTGCTCGGTTAAGTTTGGTTTGTAAAGGTATCGATGTTGAGCTGGATAATAAATTGGCTCGCCTGCGGCAAGAACTCGCGCGAGGTACCGATTTAGAAAAACTGTTGCCGCAACTGGATGCCACCACAGAACATTTGAAACAAATTGAAGTGAAGCAGCACCACGAAGTCAAGCAGGCGCAGTATTCGATTTCCCAAGCAGGCAAACTGCTGCAGAAACAAAAAGGCTTACCCAATCAGTTGCGCCGTGAATTGCGTGAACTGTTGAGCAAAGTCGATGAACCCGCCCCCAGTTTACAAGCATTTATTCCTCATCTGACCGATTTAACAACACTTTACCAAAGTGCGTTAAATGCAAAACAAGATATGGAATTGCAAGAAATCACCGACAGCACTCGTTACGATGCCGTGTGTCGGCAAATTTCTGTCGAATTGACCAATTTATTAAGCGAACTGGCTTTTGAAGGCAAGCATGCGCGCTCTATTGAAGAGATCCGCTTGAGCTTGCTGGGTGAACTGAGCATCGAACGGTTATTAGAGGCATGTTTACGCACGATCGAGATCATTATCTCGAGCATTAATGAAGAGCGTCAATCGGCCCAGCATTTCTTATTAAAACTGAATGAAGCGCTGAGTAGTGTGCAACAATCACTACTCAATTCGGCGCAAAATAATCAGAGCATCAAAGAGAAGATGCAACAGCTCAATCAACAAATTGAGCGTCAAATTGCCTTACTCGGTAAAGAAACCCAAGCTGCCACCTCGCTTGAGCAGCTACAGCAATTAGTTACCACTAAATTAGGTGCCATTACACAATCGCTGCAGCAAAAAGAACTTTTAGAACAGCAAGAACGTGAAATGTTAATGCAAGCAGTCAGAGACATGGAATTGCGCTTAAAAGAGCTCGAGGTTGAAGCTCTGCAGTTTAAGAAACGCCTTGCTGAACAAAAATTTCGCAGTTTACAAGATGCACTCACTGAATTACCGAACCGTGCCGCCTTTGATGAACGGTTTGAACTCGAACTCAAACGTTGGAAACGCTATAACAAGCCGCTGTCGATTGTATTGGCGGATGTTGATCATTTTAAAAATATCAATGACAGCTATGGTCATAGTGCTGGTGATAAAACCTTAAAAATTATTGCGAAAGCCCTGCGACAAAGCTTGAGAGATACCGATTTTATTGCACGTTATGGTGGTGAAGAGTTTATTTTGTTGTTCCCTGAAACAACCATTACAGAGCTCGAAGGCCCGCTGAATACTTTGCGCGAAAAAATCAAACGTATTCCATTCAAATTCAAAGATCAAAATGTGCCAATCACCATCTCTTTTGGCGCCACGCAATTGCGCAACGCGGATACAGGGCGAGAAGCCTTCGATCGGGCTGATGAAGCCTTATATGACGCCAAGCGTGAAGGAAGAGACAAAGTTAAATTCAAAAAATAAGTCGGATAGTCTCTGTAACTAAACCCTAGCTTTCATGAGAGACCGACTGTAATTCTCAAGGAGCGATTGATGCATGTACAATTAAATCCACTCGGTTCGATGGCTTTGTTATCGCAACTGGAAGTGGAAGAACTTCAACAAAATGCCCAAAGTGAAATTTTCAATTTATTCCGTAACTGTTGCTTGGCAGTCTTAAACGTCGGCAGCCATACCGATAGTTCCGCAGAAATCTATGAACAATTCAAAGACTTCCAAGTCAAGTTATTAGCCAGAGAACGCGGTATTAAAATTGAGTTATATAATCCACCGCAAAATGCCTTTGTTGATGGCCAGATCATTCAAGGGATCCATGAGCACTTGTTTGCTGTGCTCAGAGACATTCTGTTCTATCACAGTCAAACCAAACGCAATGCCCATCGGCTAGATAATACCAGCAGCGATCATATCACGCATGGCGTCTTCGATATTCTCAGAAATGCCAAGGTGATCAATTCCAGTACCGAACCCAATATGATTGTTTGCTGGGGCGGTCATTCTATTAATGAAATCGAATACAAATACACGAAAGAAGTGGGTTATCAGCTCGGTTTGCGTGGCCTAAATATCTGCACCGGCTGTGGCCCTGGCGCAATGAAAGGCCCAATGAAAGGTGCAACTATTGGTCATGCCAAACAGCGCAATAGCCAAGGCCGCTATTTAGGCTTAACCGAGCCGAGTATTATCGCAGCTGAACCACCAAATCCTATCGTGAACGAACTCGTGATCCTGCCGGATATTGAAAAACGACTTGAGGCATTTATTCGAACAGCCCATGGCATCATCATTTTCCCTGGTGGTGCAGGTACTGCAGAAGAGTTGTTGTATTTACTGGGGATCATGCTCAATGAAAAAAATCAGCAGCAAGTGCTGCCAGTGATCCTAACAGGACCAAAACAAAGCGCTGCCTACTTTACCGAACTGCAAAAATTCATTGCCAAAACCTTAGGCGAACAAGCGCTCAACTTGTTTGAAGTGATTATTGATGATCCAGCCTTAGTGGCACAGAAGTTAAAACAAGGCTGTGCCGATGTTCGCCAATATCGTAAATCGGTTGGCGATGCTTATCATTTCAACTGGACATTGGAAATTGCGCCCGATTTCCAACATCCATTTGCGCCAACCCATCAGAATATGGCCAGTCTTGATTTACATCTCGAGCAGGATAAAGCTTTATTGGCGGCAAATTTACGCCGAGCCTTCAGCGGGATAGTCGCGGGCAATGTCAAAGATGAAGGCATTAAAGCCATTCAACAGCATGGACCATTTGTGTTGTCGGGTGAACCCCAATTAATGGCGTTAATGGATGATTTGCTGGAGGCTTTTGTGGCGCAAGGCCGCATGAAGTTGCCAGGTAGCAAGTACATTCCTTGTTATCAAATCGCTCGATAAGTCAATAATTTGGCAGTCAGCCTACCGAATGCCACACCATCACAATCGCCATTGTGATGATGTGGCCGTCCCAAAGCGCAAAGTTGCACTGTTGCAATCGGGTTCAACTCCGATAGTCGCATCCAGCCCGCAGCAGAGCTGTTTAGCAAAAGATATGGGCGGCATATGGGTATAATTCAAGCAACGCTATCAATCTGGCAAAGAACTTGTATAAGATTGTTGAACGATGAGATTTCAGCATGATCCGCGAATAGCAATTTTTAGATCCACTGAGTGGATCCAGTACGATTGGCAAGAAGGGCTCCTATGCAAGCAAAATACCTGATCATTTTATGCATGATTTTGGCTTACCCCACATTTACTTGGTTCGCGACTCACTTCTATTCGGACGATCCGAATCAAATGGTGTGGGATGACCGCGAAGCCTTTAATCGTAAATTTATCCAAGCCATTGATTTATCTAAACCATTACTGCAACGGCAAATCAGCGAAGTGTTAGGTGGCCCCGATATCACTGAAGCGATAGAAACTTCAGAAGGGATCTACCAGATCGTTTATTATCGCACCTTACGCGCAATTTCAGATGGCATTACCACGAAAGATGAATGCACGCCTTTGTTATTTCATAACCAAAAATTGATTGCAGTCGCAAATCCAGCAGAGCAACAGTTTCGCCAACTTGAGCAACGCCCTGCATCATGAGTCCAGAAATTGCCTTGTTGCAGGCTTGTTGTCAGTACCTTGATAAGTTTTATCTGCAGGGAAGTGACCAACCTAACGACAAAGTGTTATTAATCACCGAGCAATTGGCTGCGCAATTAATCAAGCTGAGTCAAGCAAACAGCAGCCTTTTCCTTGCACTTTTAGCCATGCCTCCGAAAACTCAGACAGTTGCGAGCCAACTGGCGTTGAAGCAAGCCAGCTTTTTGCTGTATTTCAATCAACATGCAAAATGGCCGAACAGTGTCTGCATTCAACTGCTCTGTGCGCAACTATTGAATCTGCGTGCCAATGCTGGCTTGTACCAAAAATTATCGAGCCAAGAGCCATTGAGCGATGAAGAGAAGCGCAATTTACAAGATCCTTGGAGCCCAAGTTTTCGGCTTTATGGCAAGCGGCTCAAACTCACTTGGTTAGAGCAACTTTATCGCGGCTGTAGCCGACAAGTATTTAACAGACCACTCTGGCAATCGTCTGTCTACGCCACAGTACTAACCACTTGCTACCAACTCGCTATCAGCACACTGCCCCGGCAGCAAAAACCTGGTCAATCTTTAGAACAGGCAATTCGGCAATTATGTGCCACAGGGTTAGATCCGCAACAAAGAGCCTTTCTTCATCGCCTGAGCACGCTAAATCCCAACTTTTGGCAAGTCGGTCGTTTTGTTCAAGACGAATTAGGCGAAATCGGCTTAATCATCACTACAGCGCCAAAATTAATGGCTTGTATGCTGGATGTGGCGCTGAAAAAGTTAGTTGTTTCGCCGGTTGAGTTGGCAGAGCAACCTCTAAAACTGCTGGCACCGCGCGCGTGTCAGGATTGGCAATGGTATGAAGCGTTCAACGCACTGACGACTGCAGAGCTCGAAAGTCCGCAGTCACGCTTGTCGATTAGCGTGCTGAACCAGTTAAATACCGCATATTCGATTGGAAAACAGGTCAATTGGTTTAATCAGCACCCTGAATTAATTGAATTTGTGTTGCAGGTTGCCAGCGAGTATACCCGAGAGCAACAATGTGTGAATGATATTCGCCATGCCCTAGCCATTCTTGGCACCGAACAGTTACCCAGCGTTGTCCGTCAATCATGGTTAGTGAACCAAATTCAGCAGTGCCACCAACCGCATCAGGCTTGGTTTGGTCAATTTCAGCAAGTCTTCAAAAGTGCGATTACGGTAATCGCTCAACATAGTTCGGCCATCAAGTGTCACGAGCATACCGCTGCTTTGCTGAGCCTTTGTTTCAGTTTACAGTTGCAACTTGATGATCAAAGCCGATTTTTACCACTGATGCAGCCAATCCCGGCAGAGCAGTCTGTGCAACCAAACCAGAGCGCGCAATCGCTCATTGCACAAACGCTCAGTGCACAAACGCAACACTTAATATGGCATGCTGCTGAATTTCTTCGACAGCTCAGCGCATCACTCGCTAACCTCGGTTTAAACCGCCAATGGCAAGACGCCGTGTTGAGTCTGCGACACCAGCCTGAGGCTGACCAAAGCTATAATCAACAACAACCCTATGCCATGTTGCTGCAATTTGCCGTGCATTTGGCTGAACGCTGTTTTTTAGCCAGTGATGTTCTGAAAAATGCGGCAGAAATTGCGCGAGCTAATGCAACCCATGCACTTGATTTACCTGAAAAACCACTCGAATTGTGGGTGGATGCAGTGCTTGCCGATAGTGAGAGCTACTGGCCGATTTATGGCAATTTGTAGTTTACTTTCATCACTTTTTTCTATATTCACTATTTTCTAGCGTGATATAGAGCACCTAACACCATTCTGGTAACGAATAACAAAAAATGCTATATTTGCCACGTTTTGGTGGTTTAGCGCAACTCCCTGTGCAGCAAAGACCCAACCCACCCTCTAATTCCAGATCCTAAGCAGAAGGATACCTATGAATACGCAAACAATTACTGTCATCAAAGGTGATGGCATTGGTCCAAGCATTGTTGATGCCGCCATCGCAGTATTAGATAAAGTTGGTTGTAATTTCCAATATGAATTTGTTGATGCGGGTCTGACAGCCCTTGAAAAAACGGGGGAGTTATTACCTGCCGCCACTTTAGATGCTATCGCTCGCAATAAAATTACGTTGAAAGGCCCACTGACCACCCCAGTTGGCGAAGGCTTTACTTCAATCAACGTAACTCTGCGTAAAAAATTCAATCTCTATTCAAATGTGCGCCCTGTCATTTCTTTCAAAGGCACCAAAGCACGGTATGAGAATATCGACATCATCACGGTGCGCGAAAATACTGAAGGTATGTACTCAGGTGCAGGCCAAGTGGTGAAGAATGATGGCCAGTTGGCTGAAGCCATGAGTGTGGTCACTCGGGAAGGTTCTGAGCGGATCGTAGAATTTGCGTTTGAATTAGCACGTCGCGAGAATCGTAAA
>CAZIPG010000005.1:20643-28193 GCA_964540955.1 uncultured Rheinheimera sp.
CGAGTGTGCACAAAGCCAACATTTTAAAATCAACTTCTGGTCTTTTCTTAAAAACTGCCCGTGAAGTTGCAGCCCGCTATCCGGACATTCAAGCAACTGAAATGATTGTCGACAACGCTTGTATGCAGTTGGTGATGAATCCACAACAGTTTGATGTAATTGTGACCACGAACTTGTTTGGTGATATTTTATCAGACCTTTGCGCTGGCTTAGTCGGTGGTTTAGGCATGGCACCAGGCGCAAATATCGGTAAAGACTGTGCAATTTTCGAAGCCGTGCATGGCAGTGCGCCAGACATCGCGGGCAAGAATTTGGCAAACCCAAGCTCAGTAATTTTGGCCTCAATCCAAATGCTGGAATATTTAGGTATGCAAGATAAAGCACAAAAGATCTTAGCTGCAGTCACCGATGTGATTGCGACCGGCGATCGCACAACTCGTGATTTAGGTGGCAGCCATGGCACCACCGACTTTACCCAAGCGGTATTAGAACGTCTGTAAATCAGCGCTCAGCTGACCTTGCAGGGCGGTTCATTACCGCCCTTTTTATCGCCCCTTCAATTTGCTATTGCTGTGGCAAAGCCTCTCAATCACAAAGAATTTTTATTGTTTTTGGCTGATATAGCTCAAATCTGTGCAAATTTTGCTATGGTATTGTCATCTCTATCAATTTCCATTTGTATTTCACAGCGAGAGGATTGACGCATGGATTGGTTCGCAAGTTTGTATACTGCCGTTGAAAAAACCTTCTTCCACAGCTTAACCCGCAAAATCATTGGTAACATTGGCTTTTTATTAGTTATTTTTTGGCTGGCTCTTTATACGGCGTATCCAGAAAGTGGTCATGCCGGTTCCGTCTGGTGGACGACCATGGTGATTGGTACCGCGGCCTTCATTTTCACCATGTTTTACCTCCATTTTTTAATTGTCCGCCCTGTGAATGCGCTATTACAAACCCTACGCCAAGCTAATCGCGATGGAGCCGATCTGCAATATCGATTGCCCGCGTTTACTTTTGATGAATTTAGGACATTGTCAGAAGAATACAACCAATTTGTTGGGCAGTTGGCGCAATTGCTGACAAAACTCCATCAACAAGCCCAACATACTCATCAAATCAATGAACAAGTTTCTCAAGCGGTGAAAACAACCCGCCATCATTTGCAAGACACAGAGCAGCGCAGCGAAAAAATTCGCTCTGAAAGCGATCATGTCTTAGATCATTTATCTTCTATCGTCAGTACCAGTGACCAAATGAACCAAGTGGCGCAAACCACAGTGCAAAAAGCCTCAACAGCAAGCGCGGGCATGCAAACTATCTCGTCGCAATTATCGAGTATTGTTGCTTTACTTGAAACATTTGGCAGTACAGTGCAAGGCCTGCAACAAAACTCTGAGAATGTCCGGCAAATCTTGCAAATGGTGGAAAACTTCTCTGATCAAACCAATTTATTGGCATTAAATGCTGCGATTGAAGCTGCGCGTGCGGGTGAAGCAGGTCGTGGTTTTGCGGTAGTTGCTGATGAGGTGCGCAGCCTTGCGGCAAAAGTAAATGACGCGACGCGACAAATTTCAGGCTTTTTGAATGATATGGAACGTCTGGTACGGGAAACTAAAGCCGAATCTGAGCGTTTAAATCAACAAGCCAATACCGCTCAGCAAAGCATTGGCAGTACCAGTGAAGAGTTTAATCAATTACAACTGCAGCTCTCTGAAGCCAAAACAGGTGTGCAGACCATCACTCTGTCGGTGTTGGATTTAGAAAAACGCTACCAACAAACACATGCCCATTTGTTTGCGATTGAGCAAGGCACGACAGACGCTTATCAACAAATGTCATCGATTGAAACCGCAGGCCAAACCTTGTTGCAAGCGACAGCGGAAGCTCAACAACAATTGAGCCGTTTCGGTCGCTAAAGCGAAGGCGCTAATCTACAGCCAGCGCCTTCACCAATTCAATGACGCCTGGGTGAGTTAGTTTTCGCTCAGGCGATATTGCATAAAACACCTCTTTTACCGCATCAGTGCTGCCTATGACTTCGACTTCATATTGTCGACAGATATTGTCCGCGATCCGGCTCGGCGCTGAAAAAATGCCAAGCCCCTGTTCACCGAACGCTTTCATTAATGCACTATCGTCAAATTCTGCCATGACTTGCGGCACTAAACTTTGCTGCGCAAACCACGCATCGAGACGCTGGCGAATAATTGACCGCTTACTCTGCAACAAAAATGGCTGTTGATGCATATTGTGTGGAAACTCGCCTTGCAATTGCGCCATGATTTTGGGGGCCGCAAAAAAGCTGGTGGCGGACTCCGTGATCTGGTGGCTATAAGCCTTTAATGGGCTTGAAGGCTGCAAAGGTTGGTCCGTCAGTACTAGATCCAATTTATTCAATGCTAAATCTGCCAATAGCTGCGATTGTTCGCCCTCAAGACAAATAACTCTTAATTGTTCGGGCATCGCAAAAATCGGTTTTAGCATTTCATAAATGAATGCTTTGGGTAATACGTCAGTGACACCCACAGTAAAAGTCTGCCAGTGCACGCCCTGTTGATGACGAAGCACCTGTTTGAGTTCTTCCCCAAGCCGAAAAATATCATCCGCATAACGAAACGTCACACGCCCAAGCTCAGTCAAGGTCCATTTGCGGCCTTGGTGAATAAATAAAGGGCTGCCGATAGCATGCTCAAACGCCGAAAGTTGGCCGCTGATAGTTTGCGCGGTGATATGCAACTGCTCGCTGACTCTAGCAATCGAGCCTTCTTTGGCGACAAGGTAAAAATAATACAGCTGATTAAAGTTTACTGGCGTCATATTCGAAAAAACCGAATTAAACCGAAGGAATATTCGAGTTTACCTTAACTTTGCTTTTCTGTATAACTATATCTAGTGAGATCGCAGGGAGAAGAACCTGCTCGTTAACTTAATGTGAGGTCGATATGACGATGTTACATGAACAGGCTTATACGACGGAGATATCCGTCACCCAAGCCAATAAAGTACTGCGCAATACCTATAGCTTATTGGCAATGACCTTGGCGTTTAGCGCTATTACTGCAAGCATCAGCATGAGTTTGAATTTGCCGCACCCAGGCTTAATCATCACTTTGCTTGGCTACTTCGGTGCTTTGTTTTTTACCACGAAATTCCGTGATAGCGCACTGGGCTTAGTGGGTGTGTTCGCCTTAACTGGCTTTATGGGTTACACGCTCGGTCCAATTTTGAATCGCTATTTGGCTCTGCCGGGTGGTAGCGAGATTGTGATGATGGCAATGGCGGGTACCGCAACCATCTTCTTCTCACTGTCAGCTTATGCACTGGTGAAGAAAACCAATTTCAGCTTCATGGGCAGTTTCTTAACTGTGGGGATTTTGGTGGCATTTTTAGCAGGAATTGGCGCCTATTTCTTTGAAATTCAGGCGTTGAGCTTGGCGGTTTCTGCAATGTTCGTGTTGTTGATGTCTGGTCTTATTCTTTACCAAACCAGTGAAATTATTCACGGTGGTGAGACTAACTACATCATGGCGACAGTGACTTTGTTCGTATCGATTTTTAACCTATTCACCAGCTTATTGCAGTTGCTTGGTGTGATGGGAAGTGATGAATAACCTGTGTTTGTTTTTTGTTAGACGTGTTCCTAAAGACCCTTGAGCAACTCGACACCCGCTCTTTTGCCCCCAATTTTGGGGGCTTTTTTTTGCTTATTGCCCTAATTTTGCTCTAAATCAGCCTAAAGCCAGCTATTTTCGACAATAGCCAAAATATGTGTTGACGTACTGTTTAAAATCTATACACTGGCGCCTGTTTGAAAGAGTACCGCAATTTATGCTCACTGAACTGTTACTGATGTTTGAGTACGTCCTGTTTTCATAAGCCAAAGTTTCACTTCCAGCACCACCGCCTAACACTAGGCAATTTAACTTTATTTTCAGGATAATTATTATGTCTACTCAAACTACTGGTACCGTTAAATGGTTCAACGAAACTAAAGGTTTCGGTTTCATCGCTCAAGCTTCTGGTCCAGACGTATTCGCTCACTTCAGCGCAATCAGCTCTTCAGGCTTCAAAACCCTGCAAGAAGGTCAACGTGTATCTTTCACTGTGACTCAAGGTCAAAAAGGCCCACAAGCTGAGAACATCGTTGTTCTGTAATTGAACAACGGGATTGCTTGCAATCCCATCGGCGTAAGCCAACCAAAGGGCGACTCTGCAAAGCGTTGCCCTTTTTGTTTGATTAAATTTGGTAAAATCACTGAGAGCATTCTCAGCGAAGTCTATTTTCTTGTTTTGGAGTCGTTTTATGTCTAACCAATTTGCTGATTTAGCAATCCCATCCGCCTTAATGAGCAATCTCACCGATCTTGGTTACCATGAAATGACGCCAGTGCAAGCGCAGAGTTTGCCAATCATTCTTGCGAAACGCGATTTAATCGCTCAAGCCAAAACAGGCTCTGGCAAAACTGCCGCTTTTGGCCTTGGTATCCTGAGCTTATTAGAGGTCAAACGGTTCCGCGTGCAAAGTTTAGTCCTCTGCCCCACCCGTGAACTAGCCGATCAAGTTGCCAATGAAATCCGTCGCTTAGGCCGTACCATCCATAATATTAAAGTCTTGACGCTGTGCGGCGGTGTGCCTTTTGGCCCGCAGCTTGGCTCGTTAGAGCATGGCGCTCATATTATCGTGGGAACTCCTGGTCGTATTGAGGAGCATTTGGTGAAGGGCTCCTTAAAACTGGATGATTTGTCTCTGTTAGTGCTGGATGAAGCTGATCGCATGTTGGAAATGGGTTTTGCTCCAACCCTCGATAAAATCATGAGTTTTGCACCAAAATCGCGGCAAACTTTATTATTCAGTGCGACATTCCCTAAACAAATTGCCCAACTTGCCGCGAATTTATTGCAAGATCCTGCTCGAGTGGTGATTGAAGAGCAGCACACGCAAACCACCATCAATCAACAATTGTTCAGAGCTCAGGGTGCGAGCGCTCGGTTGCAATCGGTGCAATTGCTGCTCAAACAGCATCAGCCTGTCAGTAGCTTGGTATTTTGCAATACTCGACGGGAATGCCAAGAAGTTGCAGATGCACTGGCAGAGGCTGGATTTAGCGTATTGGCGCTGCATGGCGATTTAGAACAACGAGATCGTGACCAAACACTGACTCGTTTTGCCAACCGCAGCTTGAGCGTGTTAGTCGCAACCGATGTTGCTGCCCGTGGTTTAGATATTGCCGGTTTAGATTTAGTCATCAATTATCAATTGGCTCATGATGTCGAAACCCATACCCATCGCATCGGTAGGACTGGCCGTGCTGGTCAGCAAGGGCTTGCTTGCAGTTTGTTTGATCAATCCGACGAATATAAAGTTGCCTTGATCAATGACGAATTGGCAACACCACTGACTGAAACGAGCTTGCCCGATCTTGCCGTATTAAAACTGCCGGCGCCGACGCCACCGATGGCGACTTTGCAGCTGGATGCAGGGAAAAAGCAAAAGTTACGGGCAGGCGATATTGTCGGTGCACTGACGCGCGAACAAAGTATTCAAGGGGATGAAATTGGCAAAATTCAATTGGGCGATGATTTTGCTTATGTGGCAGTGCCCAAAGCCAAATTGAAGTTGGCTCAGCAATTGTTAGCCGCAGGGATCAAAGGCCGTAAATTGCGAGTTTGGCCTTTATAACCCTCAATCAGCCAAAATGACTGCGGAAAAATATTCGGCGCTCTCTCGATTAATTTTTCTGCAGAGCTCGACCTAGTAACTGGAAATAACTTAACCAGTAGCCGGCTAACCGCGCTGAACTGTCTGCATCAGGATAAAGGCCTGCCAAATAGGCAGGCCCCGCTAAAGTCCCATCCACTAAAAAGCGATTTTGCAGTGGCAGACGCTGCAGCATCTGCTCAAAAGCACGAGCAGCCATTTCCTCCGGCAGCGCAAAATAACGGCGCTGCGCTTTACTATCCACTGCTTTTGCGCGTAACACCAAGGCTGAGGGAGCGCCATTCTCGACGAAAATTTCGGCAAATGCTGCGGCCAATAAATCGTTTAAAGGGTGCGATCGTTGTGAATCCGTCATCGCTAGATGTTGCGTAAGCCACACGCGACTGGCAAATTGCCCCGTCTCGGCTTGCGCAAACATTTTGCTGGCGATGTAATGATCAAAGGCATGAAACCACTCATGGGCCAAACTACCGCCCCCCGCGTTTTTTGCCAGCGCTAATAAACGGCCTTGTGGCTGATAAAAGGCACAGGTGCCTCGTTGCCCGCCAATACCAAAACTTAATGTCAAAGTTCCGTTCAGCGAGATGACTTGCGACGGCACTTGCAGCATGGTTTGTAAATCACAGAGGGCATCAAAAAACAAATTTGCCGCGACTTGTTGCTCCTGCGAGGTCACCCAACGCCCAATGGTGATCCGTTGAAAATTGAACAGCTTCACAATATCAAGAAAACTGACATCTGCACCGGAACGATGATCGGGGCCATTGCGAAAATACGGTCGCAACAGTCGCGAATAAGAGGATTGCGAACTCATGGTAAATTCAGATGACGCCCACCGTCTAGCGCCAGAATACGACCTGTAATGTACTGGCTGTGCATCAGATATCGAATGGTTTGCAGCACTTCATCAGGGCCTGGCGTGGTTTGCATTAAGGATTTAGCCAACGCTTTTTGCTGATAATCCGCATCATCTCCTGCATTAAACATCAATAATGCCGGCGCAATGCCATTCACTTTGATTTTGGGTGCCAGTTGGCGCGCCATTGACAGCACTAAGTTCTCCATCGCTGCACGGGAAGCCGCGTAGGCCATATGTTTACTACTGCCGACACTGGCCACAAAATCGGTTAAAGCTATCACGTCAGCAACCGGACTCGCCTGTAAATTGGGCAATAATGCACGAGTGAGTAACCAAGGCACTTTGGCATGGATGTGCATCATCTCATCAAAAATAATCGCATCCTGCTGTAATTGCCGTTCTAGGGCTTCCTGGGTTATTGCTGACGCAGCTGCAGGCAGTTTAGCATCAGGTTGCCAACTGGACGCATTGTGGATCAAGGCGCGCAGGACAGGCGCTTGTGCTGATACTTTTTGCACTAACTGCACAATCGCATCAGGCTTTGCGAAGTCAACTTGCTCGCAAATCACGCCAGCGTCACGTAACTGTGCAACCCCAGACCTTTCTTGCCGATACGTTGCAATGACTTGATACCCCTGTTGCTGCAGTGTCAAAGCACAATGCAGCCCGACACGTTGTGCCGCACCAGTGATTAAAATTGTTTCAATCATGTCCGCTGAATATCTTTCTAATGAGAATTAGCTTGAGTATACGGGATCCGCAGTTGGATTGATCAACTCAAAGCAGATTGAGCGATTGCAGGAGGATTGCGTGATTGATAGCGAATTGAAAAATTGATAGCGAATTTAAAAAATTGACAGCGAATTGCACTATTCATCGCAGGGCTTGCAGGCAGTGTCAGGGGATGGCAATTCGGCTGAGGGGAAGGATAGTTACAAGCAATATATCAAGAGATGAGATGCATTCCTGTTC
>CAZIPG010000005.1:28203-33506 GCA_964540955.1 uncultured Rheinheimera sp.
AGGATTGCGTGATTGATAGCGAATTGAAAAATTGATAGCGAATTTAAAAAATTGGCAGCGAATTGCACTATTCGTCTCAGGGCATTGCAAGGTGTGTCAAGGGATGGCAATTCGACTGAGGAAAAGGGTGGATAGTTACAACCAAGCCATCATGAGATGAGATGCATTCCTGTTCAATGCATCTCATCAATGATCAAAACGGACAATTATGGCTTTTTCATATAGCCAGAACACCAGCCATCTTTGTTCACTGTTTTACCGCCAAAAATTGCACAGCCGCGGTATTGTTCAGTACCTGCCGCCATGTGCATGCAGGTATCACATTTATCAGCAACAGCTGACTTTTCCACATACTTCATCGCGACAGCGACGGGATCAGTCAAACTCACTTGTTCTGCTGCAAGCGCTTGTAAGCTCAAGCCACCCATAGTCACGCCAATGAGGCCTGCTCCGGATAGCTTTAAAAATTGACGACGGTCTAGTTGACTCATGATCTTGCTCCTGAAGGTATTGGTATTTTTGGTTTTCTTGCTAAAACCGCTGGAACAAACCAGCAGTTGTCGGATACGTACCGACAACTATTGTGGATGATATTGCCATGAAAACAAATGTGGTTTTTTGACGCAGCGCATATTTCTTATGCAATTCGTCGGCGACTTGGCTTTTATTGCGCAGCAAATTCTTGCTGATGTAGCCAAGCGGCTTGTTTTGGCGCTTTTTTGGTTTTCGACCACTCCTCCAACATTTGCCACTTCACCGCATCCAATGCAGCCAACATTGGCGATGTTGCAGTGACACAAGTCAGCTCGATGCGATGTCCGTTTGGATCAAAGAAATAAATGGATTTGATGATCTCATGATTGGTTGGGCCAACCACCTCAAGTCCATGGGCTTCAAGCTCAGTTTTGGCGGCCATTAATGCCGTTTCATCCGAGACTTGCAGCGCAATATGTTGCACCCAGGCCGGCGTATTGCGATCGCGGTCCATCGTGGGTGACTCCGGCAATTCAAAAAAGGCCAAAATATTGCCCATGCCTGCATCTAAAAACACGTGCATATAAGGATTATGTTCTTTGGTGGAGGGCACCTGATCCTCGGCAATTGCCAGCATAAATGGCATATTCAACACTTGATGATAGAAATGAACCGTTTCTTTGGCATCCTTACAGCGATAAGCGACATGGTGAATTTGTTGGATCTTCATAATACGCCCCGCTTTTGCTGGTCACGCTCAATCGATTCAAACAAGGCTTGAAAATTTCCTTCGCCAAAGCCGAGGTTGTCTACGCGTTGAATGATTTCAACAAAAATCGGCCCAAACAAATTTTTGGTGAAAATTTGCAGTAAATAACTATCACTATCCCCATCCACCAACACTTGATGCTGTTGAATACGCTGTTTATCTTCACGCACATTGGGGACACGCTCAAAAACTTGCTGGTAATAATCTTCATGAATATCTAAGGTATCAATCACGCTGTGATCTAAATGATCCAACGAATCCAGAATGTCATCGGTCAAAAACGCGATATGCTGAACACCAGGGCCATGATATTCCCGTAAAAACTCATCAATTTGATTGCGGTCATCGCCTTTCCCCTCGTTGATAGGAATACAGAAGCTGCCATCAGGCGATCGCAGGGCATAAGACAATAAAGCGGTTTGCTGACCTTTAATATCAAAATAGCGAACCTCGGTAAAACCAAAAACTTGTTTATAAAAATCGGCCCAATGCTGCATCGTGCCTTTGACAACGTTATTGGTCAGGTGATCAATGCGAGTGAAGCCTAAATCCATAACCCGATTCGGTGCTGGATGCTCAATAAAATCCTGCTGATAAATCGAGCCTTTAGGGCCAAATTTATCGATAAAATAAATCAGACTATCGCCGATGCCGTAAATCGCTGGATAAGGCAAATCGGTGATTGCCGGTTCGGCGCCTTTGGCACCACGACTTATGGCGATTTCCCGAGCTTTAACTGCATCGTCCACCCGCCAGCCCATCGAACAAATGGCTGGACCATGCAGTTTACTGAACTCGGCAGAAAAGCCCGCACGCTCGCGATTCAGCAAAAAATGGATATCATGCTGCTGATAATAATCAATTTGCTTATGCTTGAACTGGCGAGTTTTCGAAAAACCAAAGGCGGTAAAGACTTTATGCATAAAGTCGGCATCAGCGCTGGCAAACTCTGTAAATTCAATGCCCCGCAGCCCTAAATAATTATGACTCATGTGAAAATTCCTGAACTGAATATGGAAATCTATGAGCGACACCATAACGATGAGCGCAGCAGCAATGCTTGATCTATATCAATGACGGGCAGGCGTTTGCAAAAACAACCTTGGCAAGACTGGCAATTCAGCTTTACAAAAACTGTAAGGCTGGAACACTAGAAACCAATAAAAACAATAACTTATACGGAATTAGTGACGAGCGATTTACCATAAAAACGGAGAAAGCTGCTTAACTTCGCGCGCAAGCGGAACCACGCACCACTAATTCAGGCGAAAACACGCTCAGCACGTCAATGTCGGTGTTATACACATTTTTCAGTAACCAAAGCGCGGCCATCTTGCCCATTTCATGAATGGGGTTGTTGATAGTGGTGAGTTTCGGCGAAATGTAACGAGCAAACGGGATGTTATCGTAGCCAACAAACGAGAGTTGTTCTGGGATTTTCATTCCCATTTCTAAACAGACGGAAATGGCTCCTGACACCATCTGATCATTCGCACCAACCACCGCGGTGAATGTTTTGCCACTTGCCAACAAGAATTTCATGGCTTCCACGCCGGCTTCTTCTTTGTAATTCCCTTCAAAACACAAATCAGGATCAAAAGCGATCTGCAGTTCACTGAGCGCACGAATATGCCCTTCCAAGCGTTCACAGGCATCGTGTTTATTTTTGGG
Organism: uncultured Rheinheimera sp.; assembly: GCA_964540955.1. Classification (GTDB taxonomy): domain Bacteria; phylum Pseudomonadota; class Gammaproteobacteria; order Enterobacterales; family Alteromonadaceae; genus Pararheinheimera. The sequence continues at coordinate 31,118 of CAZIPG010000005.1, forward strand.
GCCAGAGATGTAGGCGATATCGCGATGCCCCAGATCTAATAAATGACGGGTCGCTAAGTAACCACCGAGTTCGTTATTCAGATAAATACAGCGCTCACTGATCTGGGCAATATAGCGGTTGATGAGCACGATTGGCGTTGGCCCTTGACTTAGTTCAATCAGATAGTCATCAGAAACAGCTTCGACATCTAAAATTAAAGCATCACAGCCGCGGCTCAACAGGAAATCGACGCTATCTATTTCGGTCGCTGCATTGCTATGGCCAACTGCGATAATGACGTGTTTATTCTCAGCACGTAAGCAGGACTCAATTTCCGCCATCATCGGGCCATAATATGGGCCATCGAGCTGGGAGACCAACACCCCAATCGAGTTTGAGCAGTTGGATGCCAGCGATTGGGCAAAAGTATTGGGTTTGTAGTCGAGTTGCGCCATGGCAGCTTCAACTTTCAAGCGGGTTTTTTCACTCACATTGGCGTTTTTGTTCATCACTCGAGAAACAGTGGCAAGTGACACCCCTGCCAATTGTGAAACGTCGTAAATGGTCGCCATAACTTGGAGCTACTCTTTGCTTATTAAAATATTGATGAGGCCAATCTTACCAGCTTTCACTGATCCTGCCATAGCGATTCATGACACTTCAGCATGACAAATCAATGGTGGCTCTCATTTGTTTTTTGCAAATCCGCACTAATTTCAGTCACTTTTTGCGTATTCAGGATGTACTTCTGCATCACCAGAGCGACCAGTAAGGAACCAATCGCAGGATAGACACAAAATGACCACAAAATTCCATCCTGAGTGGCCACGCTTTGCGTGATATTCGCTTCATAGCCATAACCCGCCAACAACCAACTGGCTGCGGCGCCACCGATGGCTAGTCCCAATTTGATAAAAAATACAATGGATGAATACACCATGCCTGTCGTGCGAATGCCGGTTTTCCACTGGCCATAATCAACGGTATCAGCCATTTTGGCCCATAACAAAGGCGAACCCGCATCAAAAAATAACCGCCATAACACAAAAGCCACCAACGCAATCACTGGCGCTTCAGCACCAGCCAATAAACTGACGACACACATCAGCGCCGCTAACACTTGGAAACTTTGGTACAGTTTGATTTTGCAGAAGCGTTTCGCCAGTGGTTGAGCCAACATACAGCCGACAATGCTGCCTATCATGCCCAAAGTTAAGAAGGTATCAATATCGTCAGGCTGCATCAGCACATATTTGACATAATAAATGGCTAAGGTGTTGCGAAGAACTGCACCTGTTAGTAAGAACACCGCCGCCAGCGATAAAATTCGCCACTGATCGTTCTGCCACAGGGCTTTGAAATCAGCTTTAATATTCGATTGTTGCGAAACTGGCGGACTCAGACGTTCTTTAGTCCCCCAAAAGCACAAAAAGAACATCACCACGCCGAGCACACTCATGGTTAATATGGCCAGCTGATAGCCTTTCGCTTGATCGCCTTGGCCAAAATACGCCACTAAAGGACCGGTTAAAGCAGTCACCATCAACCCACCAAGCATGGCGAAGACAAAACGCACTGACTGCACCGACACTCGCTCTTTCGGCTCTGCCGTCAACACGCCACCCAGCGCACAATAAGGAATATTGATCGCGGTATACACCATCATTAACGCGGTATAAGTCAAAAATGCATACCACATTTTGCCCGTTTCAGAAAAATCAGGCGTCGTGAACGCGAGCACACTGATGGCACCAAAGGGCAGCGCAAACCAAAGTAGATAAGGCCGAAATTTGCCATACTTAGTTTGCGTTCGGTCAGCTAAAGCGCCCATCAGTGGATCGGTGATGGCATCAATAATCCGCACCACTAAGAACATTGTGCCGACAAAGGCTGGTGAAATACCAAACACATCGGTGTAAAAAAAAGCAAGATAGAGCATCACCGTTTGAAACACGATGTTACTGGCCGTGTCCCCAAGGCCATACGCCATCTTTTCCCTGAACTTCAACATGTGTGCCTCGCTTTTTTATCTTTAGAATGAGACCCGCAACAGCAGCATTTTTAGTTAACTCGAAATGTTCTCAGCGTTTGCTGCGCTCTTGCAGAAAGTTGCGATACGCCAAGCCGCTTTGTTTGATCACTCGGGTTTGCGTTGGATAATCAACATACACAATCCCAAAGCGTTTAGTGTAGCCTTCGGCCCATTCAAAGTTATCCATCAAACTCCATGCAAAATAACCGCGAACATCAACCCCTTGCCGCACTGCCACATCAACCGCATTTAGATGTTGCTGATAATAGTCAACTCGCATCAAATCTGCGACTTGACCGTTTTGCAATTCATCTGGAGCAGCACAGCCGTTCTCGGTGATATAAAGCGGAGGTAACTGATAACGATGCGTTAAATCG
>CAZIPG010000006.1:0-32522 GCA_964540955.1 uncultured Rheinheimera sp.
GATGCAGGTGCAAGAAGTTCTGCGCTATACCGACATAGCACCAGTTCCTGGCGCCCCTATGTATGTTCTTGGCATCATCAATTTACGTGGCAACGTAGTGACTGTGATCGACACACGTGCTCGGTTTGGTTTACCGCCATCAGATGTGACTGAAAATAGCCGCATTGTCATTATTGAAGCTGATAAACAAGTCATCGGTATTCTGGTCGATAGCGTCGCTGAAGTGGTTTATCTGCGTGCTTCAGAAATTGACACCGCACCGAATGTCGGCACTGACGAAAGCGCCAAGTTCATCCAGGGTGTGTCTAACCGCGAAAACGAATTGTTGATCTTGGTCGATCTCAACAAGTTGTTGTCTGATGAAGAATGGGAAGAAATCACGAGCATTTAATGACTTCAGCTGTGATCGTCTCGTTTGAATGGTTAGTTTTGGGTTTAGTGCCAGCAGTAGCAATACTGCTGGTTATTTTTGTTTTGTGGCAACACCAGCGGCAGCGCCAAAGTTATCTGCGCTTATTGCAAGCTTATGAAAAAATGCAAACTGAGCATGCAGCCAGTCAAGTTGAAGTGGCTGAATTGCGGACAGGGCTGATTGGCGTTGGACAACGGCTTTTACAACTTGAGCAAGCATGGCAGCGTTCACAGCAAGACTTACAAATGGTTGCCAATGAAATTGAACAAATTAGTGAGCACCAGCAAAAACTACAACTTTTTGACCCAGAATCCAAGCTCTACAACCGAGCCATGAAAATGGTGCAACTCGGCGCTGGTTTGGAAGAAATTATGCAAGAATGCGAGTTACCGCGAGCGGAAGCGGAATTGCTGTTGAACCTACATCGCCAAAATCACGAATAAACTGCACTGCGCCATCTTGGCAACTCTGATTGCATTATCTTATTGAATTCATGCTGAAAGTTTGAAATTCGTCATCGCTGGCCGTTTTTTGTAATTGCTGGCCGATATTTTGCCTTTTCTGGCAGTTTTTTGTCATTCGAGCCAGCCAGTTTGCAGATTGTTGTGATGCCTATCTCTTCGTTTGAAAAAATTCTCATTGAATTTTTGTAAATTAATAATTTACAAATTTCCAATATTAGCAATTGCCGTCTAGTCTTATTTCAGAATGGAAAGAGAACTTACTAGGACAGGGAGCAAATGCAACAGCATCCGCAAGAGCAGTTACAGTGTTGGCAAGAGCCGATAGCTGCTGATTTAAATAAGACACAGCCAATGCCAGCTCCACCACTGCAAGTTCCTCATTTTAGTCACCATGGCGCCGTCGATGGCGTGACAGGCTCTTGTCATCAATATTGGCTTGATGAGCGCTATAGCCTTTTGATTGATTGTGGTTTGTTTCAAGGGGATGAATTTGCAGGTAGTGGCTCTGCCACCACTCCGCAGATCCAGTTTAACTTAGCAAGCGTCAAAGCCGTGTTGCTGACCCATGTTCATATTGACCATGTTGGGCGATTGCCTTATCTCATTGCGGCAGGTTATCAAGGCCCTATCTACTGTAGCGAAGCCTCGGCTTTGCTATTGCCCTTGGTCTTAGCAGACGCATTGAAAGTTGGCGTGACGCGCGATGAGAAATTGGTGAAAGCTTTTTTGCGGCGCTTAGCGTCACAGCTCATTGCTGTTCCTTATCAGCAATGGCTTGAGTTGCCTAACTTTGGTGAGCACAAAGTGCAGCTGCGATTGCAAGTGGCTGGGCATATCTTGGGTTCGGCTTATCTTGAAATTCGCCATGGTGGACCTGAGGAATGGTTTTATACCGTGTTTTCCGGTGATTTAGGGGCAAGTCATACGCCGTTATTGCCAGCGCCCAAGCCACCAGAACGTGCCGATATTCTAGTGATTGAAAGCACATATGGCGATAGCATTCACCAAGGACGCAAAGCTCGGGTGGCCATGCTTGAGCGTTTGATCCTGCATTCATTAAGGGATAATGGCACCATTTTGATCCCGGCCTTTTCGATTGGCCGCACGCAAGAGTTACTGTATGAACTCGAAGACATGATTTTTCGCCTGCGAGGGGAGCAAATCCACCAAGGGTTACGCTGGGATGATTTGAATATCATCGTCGATTCTCCGCTGGCTGCTTCATTTACCGATGCTTATTTGCAATTGAAAGAGCATTGGGATGCAGAAGCCAAAACTCGCTTGGATGAGGGCCGGCATCCGCTGGATTTCAGCCAACTAACGACCATTGAAAATCATCAACAACATTTGGCCTTGGTCAGCCATTTAACGCGCAGTAGGCAACCGGCGATTGTGATTGCTGCCAGTGGCATGTGTGCCGGTGGGCGCATTGTGAATTATCTAAAAGCGATGATTGCCGATCCGGTGCATCAAATTTTGTTCGTGGGTCACCAAGCACGCGGTACGCCAGGTGCAGCCATTCTGGCACAGGCTAAAAATCAAGGCATGGTGGAGCTTGATGGCGATTTGTATCCAGTTCGAGCTGAGGTTTTCAAAGTGTCGGGTTATTCCGCCCATGCCGATCAGCAGGATTTACTCAATTTCATTGAGGGGATTTCGACCAAGCCCAAACAAATTCGGATTGTTCATGGTGAAACCGAGACCAAACAGGCGTTTGCCAAATTACTGCAAAAGAAAGGCTATCCGATAAAAATCCCATCGGGGGAGGCTGATTAAAGGGAGCACCATATCATCAGCGGCATGAGTAGCAATATGGAATGGCGCTGAGAAATGGCGCTGTCCAAAAAGCTGTGACTTTGATAGACTTTTAATAAGTTACGTCACAGGAAATGGGATTTTTCATGATCAAAGTATTAAGTGTGTTTGGCACTCGGCCAGAAGCCATCAAAATGGCGCCACTGGTGAATTTACTCAAAGCTGAAGATGGCATTGAAAGCCGTGTTTGTGTCACCGGCCAACACCGCGAGATGCTGGACCAAGTTTTGCGTTTATTCGACATTGTGCCTGAATACGACTTAGCCATCATGAAGGCCGGCCAAGATTTATATGATGTTTCAACCAGCATTTTATTAAATATCAAACCCGTGTTACGCGATTTTCAACCCGACATCGTGTTAGTGCATGGCGATACCAGCACCACATTTGCTGCAGCACTGGCCTGTTATTACGAAAAAACAGCCGTTGGCCATGTGGAAGCAGGCCTGCGCACTGGCAACATTTATAGCCCATGGCCAGAAGAAGCAAACCGTAAGTTAACAGGGGCAATTACCACTTTACACTTTGCACCGACCGACACGTCAAAACAAAACTTGCTGCAAGAAAATACAGATCCGAGCAAAGTATTTGTGACTGGCAATACTGTGATTGACGCGCTGCACCAAGTGGTTGCGAAAATTCAACAAGATACCGAGCTTTCTGCACAATTTGCTGCGAAATTCCCTTATGGCCAAAATGGCCGTCGGATGATTTTAGTGACTGGCCACCGCCGTGAAAGTTTCGGTTCTGGTTTTGAAAACATCTGTGCTGCACTGAAAGATATTGCTGCGCAATTCCCAGATTGCGACGTGGTGTACCCAGTGCATTTGAACCCGAATGTGCGCGAACCCGTATTCCGCTTACTCAGCAATTCCAGCAACGTGTTTTTGATTGAACCGCAGGATTATTTGCCATTTGTCTATCTAATGAGCCAAAGTTACTTGGTACTAACCGATTCTGGCGGTATTCAAGAAGAAGCGCCGTCATTAGGCAAACCAGTGTTGGTGATGCGCGACACCACGGAGCGGCCAGAAGCAGTTGCCGCAGGTACTGTTAAACTGGTTGGCACCGATCAGGCAAAAATCGTTAGCGAAGTTGCTAAATTAATGACCGACGAAAGCTACTATCAATCGATGAGTTTTGCCCATAACCCTTATGGCGACGGCAAAGCTTGTGAGCGCATTGTGGCGGCGATTAAGGCGTTTAAGACAGAGTAACCAGATTATCGCAACTGTGTTTTGCAGCGTAATTACAGAGGTTATTGAAAAGCACCATGACATTGAGCTGTCAGGTGCTTTTTTGTTTTTAGCCGCTTTTTTGTGTTCAACTGAAAAACAACAAATGCCTCAGGAATGAAGAGTATTTTAGGAAGAACGTTGCGAATTGTTGGTCGTTTAAAATCAATTTTGAGTAAATCAAAAAGAACTTATTGGACGATCAGGGTATAAAACTTAAATAAAATCATCAGTTTCTGAAATTAAAGTGTCTTTTTTTATCGAACAGTAAAAATCAATTAAAACAGCAGCTTATGCTGATGAGTAGTGAGTTGTATGCTCTTACAAGAATTCAAAATAGCCCCTTAAAATTGACTCAAACCCGCAAAAAACGTAAGCTACACACCAATTTTGTTCATTTTGCTAAAGCAGGTTATGGATAACTGGTATTTAGTTTATTGTCGACCTAAACAAGAATTACGGGCGCAACAACACCTAGCAAACCTAGGGTTTAGTAGTTACGTGCCGACCGTGATGGTGAGAAAACAAAAAGCTAGCCATTGGATCACGGCAAAAGAATTGCTATTTCCTCGCTACCTTTTTTTAAACGCTGCTCAGACTGGCGATTTATCTCGGGTGAAAAATACACGTGGGGTGGCTGACTTTGTGCGGTTTGGCGGCAAAATTGCTCAAATTCCAGCTGAGTTAATCCGGCAGCTCACTCACCAACAAATCAATATCGGTTGCACGTGGGCGATGTAGTGACGATTTCGCAAGGGCCGTATGCTGGGCTTGATGCTGTATTTTCGTCGACTGATGGCGATGAACGCAGCGTGTTATTAATTAATTTATTGCACCAACAAGTGCCTTTAACCATTTCGAACGCTGCTTTTAGCAAGGCAGATGTAGCGATGAATTAACCATTTGGCAGTATCTTGTCTTGACGTTAGAAGATACTGCGGACAAATGTGTTTGAAAAACAAAGATTTTAGTTCTGGGACGCTTAACCCAAGGGCGGTAGCGTGTCTAAACATAATGATTCACTTTTTATCAGTACTGGAGTAAGTGCGTGAATAAGTTCAGTAAAAAGATTGTCGCGTTGTTTTTTGGCATTTTATTGAGTGCGCCGCTGAGTGCGCCAATTAGTGCACAAACCGCACCAACACCAACCCCGGCAATGATTGAACAATTCAAACAACTACCGCGGGAGCAACAGGTGCAATTAGCTGCGCAATATGGCATCGATTTAAGCCAAATTGATGGCTCTAACCAAGGTGCCGCGAAACCCACAGAAGTAGAACAATTAGTTCCTACTGAAAGAGCAATAGTCTCTGCGGCCGCTCAATCAGATAAAGCTGAAAAAGACGAGCAGTTCGAACGCTTTGGTTTAAAAATGTTCGATGCCAGCATCAGTACCTTTGCCCCAGTGAATAATATGCCAGTGCCGGATGATTATGTATTGGGCGCTGATGATAGTGTGCAAGTGCAGCTATATGGCAAAGAAACTAGTTCCCAAGTGTTGGTGATTGACCGAGAAGGCAAGGTGCAGCTGGATGGGGTAGGGCCATTACAACTGGCTGGCTTGAAATTTGGCGATGCTACAGGCTTGATTAAAACCAAAATTGCCGAAGCAAAAATTGGTGTTGAAGCCGCTGTCTCGATGGGGAAATTGAGAACCATTAATATCTTTATCGCGGGCGAAGCGAAATTCCCTGGCATGTATGCGGTCTCCGCAATGACCACAGTCACTCAAGCCTTGTTTGTTTCTGGCGGTGTTACCGACATTGGTAGTTTGCGCGAAATTAAAATTAACCGGGCTGGTAAAACAATTGGCACCTTTGATTTGTATGATTTATTGCTAAAAGGCGATAACAGCAGTGATATCAATTTACGCCATGGCGATGTGTTATTTGTATCTCCTGTGAAAGCGCAATTAGCGGTAACTGGCTTAGTGAACAGGCCTGCCATTTACGAACTTAAAGCCAATGAAACCATCGGTGATGCCTTGCGCATGGCTGGCGGTGCCAAAGCAAACGCCCATTTAGCATCGGTCACATTAGAGCGCATCAACGCTAAACGCGTGAAAGATTTGCAAACCTTAGATTTAACAAATACGAGCGTTTTAAAACAAGCCATCAAAGATGGTGATGTGTTATCAGTAAAACCCATTTCTAACCGCATTGAAAATGAGGTTGTTTTGCATGGCGCAGTGGTGCGACCAGGCCGCTATGCATACAGCCCTAACATGACCTTAACTTCATTATTAAGTAATGTTTGGGCGGATTTACAAAAAGATACCAACTTAGATTATGCGCTGGTTGTGAGAGAAACCAGTATCAAAGGCGACATCAAAGTCATTCAACTGAACCTTGGCGAAGAACTTGGTATTACCAATGGCGGATTACCCAAACGTTTTGTATTACAGCCTCGCGACCAAATATTAATCTTCGACCATAGTGCAGAGCAGCGCAAAGAATTGTTGCAACCTGTGCTGGCCAAACTGAAACAGCAAGCCACGAAAGAGCAACCACAACAAGTAGTTTCTATCCAAGGGCAAGTGAAGATCCCTGGGCAATACCCAATCGCGGAAGGCAGCCGATTAACCGACGTGTTGTTGGCCGCCGGCGGTTTGACCGATTCTGCTTTTGTGGAAACTGTAGATATGGATTATGCCCTGTTAGTGCGGGAAATTGACAGCCGAGCGAATGTTGCCGTGACACAATTCAGCTTGGCGGAGCAACTTGGCCTTTCAGGTGAAAGCAGCACAGAACAAGCTTTATTGGTTCAACCGCAAGACCAAATTTTAATCTTCGATTTCAAAGCGGATAACCGCAGAGAATTACTGAATCCGTTGTTAACCCGCTTAAAACGGCAAAGTAGTGTCGATGATACTTTGGCAACCACTATTATTACTGGCCAAGTGAAATACCCTGGAGAGTACCCACTAACTGCAGGTTTAACGGTGACTAATTTAATTAAAGCTGCCGGCGGTATGACCGATGCTGCTTTTAAACAACGCGTTGAATTAAGCCGTTTAGTGGGCTTTAACGAAGAGAACTCGAATTATGATGTGCAAAACACCTCAATAGATTTAGCGAGTATCTTAAATAACACCCAACCGGATGTTGTATTGCAAAGTCGTGACCGTTTGAATGTGTTTGCTAAACCTGAGTGGGCCGAAGAGCGCACTGTGACCATTGGTGGCGAGGTGAGATTCCCCGGTACTTACCAAGTAACACGCGGTGAAAAATTATCAGAGCTGATCGCAAGGGCGGGCGGCTTTACCGAAGATGCATTTCCATTTGGCGCAATTTTCACGCGGCAAAAAGTGAAAGAAATTGAGCAAGAACAATTTAACCGTCTCCTGCAACAATTAAAAGCGGACATTGCATCGAAAGCCGTTAGTGGTGGTTCGAATCAGGGAGCAACAGCAATTGGCCAAGCACCAAACCCCGAACAAACCATGGGGTTAGTGAAACAACTTGAATCTACCGAAATGATTGGCCGCTTGGCGATAAATATGGTGCAGATTGAAGCGGGCAACCCAGAGTACGATATTGTTTTAGAACAAGGGGACAGGCTACTGGTGCCCAGAAAGACTCGGTCAGTAACTGTGATAGGTGAAGTTCAATTTCCAAGTAGTCATTACTACAATAGTGAACTTGATGTGGCAGATTATTTAGCACTTGCAGGCAATCCAAGAAAACGTGCGGATAAAGACCGGGTGTATGTGATTCGTGCTGATGGCTCAGTACTAATGCCAAATCAAGGTTTATTTAGCTCAAATAATGCTGAAATAGTTCCTGGGGATACTATCGTTGTGCCGCTGGATGTCGAATACAAGGACAGTTTGAGCCTCTGGGGACAAGTTACACAGATTGCATACCAAGCAGCTATTTCGGTTGCGGCAGTTAAATCACTTTAAAGATTTAATTCCATCGGAAAAAGATGAATTGACTTAATATTAGCTTTGTAAGACTGCAGATTAACTGAATTAACCGATTTAAACGTTGAACAAGAGTTTGTTGAATTCTTATTCAAGCTTGATGTGAAATTCTGCAAACTAAATTTAAATCGTTTTTAGTCAGTTTCGGTTCAGCGAAACCTTCTAAAAATCGGTTCAAATACGTTCTCTTTCTGTAGAATTTTTCATCTTTTCTGCAGTTGTGTTAAGATTTATATGCTTGTTGATTAGGATTATAGCAAGTTGGGATTATTTGAATGGATTTATGGAGTTACCAATTGGTAAAAAGATCAATCAATATAATTCAGCAGGTAATTACTCAGCTGTTGACTATGTCTCGTTTGAAAAAACGAATATTTTCAGTCTCGATAGACATAGTCTTATTGCTGTCATCATGCGTTGCTGCTTATTTTATTCGAAATAAAAATTTTGATTTGTTAAAAAATGAAAATTTTTTATTTTGGATGCTTGTTATGGTTGTCTGCACCATTTGGGTATTTGTTAAGTTAGGTTTGTATCGTGCAGTCATCCGTTATATGGGCTCGCAAGCTTTACTTGCGGTGATGGGTGGGGTTATCTGTGCAGGTTTATTTTTACAATTAGCACTTGTTCTTAGTGGATTAGTATATCCAATTTCTGCCCACCTGAATTTTATGTTTTTCTCTCTGATTAGCGTCGGTGGCTCGAGATTACTTTTACGCTGGTTGGTCAAAACGCGTGGCCGTAAATCAAATCATAAAGTGTTAATTTATGGTGCTGGCGCAAGTGGTCGTCAGTTACTTTTAGCACTAGAAAATAGTGTTGAATTCCGTGCTGTTGCCTTCGTTGATGATGATCCATCATTACATGGCGTTGTTATTAAAGATGTAAAAGTCTACGCCCCAAAATCTATTGGCAGATTGTTAAATGAAAAAGGCATCAGCCGAATTTTGTTGGCCTTGCCTTCAATCGGGCGCTCACAACGTGTAGAGATTCTAAATAGGCTTGAACCATTGGGGGTGCCTGTTTTAACTATCCCCGGTATGGCTGATTTGGTTGATGGTAAAATGAAGATTGATGAGCTACAAGATGTGCGCATTGAAGATTTATTAGGCCGTGACCCAGTGACGCCGATTGGTAAATTAATGACGGCTAATATCAGTGGCAAAGTGGTGATGGTAACCGGCGCGGGTGGTTCTATTGGCTCTGAGTTATGTCGGCAAATTATAAAGCAGCATCCAAAACAGTTGATATTATTTGAACAATCTGAATTTGGTTTATACGAAATTGATAAGGATTTATCGAACCGAATTAATCAAGATGACCTAGATGTACAGTTGTTACCCATTTTAGGCTCGGTGCAAGATAAAGAGCGTTTAACCAAGGTCATGCAAGGTTATCGTGTGCAAACTGTTTACCGCAGCCTATAAGCATGTGCAGTTAGTTGAATACACTGTTATCGAGGGCGTGCGAAATAATATTTTAGGAACTTGGAATACCGCAGAAGCTGCTGTTGCCACAGCGGTTGAAACATTTGTTTTGATTTCTACCGATAAAGCTGTGCGGCCAACCAATGTGATGGGTACCACCAAACGTTTTGCAGAATTGGTATTGCAAGCCATAGCGAAACGCCAACAAACCACCCGTTTCTGTATGGTACGGTTTGGCAATGTGCTCGGTTCCAGTGGCTCGGTCGTGCCATTGTTCCGCAAACAAATTAAACAGGGTGGGCCAATTACACTGACTCATGAAGATATCACCCGCTATTTTATGACGATTCCAGAAGCGGCGCAGTTAGTGATCCAAGCCGGTGCCATGGGTAATGGTGGCGATGTGTTTGTTTTGGACATGGGTGAACCAGTTCGTATCTATGATTTAGCGGTAAAAATGATTCATTTGTCAGGTTTACAGCCGAAGAATAAAACCAACCCTGAAGGGGATATTGAAATCAAAGTCACCGGGTTAAGACCTGGCGAGAAGCTTTACGAAGAATTATTGATCAGTGGCAATGAAGTGCCGACGCGTCATCCACGAATTCGCAGTGCCAATGAGGTCTATTTAGATTGGTCTGAAATGCAATCATTGCTGATGAAGCTAATTGCTTGTTGCGAGAGTTATGACGTTGAGGGGATTCGCCGAATTATGCTGAATGCACCAGCAGGCTTTAGCCCAACCGATGGCAATTGCGATTTGTTAAGTAAAGTTGCTGTAAAAGCTGAAAGTCAGCCCATAAAGATGGTGGTGGTTTGAATTTTATTGAAATTGGAGTTATTCCAAATTTCTGCTGCAATATTAATTGAAGTTAATGTTGTGGTATTTATTCGCCGCGGGCGGATCTCAGGGCTGAGTTGAAGCTCTGACTTGTAAACTCCTTGACGGACCTGCGGGGCGTTACAGGAAAACGGGATAGGCGGATGTTTTTTGCTGAAAAAGGTTTGTTTCAGCACAGTCATCGGTTACTCTATCTTAAGTGGAATTATAAGGAGCTCGAAATGAAAAAATTAACAGCCTTAGTTTTAGCGGCAGCAGTCGCTGCAACAAGCGCGCAAGCAGCGGTAGTCAACACACCTATCGGTAAGGTTGAAGCTGAAACTTTAGCGGTCACTGCAGCGGGTACTTTTGTGGCATTAACTTTTATCGGCAACAACCGTGGTAGAACACTGCCTGATACCCCTCCAACAAAGATTGAAGAATGCGATGTTGGAGATACTTTGCAGGCTGGGCTTTGCTATAAGAGAGGTGAAGATAAAGTAGTTGTTGTCGGTACTGGTACTGGTACTGCGACTACAACGATCTTAGTTCCTGTAGTTACTACTTATAAACCAAGAATTGTAGATGCAGGTTAATTCTCTTTGGTTTGAATTGAAAAATGCCGCCTTATGGCGGCTTTTTTTACATTTGTGATTTGTTCTTCTATCAGCAATAGACGTTACGTAATTAGTGGAGGCATGTTTGCTACGTTCATCCTTAATTGTTTTTATAGCGTTATTCGCTGTTGCAGGTTGTTCCAGTACTATTGACGCTTATCATCAAACATTAAAAACTGCGTTAACTGTTCCTGAAGATGTTGAAATTCCTTTAAATGAATTAGAGGTACGTTCAGTCCCTGTCCTTTATCTTAGACCAAACGATCGCAGTAGAGTGGCGTTAATTCAAGTGCAACGCAATACAACTGCTTCAAGCTCTAATTGGTTGTCAGCTGATCAACGTTTAGTCCAACTTACAAATGGCCGTATTACTAAACTGCAAGGTTTTAAGCCAAATTTTGATTTTATGCAGTTTAGTACTGCCGATTTAATCGCCCAGCCACTAAACCGTATTCGTCCTGGTCAGTCAGCACGCAGTATCAATGATTGGTCAGGCTCTCAGCTGAATAGTTATTTAGTCGAGCATGTAATTTTAGAGAAAAGCCCTGCAACTCTAAATTTTTTTAGCCAAGATCTGGCGGTCGTATTAGTCAAAGAGCAAGTCTCTTTTCCTGATGGCAGCCAATTCATTAATCAGTTTTGGTTTGATGCCACTTCGGGTGAGTTGTTGCAATCAGTGCAAAAACCCTCTCACTTTAGCGTTGAATTTGAATTGATTGAAATCTCTAAAATCGCTCGTAAACTCAACTTAGCTCAAGCGATGCCGGGGGCTAAATCATGAATTTATTCTCTCCGTTAAACCTACTTAGCCCTGTGAGTTCTTTGCTTAACAGTAAAATTTTCAACGCTATACCAGCTAATTTCATTGTAATGCTGCATAAAAGCCAATGCGCTTTTGCAGTCATCCTTAGTGTTCTTGTCATGCCTACTTCAATGAACGCGCAGGCTCAAACCACAGCTCCAGAAATTCCAGTGCTAGTGCAATATCAAGGGCAATGGCAGGGCTATATCGATCGGCCCCGTTTGAGCACAGTGTTGCAACAACAAGTAAAAGAATCCAATATTCATTGGCCTTCGGCCCGTTTGTTTAGCATTGAACCTTCAGTATTACTGGAAGTTGAAGCGGTGAGAACCCAAGTGTTGGAGCAATTGCGGTTATTAATTATTGCCAATGCCAATCAGCCTGTTTTAGCAATGCAACTGCAAGAGATGCGAATGCAGATCACGAGCTGGCAGTTGGCCAAGCCTATTCTACAACCGGTTAACCCGCTGATGGCGCAACTAAATCAAGCTGAAAATCCGCGCTTAGATGCTGGGCAGTATTTATTGATTGCTGGCAAGCGGATTGGCACAGTGGTTGTTTTTGGCCTAGGAGGTGAACGCTTCTTTCGGCATGAGCAATTAAAACCCGCTTACCAATATGTACTCGACGCGCTAAGTACAGAGCAATCTGTCCCGGATGAAGTTGCCATGATTTCTGCAAACAAACCTGCTCGGCTTATTCCGGTTGCATCTTGGAATAGAACTCAATCAGCGCTCTCTACTGGCGACAGCTTATTCATTCCGTTAGATCGGCAACTCGTTGCCGATGATTACCCCGAATTAAATCAGCAGCTGCAAATGTTGTTAGCTCATCGAGTTCCGTTATGAAACTAAAACCAGTCTTATTGATGTTGCCCTGCTTGCTGCTAAGCCATATTGCATGGAGCCAAGATTTTACCCAGCCGGCGTTTAGTCAGCTCAACCATGGCGGTGTCGGGTTAATTCAGACGCCAACAGCAAGGTTTAATGCTGAAGGTGACTTCTCGCTAAATTATCAAGACAGTGAAGAATATCGGTTTTGGAGCGTGTCTCTAACGCTATTCCCTTGGATGGAAAGTACCATTCGCTACTCAGATTTTAGGACCATTTTATATAGTAATGATCCCGGGTTCAGCGGCGACCAAACCTATAAAGATAAAGGTATTGATGCCAAGTTCCGATTATGGCAGGAATCCAGATATTTACCGCAATTAGCGGTTGGTTTTCGTGATTTTGGTGGCACCGGATTATTTGAAAGTGAGTTTGTCGCGCTTAGTAAACGTTGGCAAAATATAGATATGCATTTGGGGTTGGGGTTTGGTTATTTAGGGACCTCAGGTAATATTGCCAATCCATTTTGTAAGGTTTCTGAAGCTTACTGCGAAAGACCCGGCGGGTTCGGTGGTAAGGGTGGCCAAGTTTCTTTTGGTAAGTTCTTTAAAGGGCCTGCGGCCTTATACGGTGGCATTGAATATCAAACCCCTTGGCAACCATTACGGTTGAAATTGGAATACGATCCGAATAATTACCTAGAAGATCGAGCGGGTGTTTTAGTGCAAGATAGCCGTTTCAATGTGGCCGCAGTCTATCGAGCATCGGAAAATTTAGATTTAAATCTAAATTATCAACGTGGAAATACAGTCGGGTTTGGCCTGAATTATAGGTTAAATTTTGACACCGCCAGTCAAATCAAAATTGCACCTGCACCAAGAACCGTTCCTGAACAATTACCATCAGCTGCAACTAAAGTGAATAATGTTCAATTATTTCAATTTTTATCGCATGAAGTTGGTTTTGTAGTGGTTAACATGCAAATCCATGGTAATGAAATGATTTTGGAGGGTAATTCCACGGCATTTCGTCGTCGTGATGAATTTATTGAAAGGATTGGCCGTTTGTTAGCGGCAGAGTTACCTGAAACAGTCACCACTTATCGCATTCGTGAGTTATCCGATAACATGCCGATGGTGGAAACAGTGATTGATGCGCGCAAATTTGTGCAGTTTGCTAGACGTGATCAGCTGGAGGTTAGTCTTGCTGAAAGCGTCATTCGCCGTGAACCTGAACCTGTCACTAATAATTGGCAATTAACAACCGAGCAAAGTGATTTTTATGCATTGATTGATGGTTATTGGTTACAGTCATTTGGTAATCCTGAAACCTTCTATCTTTATCAGATGGGCGTTGTGCCAGCGGCCGGATATAATTTTAATGAATATTTCAGTATAAATACCGCACTGCGCATTCCACTTTTAACCAATTTTGATCAGTTCAACTTTACCGTCGATTCAGTCCCATCCACTTTACCGCGTGTGCGGACTTATGTTCGAGAGTACGTGGAAGCGAATGATGTCATTGTGGAAAACTTGTATTTAGTTGCCAAATCGCCCTTAGTTAAAGATTGGTACGGCCAAGTCTATGCGGGCTTATTAGAAAGCATGTACAGCGGCGGTGGCTTTGAAGTAATGTATCGACCCGTCGATTCCAGATTGGCAATCGGCTTGGACATGAACTATGTGGCGCAGCGCGATTTTGAAGATCCATTCAAGGTGCGTGATTACCAAGTAGCGACGGGTCATATAACTGCTTATTGGAACCCCGAATGGCTGGATGATATTCTCATTAAAGTCAGTGCAGGACGTTATCTAGCAAAAGATGTCGGTGCAACTTTCGATATTGCCAAACGTTTCGATAGTGGCATCGTGGTCGGTGCTTATGCCGCGAAGACCAACGTATCCTCGGCTGAATATGGCGAAGGCAGTTTTACCAAAGGCTTTTATTTGAACTTCCCGTTCGACTTATTTACTGTCACGCCATCGACAGGCGTGACCAGCTTCCCTTGGGTTCCTATTACTCGCGATGGTGGCCAACCTTTAAGTCGACCCAGTAGTTTGTATAATTATACGGATGTGCGTTCGCCATTTGTGAAATGATGTTGGTTTTGAAGTAATGTTGGCTATGAAGTAATGCTGGCAATTAAGATTTGTAATTAGATTGCCAGAAAGCCAAACATACGTTCTTACAAATCCCCAAAATGCGCTGCGTTTTGGGGATTTTGCTTTTGTAAGGATTAGGCATCTTCCAACGGCTAAAATGAATGCGTAGCTTTGAATAACCGCCTAATCGCTTCGCCAACTAAAGTCTTGGGTGGCTCAATCTGAAAATCTTGCCACAAACTTTGGCAGTCCAATACTGAATAACTGGGTCTTGGTGCTTTTCTGCCAAGCTCAGTCGCATGAATGGGAATGAGTGGGACACTGGCCCCTGTTTGCTCAGAATATTCATCGATGATGATTTTGGCAAAATCGAACCACCTCATTTGTTCTGTGCCGACGCAATGGTAAATCCCAAAATGTTGCCAATCGGGTTGGCTGATTTTTTGGGCTAATGCCAGCAGCACTTGGGCTAAATCGGGGGCGTAAGTTGGGCATCCGAGTTGATCTGCCACGACTTGGAGTTGTGGTTGGGTCTGTGCCAGGTTGAGAATGGTTTTGGCAAAATTGTGGCCAAATTCACTATAAAGCCAAGCTGTGCGGACAATCACATGCTGAGTCAGGTGTTCGCTTACGGCACGTTCGCCAGCGAGTTTGGACTGCCCGTATTGGTTGACTGGCGAAACTGGGTCATGAGGGCAATAGGGGCGGGAGCTCTTGCCAGCAAACACATAATCGCTGGAAATATGGATCAGACGAATGCCGTGTTCGGCACAAGCTTTCGCGAGCAATTGTGGGCCAATGGCGTTAATAGCGAAGGCTGAAGTGCTATCTATTTCAGCTTGATCGACGGCATTATAAGCGGCGGCATTAATCACGACCGTGGGTTGATGCTGGCGAAACTGCGCTGCAATCGCGAAAGGATCTGTGATATCAAGCTGGTGGCGATTGAGGGCAATCACTGGGATTTGCTGGTCTGCACAGGTTGCCTTCAGTGCTTGACCTAGCTGGCCATCAGCGCCTGTGATCAGCAATTTCATGCAGGATTTCCTGGCTAATTTCGACAAAAGTGCGGCCTTGCTGGTCTTTGCTAGATAAAAGGTAATTTGCCATAGTGGGCCAAGTAATGCCTAAAGTTGGGTCATCGTAGCGCAGAATGCCCTCGTCCGTCGGATCAAAATAGTCTGTACATTTGTAGCAAACATCTGCCGTGGTCGATAGCACGAGAAAACCATGCGCTAAGCCTGGGGGCAGCCAAAGCTGTTGCCGATTTTCTGCAGATAGATAGGCGCCAACCCATTGGCCAAAGGTAGTTGAGTCTGTTCTTAAATCGACGGCAACATCAAAAATTTCGCCCCGTATAACATGCACTAATTTTCCTTGGGGTCGCTTTTTTTGAAAATGCAGGCCGCGCAGTACTCCAAGCTTTGAGTGGGAGAAATTGTCTTGAACAAAAGGCAGTTCAATCCCGGCCAATGTTTGGTAACGCCTAGCTTGGAAGCTTTCTTGAAAGAACCCACGCTCATCACGAAACACTTGCGGTTCGATCAACAGGCAACCCGCGATAGCCGTTGGTGTCACTTTCATAATTGCCCCTTGGCGATGGCATGCAAGTATTGGCCGTAGTTGGTTTTTGCAAATTGTTGCGCTCTTTCGAAGAGTTCAGTGGCAGAAATCCACCCTTGCCGATAGGCAATTTCTTCTAAACAAGCAATCTTCAACCCTTGCCTTTTTTCAATGGTTTGCACAAAGAGTCCAGCTTCTAATAACGAATCATGAGTGCCGGTATCCAGCCAAGCAAACCCACGCCCGAGCGGTTCCACATGCAGCTTTTGCTGTTGTAAATACCTGTTGTTGATGTCGGTGATTTCTAATTCCTGACGAGCTGAGGGCCTAAGTTGTTTAGCAATTTCAACAACTTGATTATCGTAGAAATAAAGCCCAGTAACCGCAAAATTCGACTTCGGCTTAGCCGGTTTTTCTTCAATCGATTTCACTTGACCTTGTGCATCAAATTCAACCACACCAAAACGATTGGCGTCATTCACGTGGTAAGCAAAAACGGTTGCGCCTGCAGGTCGCATGACGGCACTCTGTAGGCTCTCTGTGAAATGCTGGCCATAAAAAATGTTATCGCCCAAAATTAAGCAAACAGGGTGGTCGGCAATAAATTCTTCGGCGATTAAAAAGGCTTGGGCAATTCCTTCAGGTTTGGCTTGCGTCGCATACTGCAGTTGCAAGCCAAATTGCTGGCCAGTCCCCAACATTTTTTGAAAAGCGGGTAAATCCTCTGGCGTACAAATCAATAAAATCTCGCGAATACCGGCGAGCATCAGCACTGATAAAGGATAGTAAATTAATGGTTTATCATAGACAGCTAGCAGCTGTTTTGACACTCCCAAGGTGATTGGATGCAATCGTGAGCCGGTTCCGCCCGCTAACACGATCCCTTTATATTGCCTGCTGTGATTTTGCATGGTTCACCTTCATGATTTGGCTGTGCTCGATTTGCCGTGCTCACGCGTTTGCAGTGCTCAGGTGTTTTTGCTAACGCACAGTGGTTGCCACCAACCTTGATTGGCTAAATACCACAACACAGTTTGCCGTAGGCCGCTCGCAAAACTTGTCTCTGGGCGCCAACCCAGCTCATCGCCGATTTTATGGCAATTGACGGCATAACGCCCATCGTGGCCAGGTCGGTCAGCGACAAATTCAATTAGCTTGGAAAAATCGTCAATGCCTTCAGGTTTGTCGGAGACTAACTCATTTAACAACTGACATAACAGGTTGACCACAACTACATTCGACTGCTGGCAGTTGCCACCGATGAGGTAAGTTTCACCGATTTTCCCTTGTGTCGCTACCAGCAATAATGCTTGGGCATGATCGGTGACATAAAGCCAGTCTCTAATTTGCTGACCATCACCAAAAATAGGCAGCGGCAGCCCCTGAAGTGCATGAATAATCATACGCGGGATTAATTTTTCAGGATGCTGGAAAGGCCCATAATTGTTCGAACAATTACTGATGACGATTGGCAAGCCATAAGTGCGATGCCAAGCGCGAGCCAGATGATCGCTGGCGGCTTTACTGGCCGAGTAGGGGCTACTTGGCATGTAAGGGGAACGCTCATCAAATGCCGCTGCTGCTGGGGCCAGATCCCCAAAAACTTCATCGGTTGAGACATGATGGAAGCGAAAAATGGCTTTTTTCTCGTCAGATAGTTGTTGATAGTAACTGCGAGCTATTTCAAGCAGGGTATAAGTCCCGACAATATTGGTCGCAATAAAAGGCGATGAACCCACAATTGAACGATCAACATGGCTTTCAGCAGCAAGATGCATCACGACATCGGGTTTAAATTCGTTAAATGCGGTTGTCATGGCCGCGACATCATTGATATCGGCCTGGAGGAATTGATATCGCTCTGGTGCTAAGAGTGGATCGCTTGAACTCAGCTGCGCCGCATAGGTTAGCTTATCAACATTCAACACTTGATGTTGTGTTGTGGCAAGCAGCAACCTGATCACCGCTGACCCAATAAAACCGGCGCCACCTGTAATTAAAAAGTTCATCAAGTTTCCTGTGAGTTACTCATGCGACGTTGGTTTGTATTCAGCGCCAAACCAACTCTTTAAAATGGCGTCGGCACATGGACACATAGCGATCATTGCCGCCGATCTCTACTTGTGAGCCTTCGGTGGCAGGTTTGCCTTCGGCATCAAGGCGGACAACAAAATTGGCTTTGCGGCCGCAATGACAGATGGTTTTCAGTTCAATCAGTTTATCGGCCCAAGCGAGGAGGGCTTGGCTGCCAGCAAAAGTTTCCCCGAGAAAATCGGTGCGAAGGCCGAAGGCTAAAACCGGGATGTCCATCTGATCCACCACATCCGTGAGCTGACGAACTTGGTTTTTGCTGAGGAATTGGGCCTCATCAATCAGCACGCAATCTAAACGTTGTTGGTTTTTTAGCGTTTGACAGGTACTGACAAAATCTAAATTGGCATCAAAGAGCTGGGCGTCCATCGATAAGCCGATGCGCGAGCTCACTTTACCCACCCCAAAACGGTCATCAAAGGCGGCCGTAAAAATCGCTACTTGCATGCCGCGTTCTTGGTAGTTGTAGGCGCTTTGTAATAACGCAGTCGATTTGCCCGCATTCATGGCGGAATAATAAAAATACAGTTGCGCCATGCGCGTTCTCTTTCTTGCTAAAAAGACAAGTATACCCCGAGCCATTCCCCAAACTGAAGAGCCAAACCGAATTGCTCAAGACAAAATGCCGCCTTGTCGCAATTTATGGGGGTTGTTACTTGAAGCACTAGAGAAAGTCTGCGCTATCGATTACTCTGCCCACATTAATTTTTGCGGGAGCATATAAATGGATAAGTTGCTTATTTTAATTTTATTTTTACAGGTCGTTTTAACCAGCGGCATCATGGTGCTGATGGGGCGACGTCGTTTTGCCGCAGCACGCAATAAAGAATTTCATTACCAAGCCTTTCGCACTATGGATTTAACCGGGGCGAATGAGCGGGTGATCACCGCCAGTCGTAATTTTGATAATCAATTTCAAATGCCGATGCTGTTCTTTTTTGCGGTTTTACTGATTTTACAGCAACAGCAAGCCGATATGATTTTTGTCTTGATGGCAGGGCTATTTGTAGCGCTGCGGGCATTACATGCCTTGGTGCATGTGACCAGCAACCAAGTGCGTGCGCGGTTTAATTTATTTTTAGCCAGTTGCGTGGTGCTTTGGGTGATTTGGTTACGTTTAGTGCTTGGGTTGGCTTGGTAACTCGCATTTTCAATGATGGTTTGTGGAGTTTGTAGGAAAAATGGGTGAAATTTTAGGGTATGCGGGCTTATTTTTTAGTGCCTTTACTTCAGCGAGTTTATTGCCAGGCAGTTCTGAAATTGTGTTGGGGGGCTTGTGGTATAACGGCTTTGCACCATTGCTATTATGGTTGGTTGCCACATCAGGCAATGCGGCGGGTTCCAGTATTAACTGGTGGCTTGGCACTCAAGTGATACGCTTTTCTGATAGAAAATGGTTTCCGGTGAGCAAACCTCAGTTAGAACGTGCGCAGGGCTGGATGCAAAAATATGGCGCTTGGGCTTTGTGTTTAAGCTGGTTGCCGGTGGTCGGGGACCCATTGACCTTGGCTGCAGGTGTACTGCGCATGCGCTTTGGTTTATTTCTGTTGATTGTGTTTTTGGCCAAAGGCGCACGCTATGGTGTATTGTTATTGCTTGCCGATCAATTGTTAGCGCCATTACTGGCCAATTAACCATAAGGGTTGAAGTATGGAAGCGAAAACGCTTTTGGGTGTTTCTTTCTTGAAATCGCTCGCAGCATTTCTAGCCCGCAAAGGCTTGGGTCGACCGAGCGCACATAATGCGTGGCTGTTGAGTCTCGGTATTGTGTGCGGTGGCTTTCATGCCAGTACTTCAGCCGCAAGTGGCCAAGTGTCTTCAGCCCAACAGCCGGCAAAACCCCTAGTTCAGCTGCAGCAACAAATTGAACCTGAATGGGTAGACCTCGCGCAAGCCGAATTGGTGTATCTGCAACTAGAACAAGGCGTGGTGATTTTGCAGTTGGCTAGTCCATTTGCGCCGCGCCATGCCGAACGTTTTCGCCAGTTGGTTGAAAGTGGTTTTTATGATGGGTTGAGCTTTTACCGAGTGATCGATCAGTTTGTGTTACAAGCTGGGCTGCCCGATGATGAACAACATCCCAATGGCCACACTCGGCAATGGCCCGCATTAAAAGCTGAATTCATGTGGCCAAGCGATACCCATCCAGCGAAAGATTTTGTGCTTGTGCAGACCGATGACATTTTCGCGAAAGAAACGGGGTTTCGTGCTGGCTTTCCGGTCGGGCGCGATGCTAAAGAAGAGTGGTTGTTGAATTGTCCTAATATGGTGTCGATGGCACGCAACGAAGCGGCAGACTCAGCCACCACCGAGATTGCAATTATGCAAGGCCAAGCACCACGCCATTTAGACCGTAATATGTCGATGGTTGCCAAGGTGGTCTGGGGCGGTGAGTGGTTGAATCTGGTCAAGCGCGGTGATAAAGCAAGTGGGGGGATGATTGCCGACTTCAGCCAGCGTAGCTTGATTGTCAAAGCTCGGATGGGCACGCAACTGAGCGCCACCGAACAAATTCCACTGCAAATCCTCAATGCGAAAAGTCGTGCATTTATGGACAAACTCGCGGCTCATCGCCAGCGCTCGAGTGCGTTTTTTCATGACAAAGGCAATGGCAAGGTTGATATTTGTTATCAGCAATTGACGGTTCGCCGCAAAGAGGCTGTAAAAATGTAGTGGCCCCAATTTAGGGGGCAAGCCATGCAAGCGGTGCAAACAATGCAAACCGTATTCACGCAGCCGCATAAAACGCTTTGCCAAATGCCCGCTTTGCGTCATCATAGCGGTCATATTTTCGATTAACCAAAGGTAACCTATTATGGAATACGCACTGACTGCGGAAGACATCAAAAAAGTCACAAAACTTGATGCTGAGCAACGGTATGACTACTTCATCAATGCTGTGGTCGATTTAGAACAAATTTGGATCCTGATGGATGATGAAGGTTTTGTGCTGGTGACCGCTGAAGGTGAGCAGTGCATTCCGGTATGGCCACATGCTGAGCTGGCTGATTTATGGATTGAGGGCGAATTAGCTGGCTGTCAGTCGAAAGCTGTTGATATCAGTACTTGGTTAGATAAATGGACCAGTGGCCTGAATGGTGATGAATTATCTGTTGCGGTATTCCCGCATGCAGATGAGCCTGGTGTGGTGATTTCGCCAACCGAACTGGCTGAAACTTTGCTTGAAGCAATGGAAGAAGAAAGCTCGCATTAAGAGAGCTTTCAATCAGCAAGCCTGCAAAAATCTGCAGCCAAGTTGGCCTTGAATGGGCGACTTGCGGAATATCAATAACAGGCGGCCTCGGGTCGTCTGTTTGTTTTTCGGATCTGAAAAGATCTTTCTCCGTATTGATAATTGTTCTTAATTAGATTAATATGCCCGCGTCGTCAAACGCAGGGTATTGCCAATGTACGTATGTGTCTGTAAAGCTGTTTCAGATAAAACCATTCGCCAGAAAGTAGGTGAGGGGTTAACCTCTATGCGTGAATTGAAGCAATGTTTAGGCGTTGCCAGTCAATGCGGTAAATGCACACAAACGGCGCAACAAGTGTTGAATCAGAGCTTACAAGCTGTGTACGGCGATAATTTAATTAGCTGTCGTTTTATTGCCGAACGTCCTGCCGCTTGATTAAAGTTCAGCTTAATTTGGTTGTTTATCTATTTAATCTGCATTTCTATTAATTTTTCTGCATTTCTTTACCATCTTGCGCAATTGCGCTATCCACAATGAGGCAGTGACAAGGCATAATAGTGCTTTGATTAAAGGCTTTGGAGTTGCGAGATGGCACAAGTAAAAATTAACACGGTGGCGATTGTTGGTGGTACTCATGGGAACGAGTTTTCCGGCATTTACTTAGAAAGGCGCTATCGCCAGCAGCCAGATCTGATCCAACGCTCTAGTTTTTCTTGCCAAACTCTATTTGCCAATCCTGAAGCGCATGCGGCCAATCGGCGTTATCTGCATAGCGATTTGAATCGCCAATTCAAAACTGCTGATTTAGCCAACCCATCACTCACAAACTATGAGCAGAGTCGAGCCAAGGTCATTAACGCGCAACTGGGGCCTAAAGGCGCAGCCAAAACCGACTTCATCATCGATTTACACAATACCACCAGCAACATGGGACCTTGTTTGATTTTGACGCAAGCGGGCGCTTTGTATAACCAATTGGCGGCTTATGTCAAAATGAAGATGCCTAAAGCCGTGATTTCTCGCGATGAAGATCATTTTGCGCAAGCCGATCATGCGTT
Organism: uncultured Rheinheimera sp.; assembly: GCA_964540955.1. Classification (GTDB taxonomy): domain Bacteria; phylum Pseudomonadota; class Gammaproteobacteria; order Enterobacterales; family Alteromonadaceae; genus Pararheinheimera. The sequence goes on from CAZIPG010000006.1 coordinate 22,359, forward strand.
GTTATGCACGGTTGGCACTTATGGCGTCATCGTTGAAGTGGGACCACAACCGCAATCGGTGTTGCGACAAGATGTGTTGGAAGAAATGCATGAAATGACGCAGCATATCCTTGATTTTATTGAGCTATCAAACTTAGGCAAATTACCGCCACTTCCCAAAACTGTCGAGGCGTTTCGTTATTTACACAGCATCAAATTGCCGATGTCAGAGTCTGGCGAACGCTTAGGTATGGTGCATCGCAATATTCAAGACCGCGATTATCAGCCAATTTATCCTGGCCAACCGCTGTTTACTTTATTTGATGGCACCGAAATTTGTTATGACGGCCAAGAGGTGGTTTATCCAACCTTTATCAACGAAGCCGCTTATTATGACAATAACTTAGCGATGTCATTGAATGAAAAGGTCGTGATTACTGTTGAAGAATAAGGCCACTGTTGCTCTTGGATGATTGGGGCCCGTACTAATCTGTTTGAGTGACGCTTGCTGTCTACAACAAACCCCACTTTGAGTGGGGTTTGTTTTTTCAAAGATTGGTTTTCACATCAGCCTAAACTAAGCCTAAAGTTGCTGATAGTGCGGTTTCTTCTGGATCAGTTCGATGGCGTAGTTGTCAGGATCGCGGACGAAGGCAATTTCAGTGGTACCACCTTTCACCGGGCCAGGTTCGCGACTAATCACACCGCCACGGGCGCGGATCAGATCACAAGCTTGATAGACATCATCGACTTCTAATGCGATATGACCAAAAGCATTGCCCAAATCATAACTGTCGACGCCGTAGTTGTAAGTGAGTTCGAGCACCGCACCTTCTCGTTCGTCGTGATATCCCACAAAAGCCAAGGTGTATTTGTACTCTGGATTATCGGAGGTCCGCAGCAGTTTCATGCCAAGCACTTCGGTATAAAAAGCAATCGAACGGTTCAAATCGCCGACGCGTAACATGGTGTGTAAAATTCGCATAATTTCCTCTCCATTTCACAGAGTGTGGCATTAGTCCACTTTCTCTTTGTACTCGCATAAATCTTCAACAAGACAGCTGCCACATTTGGGTTTGCGGGCAACGCAGGTATAACGGCCATGCAAAATCAACCAATGATGGACATCGACTTTGAATTCGGCGGGGACGACTTTCAGCAGTTTTTGCTCGACCGCATCGACGTTTTTACCCGGAGCGAAGTTCATGCGATTACTGACGCGGAAAATATGGGTGTCGACCGCTATGGTCGGCCAACCAAAGGCCGTATTTAAAACAACATTGGCGGTCTTTCTGCCAACCCCTGGTAATGCTTCCAACGCTTCACGATTTTCCGGGACTTGCCCTTGGTGTTGTTCAACCAAAATTTGGCAAGTTTTGATCACATTTTCAGCTTTGGTGTTAAAGAGTCCAATCGTTTTAATATGATGCTTCACGCCATCAACACCCAGCGCCAGCATATCTTTTGGATTGTTCGCTGCGGCAAATAATCCGACGGTCGCTTTATTCACGCCCACGTCGGTGGCTTGCGCCGACAGTAACACAGCAATCAATAATTCAAATGGATTGCTGAAATGAAGCTCAGTCGTCGGGTGGGGATTGGCCGCCCGTAAGCGGCTTAAGATCTCAATACGTTTTTGCTGGTTCATGAGTTACTAGTATTTACATGGGTCACGCGGGCCCGTTGGATGCTGCCTTTGCGATCGGCCGCTTTGGCCTTTTTCCGCAGATCAATGGCATTTTTACCCGCAATTAACACGCCCAACACCATAAAAGCACCGGGCGGCAGGATCGCTAACAAGAAATGGCTATCTGCTTGATAAATGGTAATTTTCAAAACGGCAGCCCAACTGCCAAGCAGCGTTTCGGCGCCGGCGAATAAGGTGCCTTGGCCCAATATTTCGCGAATAGCACCCAGTGCCAGCAACACCAAGCAAAAACCCGCGCCCATCATGAAGCCATCCACCAGTGCGGGCAATGGTGCATTTTTCGAAGCAAAAGCTTCGGCGCGACCAATCACAATACAGTTAGTGACGATCAGTGGAATAAAGATGCCCAGTGATTGATAAAGGGCAAAGGTATAGGCTTGCATTAACTGTTCGATGGCGGTGACGACTGCTGCGATAATCATCACAAAAATCGGAATACGAATTTCATCTGGCACTTGGTTGCGCACTAATGACACCACTAAATTAGTGCTGGCGAGTACTAACATGGTGGCTAAACCCAAGCCAAGCGCATTGGTTAATGACGAACTCGTCGCCAGCAATGGGCACAATCCCAGTAATTGGACTAAGCCTGGGTTATTTTTCCACAAGCCTTGTTGCATGATTTCTTGATATTTACTCATATCAACCTCATTGCTGCATTGGTGAGCATGCTGCTGGCACAGTTGCCAATTCAGGATGCTGTTGTAAGTAGGTTGCGGCCCGTTTCACTGCAGAAATCACCGCCCTTGGCGTGATAGTGGCGCCGGTAAATTGATCGAATTGTCCACCATCTTTGCGCACGGCCAAGCGTTTATCATCGCTTCCTTGCAATTGGAAGCCATTAAAACTGAGGATCCAATCACTTTTTTGAGTTTCGATTTTATCGCCAAGCCCAGGGGTTTCTTTGTGTGCAAGTGTGCGCACCGCCAGAATAGTGGCATCGTCGCGAATGGCGGCGAGTAAATCAATATTGCCGCTGTAACCGTCTGGAGCGGTCGTTTCAACTACAAAGATGGTTTGGCCTTGGAAAGTCGTGCGGTAGATAGGCGTCGAACTTTTGCCAAATACCGAAGGTTCTTCGATATAAATACAGCTCTGCAGTATTTCACTGCCGGCGCTGCCTGCCGGTAGCACTTCTTGTAACAGAGCCACTTTTTGCGCCAGCTGTTGGGCGGCGATGCGGTCTTTGGTCAGTAGATTGACGCCTGCAACTAAACCGACACATAAGGTTGCGCTAAAACCCAATAATGCGGCGTTTTTACTGACAAACTTCAGCATTATTGCGCTCCTTTGGCTTTGTGGCCATAAGTTCTGGGTTTGGTATAAGCGTCAATGAGTGGTACCGAAAGATTGGCCAACATGACCGCAAAAGCGTAACCGTCTGGAAAACCACCGAAGGTTCGGATCAAATACACTAACAAGCCAATCAAAGCGCCGTATATCAGTCGGCCTTTCGCTGTCGTGGAGGCTGAAACTGGATCTGTGGCAATAAAAAATGCTGCAAGCATGGTACCGCCAGTCAACCAATGAAACAGTGGGCTGGCAAACTGATCAGCATCAACCATGGAACCTATCAAACTACACACTGTGAGACTGGCAAGGATGGCGACCGGAATACGCCATTGAATGACGCCTTGTTGTAATAACCATAATCCGCCGAGCAGGAAACCTAAGTTCACCCAGTTCCAGCCCAGACCGCCAAAGTTGGCGAATACCGCTTGCTGCTGGCTCTCGGAAATGGTTTTGTTGTTATTCAGATCGGTTTTTAAAGTATCGAGCGGCGTGGCCATGGTGCGGCCATCGATATCGGTTTTCAGTTGAGTAATGCTGTAGCCATCACAGCTAAAGTTGGTAAATACCAAACAAATCGGATCTGCGGCATGTTGCTGCTGCACTTGCAGAGTGGATGGCGGTGTCCAGGCGGTCATTTGTTGTGGAAAAGATACCAACAATAACACATAAGCAGCCATGGCCGGGTTGAATAAATTATTGCCAAGTCCACCATAGAGTTGTTTCACGACAATAATGGCGAAGGCAGTGCCGAGCACGATAATCCACCAAGGGGCATATGCAGGAATAGCGACCGCTAAAAGCAGCCCTGTCACCAGTGCACTATGATCTTTCAGCCGATTGATAATGGTTTTTTCGCGAAGACTTAAGATCAGAGCTTCACTCGCCCATGCGGTCAAAATAGCCAACACTAATTGGATCAAGACACCATAGCCAAAAAAGTAACACTGCGCGGCAATGCCTGGAATTGTGGCAATCGCCACTTTCAACATTAAAGTCGAAGTTTGCACTTTGGCATGATGGTGAGGGGAGGCGGCAACTTTAAAACTCATGATGATTGCTCCTCATCGTTCGAACTAGGTGCTGGATTAGCTTTTTTGGCTTTAGCCCGAGCAATTGCTGCCGCAATGGCCGCCTTTTTGGCATCTGCCGCTGAGGTGGTTGCTGTGAATGCGTCCGCAAGCTTCGGCTCTGTGGCCTGTTGGGATGGCTCGTTTTTAGCGGATGCCTCAGCTGAATTGACTGTGTTACCAGTCAATTCAATGGTGCTCACGTCTTTTGTTGCCGGTTCAGCCTCATTGTCCTGACTGTTGTTCGCTGTCAGATTGCTGTTCTCAACTTGAGTCGCATCAACGATTGCGGCTTGAGCTTTTTTGGCTTTGGCCCGAGCAATGGCTGCTGCGACCGCGGCAGCCCGCGGATCTGTCGGTGTTTCGTTCGGTGTTTCGTTCGGTGTTTCGTTCGGTAATGACGTTTCTGTTGGAGCTCTCGCAGTTTCTATTGCTGCTTCTGTCGCACTTTCTATGGGGCTCTCTGAAGCTGTTTGTTTCGTCGCTGCCAGCGAAGTTTCGCTGCTTGCTGTTTCTGCAGCGGCTTTTTTGGCTTTCGCCCGAGCGATGGCGGCTGCAACTGCTGCGGCTCTTGGATCGACTGCAGTTGTTTCAACCGCAGGCGTCTGATGGTCGGTGTCAGCTGTCACTGCCGAAGCGCTTTCGGCAGGCTGTGCTGGCGCAGTGTCATTCGCTGCTTTCTTGGCCTTGGCCCGAGCAATGGCGGCGGCAACAGCGGCTGCACGGGGATCGGTATTCTGCTCGGCGGCCGGCGATGATGCTAAATCGGCTGTGCTCGAATTGTCAGCGCTGAAATTATCAGCGCTATTGCTACTTTCACTGGAAGATGAGACGTCTGAACCCGCTTTTTTCGCCTTAGCCCGCGCGATAGCGGCTGCGACAGCTGCGGCACGTGGATCTGTAGCCGCTGTTTGCGCTTCAGCCGCAGAAGGTTCAGCAGAAGTTTGTTGTTCAGCAGGCTGACTCGATGCCGCTTTCGCCGCTTGATAAGCTCTAGCCTCGGCCTTTTTACGTTCACGTTCAGCGATAATTTCTTCTTTACTGAGCGGCGTTGTCGCTTCAACCCTTTCGGCAGCTGCCGCGATTTGTTGCTTTTGTTGCTCCGCCAACATCGACTGACGCTGTGCCGCTAAAGCCTGATTCTTCGCCATGCGTTGTTGTTTTTCGCGCTCAAGGCGTTCATTGCGGGCTTCGAACCGCGCTTTGGCCTGTTCAGCTTTGAGCTCATCACGATGCTGTTCACGGATTTCTGCCTTGGCAACTCGGTAATAATGCACCAAGGGGATTTCACTTGGGCAAACGTAGGCACAAGCACCACATTCGATACAATCAGCGAGATTGTGTTCTTTCAGTTTTTCATGATCTTTGGCTTTGCTAAACCATAACAACTGTTGCGGTAGCAAGGTCACCGGACAGGCCTCAGCACAGGCGCCACAGCGAATGCAATCCATTTCGGGGCCACTTGGCGGCAATTCAGCCTGAGTAGGCGCAATGATACAGTTGGTGGTTTTCACGACAGGAATTTGCAAACCCGGCAAGGTGAACCCCATCATCGGGCCGCCCATAATGACCCGTTGTTCGGGTTCAGGCGTGAAGCCGCAATGCTCAAGCAAAAAGCCAACGGGGGTACCCAATAAAGCAATGACATTTTGCGGGCGACTCAGAGTTTCTCCCACCACAGTCACAACCCGAGAAATTAACGGAATATCGTGATGAACGGCTTGAGCAATCGCGAAGGCGGTACCGACGTTCTGCATCACAATACCAATATCTAAAGGACGTCGACCGGCAGGCACTTCTTTACTGGTAAGTCGTTGGATTAATTGTTTTTCGCCGCCGCTTGGATACTTGGCTGGAACGACCCGAACGTAATAATCTTTGCGATGTTCACAAACCGCCTGCATGGCTGCAATGGCTCTGGGTTTGTCATCTTCAATCCCAATCAGCACCGCTTTAGGGCTCAACAAATCAGCTAGGATGTCAATGCCTTGGATAATGGTCTCGGCGGCCGATTGCATCAAGGTATCATCTGCGGTGATATAAGGTTCACATTCAGCGGCATTGATAATTAAATAATCAACACCTTGGCTGGCGGATGATTTGATGTGCGTAGGGAAACCTGCTCCGCCCATGCCTGCGATCCCGGCATCTTGGATGCGCGCCAAAATTTGCTGGCGAGAAGCGTGTTCAGGGTCGAGTGGAAAGCGTTCCCGCCATTGGTCAAGACCATCTGGTTCCAACACCATCATCGGCTCGGGTAGGGCCGATGGATGCGCAGAAGGATGTTCAACAATACTTAAAATATAACCGGAGGTTGGGGCATGGACTGGCACCGCCATGGCGTTATTTGCTGCTGTCAGCGCTTGACCTTTCAGGACATAGTCACCAGGCTGGACTAAAAGCGCGCCTGCGACCCCAATATGTTGACGCAACGGTAGATACAACCGCTCGGGCATTGGCAGATGCGCAATAGGTTTCTGACTAGTTTGGGTTTTGCGTGCTGGCGGATGAATGCCGCCGTGAAAATCCCACAAAGTTCCCGCTTTGATTTGTTGAAATAAAGAGGCCAATTAGTTCGTCTCCAGGATCTTTACTGGAATGGTATTGAGGTCCCACTTCCAACGTTCAACCGTGGTCGGCACGGGTAACATATCGATACAATTCACCGGACAGGGTTCGACACACAAATCACAGCCTGTACATTCATCGGTAATCACTGTATGCATTTGTTTCGATGCTCCGACGATGGCATCAACTGGGCATGCTTGGATGCATTTGGTACAACCGATACATTCGTCTTCTCGAATATAGGCGACTCTTTTAATCGCCGGAGTCTGCGCGCCATCCAATGGTGTTGCTTCAACGCCCATTAATGCCGCTAATTTTTTGATGGCAGCATCACCGCCGGGTGGGCACTTGTTGATAGCATCGCCATTGGCAATTGCCTCGGCGTAAGGTCGACAACCAGGATAGCCACATTGACCACATTGGGTTTGCGGCAAAATATCATCAATTTGATCAACTAAAGGATCCGCTTCAACCTTAAAACGAATGGCGGCATAGCCCAAAATGGCACCAAAAACCAGTGCTAACGCTGTTAAAGCCAGTAATGCAATCAGCATAATGAATTAACCCTTGACCAAGCCAGTGAAGCCCATAAAGGCCAAAGACATAAGGCCCGCAGTTATCAGCCCTATGGCAGCACCGCGAAAAGGCAACGGCACGTCAGCAGACGCTAAACGTTCGCGCATGGCTGCAAACAACACCAAAACTAAAGAAAAGCCAACGGCTGCACCAAACCCATACACGACGGAGTGAAACATCCCATGGTTTGCATTGACGTTCAGCAAGGCAACCCCAAGCACAGCACAGTTTGTGGTAATCAATGGTAAGAAAATACCCAATAAGCGATAAAGGGTAGGGCTGGTTTTATGCACGACCATTTCAGTGAATTGCACCACAACTGCAATCACTAAAATGAAACTCAAGGTGCGTAAATAAGTGATATCAAGTGGCGCTAAGATATAGTGGTCAACCAGATAACTGCATAATGACGCTAAGGTCAGTACGAATGTCGTTGCCAAACACATACCGATTGCAGTATCGAGTTTGTTCGATACCCCCATAAATGGGCAAAGGCCTAAAAATTTAACCAACACAAAATTGTTGACCAGAATTGTGCTGACTAATAGTAATAAAAACTCAGTCATTATTCTTTCTCATCGAAGGCATTCGCCAATGGGTAACGCACCTTCGGCTTTTTACTCAGCCAAAAGGTGCGTTATTATGCGGATTTGTCAGCATGGAAACAACCCGATAAAGCGTAAGGTTGTTGTTGACCGTCAAGCCTTGCGTACGACTCTGCAGTACCGATTAAATTGGCGATGGTTTACCAATATAGTAACCCTGAGTCCCATCAATAAATAAAGACTCCAGCATATGCTTCTCTTCCTGAGTTTCGACACACTCGGCAATCACATTGACACCAATCCGATGCGCTAAATCGATCATCAAACGCATAAAATACTGATTATTCTTGTCTTCATCGATTTGGCGGGTATAACTGCCATCCATCTTGACGAAATCCGGTTTCAAATCGCGGAAGAATTTAAATGAAGTGATGCCTGTGCCAAACTTCTCAACAGTAATGCGCGCACCAGTGCGATGGATCATATCGATGAAGCGTTTGCTAGTTTTTAAGTTCTGTTGCAAACCATATTCACTGATTTCGAAGACCAGTTTGCTTGCAATGGACGCATCTTTCAGTAAGCGGCGTTCTAACCAAATAATAAATTGATCATCATGAACGCAACGAGCGCTGAGGTTCAGGCCAAAATATTGGTCATGCAGATTTTTTTCTTTAATGGTTAATAAAGCAGTTTCGATGATTAATCGGTCGACAGCGATGATTTTGTCCAGCTTTTCTGCCATCGCCAGCAAAGAAGCGGTGGGCAGTAATTGACCTTCTGCCGTGTTAAAACGAACCAATATTTCAGAATAGGCTTTATTAGAACGATTCGACGGCTGGATCGATTGCGTGAGCAAAGAGATCCGTTCGTTGGCTAACACATCGTCAATGACACTGCGCCAGTTCTGGTTACCAAACCCCATCGACGGCCCATCAATTTGTAGGTCATCTTTTTGTAAATGCCAGCTGTTGGTTTGTTTGGTTTGGGCCAAACTAATCGCAGTATCCGCGATGGCTAACAATTCACCCAAGGCTTTGCCTGCTTGGTAACTCACCATACCGGTATAAGCGACTGAGTCAAGTTCGGTGAGTTTTTGATACTCGTTAAATTTGCTCTGCAATAAAGTACCGAAATTCTCCGCTTCTTTCGCCGTGATGCGCGGGATCAGCACACCGAAATCAGAACTATTAAGGCGATATACCTTGGCATCACGGTAAGTGGATGCAACACGCTCTGTCGCTGATGCAACTTCGCGAATGTAATTATCACCCTCGTGGTAACCACGACGTTGGTTAATTGTTTGCAATTCAGTACAACGGACAATCGCAAATATGCCGAAATCTACACTGTTTACATCCCGCAGATTTTCTTCATAAAACTGCACAAAGCGGTTACGGTTGGGCAAATTAGTGATGGTATCTTTATAGGCATCTTCAGCAACTAACTTAGCAGCACGCGACATTTCACTATATTGTTGCTGACTAAAATCGCCAAAACGTTGTAATGTCAGGGCAACACCATCAAATTCAGCGGGTAATGCAAGGTCAGGCAGATTGGTCTGCGGATCGCGCATAAATCTATCCATCGCCGATGAAATGCTGTGGTTTAATTTAGTAAGAATTGTTTTCGCTTGGATAGGCGCGACAATAGCCGGCAACAGCACTAAACACAGTGGGGCAATCAATAACACCCAAAAGGTTTGCATAAAACTTTGATCGAGATTATCCACATTCGGCATAAACCGAATTTGAACGCCTTTTTCGGCATTTTTTACGTTGGCAAATTCTCTTGGAAAACCAGACAGGCTGAAAATTTGACTGGCCAACGATGGTTTTTGCGTGGCACTGTTAAATTCCGCAAGAACTGTTCCGTCAGTTTGCGTAATTTGCAGTTGCTGAATATTTAAAGTACTGCGAATCGATTGGGCCAAAACTGCATAATCTTCTTCAGCAAATGCTTTGAGCATCTGAGCAATAGTTTGTTGCTGAGTCGTAATTAATTGATTTTGTTGAAAAGCAGTTGTTGAAATCACTGCAAAACTAATCACTGCCTGTAGGATCAGTGTGCAAATGATTTGAACGATAAACAAGGTGCGGAATATTTTCATAGCTGCAATATTTTCCCTTCTGCGACATGACTAGTATAGCCCGCAACGGACAAATTCAGGCATAACTATAATTAAAACAAAAAATTGCGATGAAATAAACTAAGAAGAGGAATTTTAGACTAATTATTGGGCTTTTGGCTCCCCAGGTTGGACTCGAACCAACGACCTACGGATTAACAGTCCGCCGCTCTAACCGGCTGAGCTACTAGGGAACTGAGAACAAATTGTGCAAGGAAACAGTGGCTCCCCAGGTTGGACTCGAACCAACGACCTACGGATTAACAGTCCGCCGCTCTAACCGGCTGAGCTACTAGGGAACTG
>CAZIPG010000007.1:0-536 GCA_964540955.1 uncultured Rheinheimera sp.
ATGCATCCATCATCGATGGCGTGCGCTTATGTAAGGCCAAACGTTATCGGTATGCCAACAATGATATGGTGGAGCTTGAAGCGCAACTGAAGCAAGCGGATGCCGATGGCGCGCGTTTTAAGCTGATTGCGACTGATGGCGTGTTTTCGATGGATGGCGTGATTGCCGATTTGAAATCGATTTGTGATTTGGCTGACAAATACAATGCGATGGTGATGGTCGATGACAGCCATGCCGTCGGTTTTGTTGGCAAAAATGGCCGTGGTACCCATGAATACTGCGATGTGATGTCACGGGTGGATATTATTACCGGTACTTTAGGCAAAGCATTAGGTGGCGCTTCTGGCGGTTACACTTCAGGTAAAAAAGAAGTGATTGAGTGGCTACGTCAACGTTCACGCCCGTATTTATTTTCCAATAGCTTAGGCAGTTGATTTTACTACAGCCTAATGGCATAATGTACACCCTATAAGAAAAAACTACATAAAAGAAGGAGGTAGAGTTCATTTGACGTGGTGGACGCACCCAATCCGTCG
>CAZIPG010000007.1:546-1503 GCA_964540955.1 uncultured Rheinheimera sp.
AGGTAAAAAAGAAGTCATTGAGTGGCTACGCAAACGCTCACGCCCGTATTTATTCTCGAACAGCTTAGCGCCTTCGATTGTCACCGCGTCCATTCGCGTATTGGAGTTATTGGCCGAAGGCGATGAGCTACGCGCCAAACTTTGGCAAAATGCCAGTTATTTCCGTGAGAAAATGTCAGCAGCAGGCTTTACTTTAGCGGGTAAAGATCACGCCATCATCCCAGTGATGTTGGGCGATGCCAAAGTTGCGGCTGAAATGGCTCGGCGCATGCTCGAACAAGGCATTTATGTGGTGGGTTTCTCGTTCCCAGTGGTGCCGAAAGGCCAAGCGCGCATTCGCACGCAGATTTCTGCCGCGCACACCCAAGCGCAACTCGATAAGGCCATCGACGCCTTTATTCGTATTGGTAAAGACATGGGCGTGATTGCCTAACTGCCAGTTTGCAGGAGTAACAAATGAAAGCATTAGCAAAATTAAAAGCAGAACCAGGCATTTGGCAAACTGAAGTGCCGATGCCAGAAGTTGGCCCGAATGATGTATTAATCAAAATCAAAAAAACCGCCATCTGCGGCACTGACGTGCATATTTTTAAGTGGGATGAGTGGGCGCAAAATACCATTCCGCACGGCATGGTCGTTGGTCATGAGTACGTGGGTGAAGTGGTTGGCATGGGCTCGGAAGTTCGTGGCTTCAACGTTGGCGATCGCGTGTCAGGAGAAGGCCATTTAGTCTGTGGTCATTGCCGTAACTGTCGTGCAGGCCGCGTGCATTTGTGTCGTAACACCATTGGTGTTGGCGTGAACCGTCAAGGCTCGTTCGCTGAGTACTTGGTGATCCCGGCGTTTAACGCCTTTAAAATCCCAGACAACATTCCAGACAATATCGCCGCGATTTTCGACCCATTTGGTAATGCCGTACACACCACGTTATCTTTTGATTTTGTCGGTGAGGATGTG
>CAZIPG010000007.1:1513-5815 GCA_964540955.1 uncultured Rheinheimera sp.
CGAGTACTGGCTGGATATCGGCCAGATGGACGACTACAACCGGGCACAGAAGGACGTGGCGTTGTGGCAGGTGTAGAAAGTCTCAAGGGCGCGCGTGTGCTCATCACGGGCGCTGGCCCCATTGGCATCATGGCGGTTGCGGTGGCTCGCCATGTCGGTGCTCGCCATATTGTCATCACCGATGTGAACCCATACCGCTTAGAACTGGCATTGAAAATGGGCGCTACTCGTGCCGTTGATGTCAGCAAAGAAAACCTAAAAGATGTGATGGCCGAATTGGGCATGACTGAAGGTTTTGACGTTGGTTTAGAGATGTCGGGTGTGCCATCCGCGTTTCGTTCGATGTTAGACACTATCAACCATGGCGGTAAAATTGCGATGTTGGGGATCCCGCCTTCAGACATGGCGGTGGATTGGAACAAAGTCATTTTTAAAGGTTTGGTGATCAAGGGCATTTATGGCCGTGAAATGTTTGAAACTTGGTACAAAATGGCCAGTTTAATTCAATCAGGCTTAGATTTATCGCCTATTGTCACGCACGAAATGCCGGTCGCCAATTTCCAAGAAGGCTTTGAGATTATGTGCTCAGGGCAGTCTGGTAAAGTGGTATTAAATTGGGAATAAGGCTGTAGCTTTCTAACTGACAGCACTGTAGTTGCCATTCAACCACAGTGCTGTCACCAGCACAGAGTTGTTAAAACCCCTGATTTATCAAAACTCCTAATTTATACAACAACAGTGTTCTAACAACCACAGCGCTTGCAATCGATGTTGACAAAGATCATCACCCTGCAAAGCTGTGGTTTTTTTATCAGAGGACTTTAAGTTTTGTTAGAACTCAGCATGCGAAATTCTGTAAATCAGTTTGACTCAATTAGTGGTGAGATTCAGCTGGCTTTGGGCTAGGGCCGTGTATTAAGCAGACTTCAACTAAGCCCTCGTCCATCGCTTTGCTCAGATCCGATTCCAGTTGTTGTTGCACTTCAGCATAAGGTTTATTCAATTTTAATAAACCGTACGCACGATTTCGGCCATGAACTTTACCTAAATACAGCGCCATATCAGCCAGTTGCAGTGCTTTTTCCCAATTGAGTTGCTCTTCGGTCAAGTCTGCAAAAGGAATTGGAATAAAGCCAGCGCTGACAGTGACTGGGATCTCTTGGCCCTGAAACTCAATAGGGCTAGAACCAATGGCATTTAAAACGCGTTGGGTAAACTGATTCAACGACTCTTGGTCAATGCGGCGTAGCACCAATAAGAATTCTTCGCCGCCCCAACGTAGCACCATATCTTCACTGCGAGTTAAGGCTTTCAACCGTTTACCAATCTCAATCAGCACAAAGTCGCCTGCGGCATGGCCGAAGCTGTCGTTGATGTGTTTGAAAAAATCGACGTCTAGCAAAATAAAACCATCTTGTTCGGCAAATTGGTTGGCACGACGCTCGCCCATTTGCGTTTTTCGGTGCATATGGTCATGTAATGACCGACGATTTAACAAGCCTGTCAGCGGATCATGCAATGAGTGGTAGGCGAGTTTGTCATTGGCGACACGAAGTTTACTATTGGTTTTCCGAACCCGACGATATAGCTGGAAGAGCATGCCTGATGCTAGCAATACGACAATGCCGACCAACATAAATACTTTTTGTTGTAAGTGTTTTTTATCGAGTTCAGCAGCCTTCACTAGATTTTGTTGTTCTAACACTTCAATTTGTTTGGCTTTTTCTTTGGCAGAGAACTCTTCTTGCAATTGGTTGAGTTGTTTATCGCGTTCGATTTGGAATAATTTTTTATTGAGCTGGTTGTACTCACGTAAAGTTGCTGCTTCCTTTTCGAAATCTTTTGCAATGTGGAAGGCATCGGCGAGTTCCTCTAATAATGGCAGTAACTCATTCACAGCATCGCGAGCACGATTACTATCGACCACGGTCTGCATCAGCGGCAAGCCTTTTTCAGCTTGGCCTTGCCGAACTAAAATCGCACCTTGATTAAATTCAGCGATTTCCATGCCATACTCGTCATTCATTTCTTTGGCGATGGTATAGGCCCGCGTAAAATAAATCATCGCCTTTTGATATTCACCAGTCCGTAAGTATAAATCGCCTAAGTTATTGATTGCCGTGCTGATTGCGTAGTTGTTTTTAAGTTTTTGGCCCCAACTTTCTGAGTTTCGATACGCGGCTGCAGCCAGTTCGTTCTGATTAGAATCTGTCAGCAATAATCCTTCGGTGTTATACAGATCACTCATCATGCTCTGCAACGTCGGATCATTTTGTGCCGAGTTGATCGCATCCCGAATGATTTTTAACCCGGCATCATAGTTGCGCAAACTTTGATTCAACGCTGCAATTTGCAATTTTAAAAAGATTTGCCGGTTTTTATTACGTTGAACTTTGGTGAAGTCTGGCCGTGAAACACTGTCTAATGCTTGATGCAAAGCAGCCAAGGAGTCTTTGTAATTGCCTTGCCATTGTAAAAAACGACCGACGGTATTGAAGGCGTAATACCGCACGCGGTAATTGTTGGCGCGAGCAGCGAATTGTTGAACGAGGGGCACCAGTTCTGATGCTTTGCTATTCTCGTTGTTTGCCCAGTGTTGACTTAAACGTTCGGCATAAAGTTCAGCGTAAATATCGGGGTGCTGCATCTCATCAGCAATATCACTGACTTTTTTCAAATATTCTTCAGCTTTGGCTTGCTGTTTTTGAACGCTGTAATGGGAAGATAAATAGATATAAAGCCGAGTCTTGGTAAACACCGATGTTTGCGGTTGTAAGGCGGACTCAAGTGATAATAAATATTTTTCGGCACCTGCGATGTCATTCTCAGGTAATGTCAGATAATGATCGAGTTTTGTTTCTAAATCGGTGTCTACATCAGCAGCAGTTGCTTGCAGATGAAAAAAAATGCAGAAGCAGTAGAATAAATTCCACCAAGATAACCGAACAGTCGTTGCCTTAGATCTGGCAAAAGTCATCTGTTACTCCCTAAAGGCATCATGTATTACTTCAATTTACATTCAATGTTAAAACTAACCTAAAGCGACGCTGGTTTCAAAGTAAACAGGAAAAAAACTTGATAAAACTTAACGTTACTTATCTTGTTTACAATTTAACTGTGTTTTATTTTCATTTTATTAGTCAAAACTAATTTGCCAGATGGACCTAATTGCTGAACAAAATGCTATCTAAGCATAAAACAATCTCTATTTCATAGGAGTATAGCTGTTAACTTGGCTGTATTGGCTCTGGTAAGATAGCAACATACTCGAAGTAGAGATTTTTTATGCAGGCCGTCAATCATTTACTCAGGCAAATACTGACACTGTTGCTCGTTGTTGTGGCAATTGTGGTTATTGCTGCTGTGTTGCTGCTGGATCGTCAACCTTTATTGACGTCTGAGCAAGAATTGACCGCGACGACGGTAAAAAATAGCAAAAATCTGCTGAATAATCTTCACCAATCGATGTCGCAGGCTGAGGACAAACCTTTGGTCTTGGCAGCAAACCTGGCGGATCTCAATAGTGCCCTCGCGATTGCAAGCCAAAGTTTACCGGGATTTCATGGTCAGGCATTCATCGCAGGATCCGTTTTGTATGTGCATCTGACGATGCCAGTCGATGGCATTTGGGGCGCTGCTTATCTGAATACTCAAATTGAGATTATTGCGGCTGAAGGGCCTTTGACGATCCGCAAGGTGTCGATTGGGAGTCTGACCTTGCCAGGTCGAGTGGCTCTGTCTTTGGTTGAGAGTGCCGCGGATCAAGTTTGGGGCATTGGTGAGGGTGCTAAATTATTGGCCAAAGTTCGCTCGGTCACGCTGAAGCCTGATGAGGTGACGGTCGAACTGATACGCTCGGAGGGATTAAGTTTAGGCAAACTCAAGGAATCAGGTTTTTCACTTTACAAATCATTATTCGGTTCTTCGGAACAAAAATCGGATATTGAGTTTTATTATCAGATTGCTCTTGATTATAGCCAGCAACAGCCGAATGCAAGTTTAGCCGCTTATCTTCAATTGTTATTTCGCGAAGCGCACGCTCGCACTGCAAGTCATGCTGCTGAACCGCAGCGGGCTATCCGCGAAAATCAAGCGGTTATTTTAGCGCTGGCGCAATTGCTCGGGGGCGAAAACTTACAACTATTAGTCAATGAGGTCAAACGAGAGAAGGGCAGCAAGGCGCCCAAAGTCACGCTGGCAAGACGCACTGATTTACAGCAACACTTTATTTATTCGGCAACAATCCACTTATTGGCCAGTCAACATATCAGCCATACCGTGGGGAAAGCCAAAGAGATGCTG
>CAZIPG010000007.1:5825-32171 GCA_964540955.1 uncultured Rheinheimera sp.
CTTCAGCATCGGCAATCCAACAATTCTTTATGGACCAAGATCGAAGCGAGGCGGAAATCTTCCCCAGTAAAGCCCGTTTAGCCGAGGGAATGGAACAAGCGACATTCGAGCTCAAATATAAATCAGTGAATTCGGAGGATTATTTAGAAGTCGTCAAAGAAATTGATCGTCGCCTTGATGCATTGCCTTTTTATCAAATCGGTCGTAACAAACCTACAGTAACGGAAGTCGCACAGCCTTAATGGTCCACTTATTTGCTCATCAAGCATTGTTTTAGTTTGCTACTCACGTTGCCGAACATGCCATTTTTTACGTTGCAGCACCCGCCACAATAAAATTAAACCACTGAAGCTAAACAACAGGGCACTGGCGGCGCTGAAGATTAACAAGCCATGGTTGAAATTTTCTCGATGTTGATAGTCCATGATATGCAACATCCAGAAAAAATCATAAACACGCCAAGTATTCGTTCTCACCCGCTGCACAAGGCCTGTTTGGCTGTCTACATATAACGTCGTTTGTTCGGGAGTCGACAGGTGTAACTGCCAAATGGGTGTGACGATGCCTCGAACTTCAGAGGGGGCATCTGTTAGCAACGAGATCTTTTCCAGTTTGAAATCGCCGCGGTATTGCTGTTTGGCCAGTTCGATAATTTCGACTTCAGTCAAAGGTTGCAGAGTTTTTCTGGTGGCGGCATCAATGAATGAAACTTCGTCACCTTGCTTTACAACATAGACCGGCAAACTGCCGCGCTGACTCAAACTCAGCGTGCTTTGTGGCGGAAAGTTCGCCAATATTTCAGCTGGAGAATCATGTACATTTTGCCACTGTACCTGTGGCAATTCCTGTTTGAGATGACTGCCGCGGACTTCATCAATCGGAAAAATGGCCATGACTAAGCCACTGGCAAACCAAGCAATCAACTGTAGGCTTAAAATTAGACTGGTATAAAGGTGAAGCTTGCGCCAAAAATATTCCCGTCGGATCAATCGTAGCACTGGAAAACCCTGATTTATCATGCAATTTTCGGATTTTAATCATTCAAACCAGAATATTAAGCACAAAGTTTCCAACTGCGACATTATGCCGCATGAATAACGAACTCAGTTGATGAACTTTAGAGCCAACGGCGGACTTGTTGGCAATATTGCAAATAGCTGTCACCAAATAAGGCGTGTAAGGCTTGCTCTTCAGGTTTGATTTGCAGTTCTTGCAAACTCAACCAAAGCATAGGAATTGTGATAAATGCATAGATTTCATGCAAATAGCAGCAAAAGGCAGTGAGTAGCAGCACCATGCCCAAGTACATTGGATTGCGGCTGTACTTAAACACGCCACGGCGCACTAAACACTGCGCCTTATCTGGAATTCTTGGGTCCACTGTGGTTTTGGCTCGACGGCAAGCGATCAAACCGCCCAACATAAAAAACAGTCCTGCTGCAGTCAGCGGCAAGCCTGCAATCGCTAAAGGCCAAACGGGACCATGGAAAGTAGTTGCCAGCCAATAAGCGAGCAGCATAAAAAAAACAAGTTGAATCACAGGGGGGATTTTTAACGCCATTTTCGGCATTATTTCATAACTCCATCATTGCACACGCATTGATTTTGGCAGAATGATTGCCATGCAGCAAGCGCAAAGCCAACAGCGAATTTCTTAATACAATTCGCAAGCTGCAGTCGCCCATTTATAGCCGCTCATCGCAACCATTATATGGAGAACATCTCTGCAAAGCCGCCTACCAAAGGGCGCTGAGGTCAGCGCGGTTCTGCCTCAGAAAGGCTGAACCAAGTTGCTTGGATAGGACATGGAGAGCGCTCAGTTAAATAATTAGCTTTTCCCCATTTTACGCGGAGCCTTCGTGTTATTTGCCTTGAACTAAAAGGGCGCTGTCTCCATCAAAACCAATGAGTTGCGCATTGGCCCAGTTGGCACAAGTGTCCGTATTTGCGCCGACAGTTCGTAAACTCAAGCGCCGAATGGTACGAATATCCAATTCGGGTTTGACCACTGCCGGTGCCTGTAAAGCACCACTATCAAACAATAACTGGTCATCACCGAAAATTTGAAATTGCACAGAGCCGGTGTTTTTACAGCTATCGTCAACCCCGAGGTCGGCCCGCAATAGCTGCCAATCGCCACGTAACTCATAATCTAATCGGGTTTGGCCGGAAACGCCGACCCCGTGCTGAAACAGTAATCCATTCATGCGCATGGGCTGACCGGAAAATGCTTGGTCCAATTGAAACTGCCGCTGCTGAGCAGTTGGGGCAGAAATGTCAGTCTTATGTTGCTGCTGCGGAATTTTATGTTCTGCCGAGATTGTTGCTGCCATCTGAGCGGAGATCGCCGAGAGTTTTAAGGTTTGCTTGGCTTTTTTCGGCTCGGGCTGCTGGAGAATTCTAAATTCTGAAATGCTGATTGGATTGACCTGGCGCGCTTGCAAAGCATTAAAAGCTCGGGCAGTGCTGTTGGCGGCACTAACCATCGGATCCTGGCTGACTCCGTCCTCGGCTTGATCTTGTGTCGAGAGGATGCGAAAGCGCAATAATGACCCTGGGCGTGGTGGGAATTTTATCGTTTGTAATTGTTGCTTCAGTGCCAAGCGGCCGCGAAAGACTGGTTGGCCCCATTCACCATTCGTATCAGCCAAATACACCTCAACATCCTTCGCTTGGCCTGCTTGCCAATGTTTATCATTGCGAGGTGCAATGGCAAAGCCTGTCACCAGTCGGCGAGCATCGAGTGCAAGCACAAATTCGTGAGCGCCCGTCTTGATGGATTGATCTCGCACGGTGCGAAACCAAGTAGCAGGATTATCATCAAAAGCATTCTCAAGCGGATGCCCAGGTTCTTCAGCGGGGCGATTGATTACCAGCAACGAATCACCCGGTAAGGCATCGCCCATGGCAGGCGCTTTGGGGAAACCTGCGGTGATTGCAGGGGCTGCATCCGTGGCAAAGCTTGCTCGTAAGGTGGTTGCTTGTCGAATGGACTGTGTCGCAATTTTAATGCGAAGAATGCCATAGTGAGTCGGGTCAAAATACCAACCGCTTTCGCGACTGGCATAAGCATTGGCGTCAGCGGCTTCGGCTAAGGGGTGGCCATCTTGGACAATTTGCTGGGGTTTCACCCGAGTATGCAGCCAAAACTCATAGCGACGTTGAGGCAATTGCCCTTGATAGCTGCCAATCACGGGGCCAAGTGATAGTTCAATGTCACCGCTGCCAGTTTTGGGCGCCTTGACGATGATCCGCTGTTGGCTGAATGCGCCGGTCTGATAATCTCGGCTTATGCCATCATCCTCATACCAGCTAAATTCGGAGCGGCCATGGGGGTAAATATCAAAGGTGATCTGATCCTTGGCTTTCTCGCCATCATAAAGCGCCGCCGGATACATCGGTAAAATTGCCCCTGCGCGCACAAAAATGGGCAATGTCGCCAAATCAACTTGCACATCAACCTCAGTGCCTGCTTCTGCTGAATTCACGACCCGACCATCCCAATAATAATGCCATTGCCCTGGCGGTAAAAAGATGTTTTCGCGCCAACCTCGACTGGCAACCATCGAGCGATAGACAGGCGCAACCAGAATATCAGCGCCTAAGAGAAATTGATCTTTAACCGAGTCCGCTTTGGCCAAATTCGGATAATCCCACATCAGGCCGCGCACAATGGGGGCACCGCTTTGTTCGGCCTGATAGGCGAGGGTATACATGTAAGGCATTAACCGCATTTTTAGTTTTAAATACTGCCGATTAATACTGCGATAGGGTTCAGGAAACCACCACGGATGTTTTCGGCTGCTATTTGACCAGCCCGACATCCCCATCAGCACAGGCGTGAATGTTTTCCACTGCAAATCACGCGTGAAGGTTTCGGCACTGCCGCCGAAGATGCCGTCGACATCGCCTGTGGCATAAGTTTGGCCTGATAAACCCGAACCAATTAAAGTTGGAATATGCCAACGAATATAATCCCAACTGCCCGCTTGGTCGCCTGTCCAAGTCACGGCATACCGTTGGATCCCTGCCCAGCCCATGACAGTCCAGAGAAAAGGGCGCGCATTCGAGTTTTCTAAAATCCCTTGAGCTGCGGCCGCATTGGCATTCATGGCAAATTGATAGCCTTGACCAGTCCAAGCCACATCCAGCTTTTGCGCTCTGCTGCCAGCAGTGCCCACTTCCCAGGCAATTTTATCAACGCCATCTTCAGTCCAGAGCCCTGTTTTAAAACCATATTTGGCAAGGCCTGTCACGACAGTCGGCAAATCGGTATAACCGCAGCCATAGCCATCATTGGGTAAAATCCAACCGCCCGGCATATCGTGTAAACGATATTGCTTGGCCACACTGTCAATCACATCGATTGAGGTGCCGGTGGGTCCATCACGCCAATTGCTGGGCACAGTCCCCGGCTTTTTGCTGTTATCGCCATCGTTATAACAATCAGCATCGCCATATTCAAAGGCCCAACGGGGCAATAACGGGGCGCGTCCTGTGACGGCGGTATAGGCTTGCAAGACTTGTTGGATGGTATCGCCAACAAAATAATAACTATCAAAATACCCTTGTTGATGACTGAGAATGCTACTTTCTTCACTGCGAAAATCGTAACTGCCATTGCTCCAGGTATTGCGAAGTACGCCATACCCGCGATTAGACATGAAAAAAGGGGCAGGGCTTGGCCTATCGCCTTCTTCCCAGCCGCCTGAATACGAAATCTCCAGAATGGTCCCTTTAAAGGCAAAACTGCCATTCTGTTGGCCGCCACCATAGAATTGCTCGGTGGCATCGCTTTGCAAGATCTGCACGCTATTGGTTGCGCTTAAATTTAAGGGCTGTTGTTCTTGCCAAACAATTTGTTGTGTTTGGGAGTCAATCAGACGAAATAGTAGTGGCGACTTATTGATTTGTAATTGGTAGCTTGTGGTGTTAATCGCATAAAAATCAGCATTTTCTACCAGCGTTGCCGCGATTTTTTTGGCAACTTGCGGCAGTACAATTGGGGCTTTGGTGTTGACCGCTTCCGCTTTGATTTTTGGGGCATGCGCTTCAATCCGAAAAGTCTGCTCATCGATGATCGTCACGATGAGTTGAGTTGCTTGATCCGTCTCTAAGTAA
Source organism: uncultured Rheinheimera sp. (assembly GCA_964540955.1). Lineage (GTDB taxonomy): Bacteria > Pseudomonadota > Gammaproteobacteria > Enterobacterales > Alteromonadaceae > Pararheinheimera. The sequence goes on from CAZIPG010000007.1 coordinate 10,947, forward strand.
AATTGTTCACCTTGTTGTTGGATTTTTTGCAAGTCGCCAATTGGGGCTGCGGTCGTCATGGTGGCTATGAGGGTAAACGCCATCAAGCAAAGGTACGATAAAGTTCTAAGCGTTTGGATCATTTTCACCTCATCCTTCAACGATTGTTATCCAGCAATATCACTGTGACTCATTGGGCAGTATAGTCGCAAGCCAGTTGCTGGCATCAAATCGACTACTTAGCTTTCATAGGGTTTTGTTTTGTTTGGCTTATTTTCTTTGAAAGAAAATGAAATTATTTGAAACCTTTTAACTAATTATGTGCTAGTTATATATCACAAAACAATCCTTTCATAGCATTTGAAGGTTTTTATAAGAGTGTTTTATTCTTTCGAATTGTTTCGATTTTTGATGCCAATTAAGGGAGGGCCATGACAATGCGTTGTTGCCTGATTGCTATGAATCAGGTATTACTAATTCAATAACAGTGACAGGCTTAAGCCTAGCGTTTGCAAAAGGTTGCAGAGTGAACCTTTTCATCCGCGAACAACGAAAGTCACGATACCCAACACAAAGCAGCGCAGCATTTAGGGTGCCCCTAAACAGACTGCTATGGGCCAAAGGTGATGAAAAACACCGATTTATCGACGGGGAAAAGTTTGGAACATTTAAATACGATTGAACGCCAGCATGAAATCGTGCGATTGACCAATGCGCAAGGTAAAGTCAATGTTGTTGAGTTAGCAAAGCTTTTTGGTGTCTCTGAGGTCACAATTCGCAGCGATTTGGCTATCTTAGACAGCAAAAAGTTATTGATCCGCTCGCGGGGCGGTGCCATGGTCAATGATGCTTTAAACCGCGAATTGTCTTTGAAAGAAAAAAAGCAAAAAAACTCCGAGTTGAAACAAAAGCTTGGACAAGCAGTTGCGCAATTCATCCAAGACGATGAACGAATTATTATCGACTCAGGAACAACTACCCAAGCCGTAGCAGCCAATCTCCGTGCTCATCGAGATCTGGTGGTAATGACCAATGGTCTTAATATTGCTGAAGAGCTCGCTTCACTTGAAAAAGTAGAAGTCATGATGACGGGGGGAACCCTCCGCAAAAAATCCATGTCATTTTATGGCCCACAAGCTGAACAAGCTTTGCGGTTATACCAATTTGATAAATTGATTTTGGGAGTGGATGGTTTTGATTTAACCAGTGGTTTGTCGACTCACTTTGAGGCTGAAGCGCAATTAAACCGTTTGATGGTGAACGCTGCTCGTGAAGTGATTGTTGTAACGGATTCGTCTAAGTTTGGCCAGCGCTGCTTTCATTTGATTTGTCAGCCTCAGGCGGTGCACACTGTGGTCACCGATGATGGGATACCGCCAGACTATGCTCAGGCATTGTCACAGCAAGGGATCCGTGTCGTGACGATCCCACGCGCGACCAGCGGTAACGACTAGGTCATCAGCTGTAATACCAAGCAGTTTTTGAACCCTAAAAAGGTTGTACAGACCGTTCAACCTTGCGTGATTTTTGTTACGCTGTGTTTTTTGCTTTACACGCGTAATCTAGCGTTGCCACCTCAGGGCCCAGTCGTCAAGTAACCAAGTTGGGGAGGTTTTGTGCTTAGGGTATAGTTCGCTGCAAGTGGAGAGTCGTGCTACGGTATCGCAACCGTGGCCACAATACTTGGAGCGAGTCATGCTGTATGGTTTAGATATTGGTGGCACGAAAATGGAGCTATCAATATTTGATGAACAACTCAACTTACAGCAATCCTTTCGCAGGGCAACGCCAACTTCGAATTATGCAGATTTTCTAGCATCTGTTTGCAACCAAGTGCAAATTGCCGATGAATTTCTGAGCCGTCAGTCGTCTTGGCAATGTGCTCAACAGCAATTTGGCCAAAGGCCTGACAATAAACTTCAGCCTGACAAATCTCAACACCATCATGCACAATCCGCCCCAGTTCGTTTGTCACCTTTCCTTGCCCACAAAGCGCAATATGGGATGGAGTTTCATTTAAAAGTGCCCTTAGGTGTTGGGTTAACAGGCGTACAAGGTGTTGATGGCATCTTGAGATCTTCCAATCTGCCTTATTTAAATCAGCGTGCTGTGCAGCTGGATCTGCAGAAGCGACTACAGCGTCCGATCACCTTAGGCAATGATTGCCGCTTGTTTACACTAGCAGAGGCCAGAGTGGGGATTGCCAAGGGCTATTCTCGAGTGCTGGGCGTTATGCTTGGGACTGGTGCTGCGGGTGGTTTTTGTTTAAATGGTCAGTTGGTTGCTGGCCCTCAAGGACTCGCAGGTGAGTTGGGGCATCAACCGGTGGCCGCTCGAATTATTGCAAAATATCAGCTGCCATTATGGTGTTGCGGTTGTGGTTTATTAGGTTGTAATGAATCTTATATCTCTGGAAGCGGGCTTGGGCGGCTCTATCAGCATTTCGGCGGGGCACAGGCTTGCAGTCATCAATGGCAGCAAGCCTTTCAAGCAAATGAAACTGCCGCACTACAGGCCTTCAGTTGTTTTCAAGATGCTCTCGCTTCCATGTTAGCCACACAAGTGCTGGCATATGAACCCGAAATCATCGTCATCGGCGGCGGTTTGGTTGGAATTTGCGAATTATCAACAGACCTGGCAACAGCACTTTCCTCTCATCTTTTTGCTGGCGTGAACGTGCCTCGGATTGAGTTCATTCGATTAGGCGGGACAAGTGTCTGTAAAGGCGCCGCTATTGCAGCATCGATTGAATTAATGCACTGCTGAGTTGGCTGTTTTTTGGCTATATACCAACTTGCCTCAAATTTTAATAATTCGACCTTTTCGCTTTTCTGGAAATTCTTTTTTCTATTTGTTGTCGAAAAATACTGCAACTCAGATGACAAATCTCTGATTTGTGGCCATGATTTGATCAATCCCTTTTATAGATTGTTGATCTGATGATGAATCATTTGGAATTTTTTGCAGGGTAAGCAAAGCATGGCTGCTCATAACAAAATTGCTATTTTGAGCCTTCCACTGGGTGTATTTTTAATCGGCGCTTTATTGTCGTCTTGGGCAAGCTATTGGCTGTATCGCGAGGTTCATTTAGAAAATACCGCAGCCTTTAGTCGGTTAACTGAGCAGTTGAGTTACGAGATTGAACAGCGCTTTCGTCTCCCCATCTATGGCTTGAATGGCGCGCGAGGTGTATACGCAGCAAGTAACGAGGTGACACGGCAAGATTTCCGAGCTTATGTTGATTCCCGCAATATGAAAGTCGAATTTCCAGGGGTGCGTGGATTTGGCTTTATCGAACGTGTTCCCTATCACGAATTAAATCAGTTTTTACAGCGCACGCGGGCTGACGGTGCGCCAGACTTCCAAATTCGGCAACTGAGTGAACGCAAGGATGCCGAGTTGTTGGTGATTAAGTTTATTGAACCTTTGATTAAGAACAGGCCCGCGCTGGGCTTGGACGTTGCCTCAGAACTACAGCGCCGAGAAGCCGCAGAGCAAGCAATTTCCTCAGGTAAACCGACAATTACTGGGCCTATCGTTTTACTACAAGATAACCTAAAAACTGCAGGCGTCCTGTTATATGTGCCACTTTACCAAAAACCTGATATGGCAGGTTTGCATACACGCAGCCGTGAACAATTGATGGGGTTACTGTATGCCCCCATCGTCGTCAGAGAGCTTTTACATGACGTGCAACCCGGTAGTGAACGGATGGTTCATTACAAGATATTGGATAAGGGCAATCAGCAATTTTCTGAGTTTTATGACAATTTAATCGACCATGCAATCAAATTACCAAAAGATCCGAAGTTTAATCGGGAGCAAATGCTTGAGTTGCCGGGGCGTACCATGCGCATTCAATTTAGCAGCATGCCGGCTTTTGAGAAATCGGTTGATATGTCGACCCCTCTCGCTTTGGGGGTGATAGGGTGGATACTTTCCTTAGCGTTAAGTCTGGTTTTTTGGCAACAAATCGAAAGGCGTTCTCGGGCAGAGCAAATTGCAGAAAGCATGACCAGCGAAATTCAACGGCTGGCTCTGGTGGTAAAACGGACGTCGAATGCGGTAATCATCACTGATGTATCCCGCAATATTGTTTGGGTGAATCCAGCCTTCGAAACCCTGACTGGCTACACCGAAGCGGAAGTTTTGGGGAAAAATCCTGCGATATTACAAAATGAAAAAACTGATCGTCACGAGTTAAAAAGATTAAGCCAACATTTATCAGTTGGTCAACCCTATCGTGGCGAGTTGCTGAACGTGACTAAATTAGGTCAAGAGTATTGGATCGATCTCGAAATTCAACCCATTTTAAATGAACGTAATGAAATTAACGGTTTCATGTCGATAGAATCAGATATTACAGAGCGTAAACTTGCGCAACAACGACTAGAAACAGCGATTCGAGAAAACCAAGCGTTATTAACCACGTTGCATTTACATTCAATCGTTGCGGTCACGGATGCTCGTGGTCAGTTGGTTGATGTGAATGAGGCCTTCTGTAAGTTAAGCGGTTTTGCTCGGGAAGAGTTACTCGGCCAAAATCATTCCTTTTTGAATTCAGGCATTCATACCGTTGAGTTTTGGCGTGAGATGTGGATGCAAATCTCCTCGGGAAATCCATGGCATGGTGAAATTTGCAACAAGAATAAAGCGGGAGAGTTGTTTTGGTTGGATACCACTATTGCGCCTTTCACTGATAAGCATGGTGAGATCCTCAGTTACATCGCAATCAGTCGCGATATAACCCTAAGTAAACGGCAACAACATGGCCTGCAAGTGGCACGTGATCAGTTAAGAAAAGCCGTTGAAATTGCTGATTTAGCGACTTGGCATTGGGATCTCACGACTGATACTCTGAAGTGGGATGACCGTATGTATCGGCTCTATGCCATTCAAGATGAAGAGCGCTCATTGCCTTTACTTTATAAAACTTGGCGCAGTCGTGTTCACCCTGATGATTTACCAGACGTCGAACGGCAACTGCATCTTGCTTTGAAAGGTCAAGCGAGTTTTCATCCAGCGTTTCGGATTTTTGATGAAAATCATCAGATCCGATACATTCAAGCGGCAGCGCAAGTGGAAACCGATCTGACAGGCAAAGTGATTGGCATGCAGGGTATTAATCGCGATATCACATTGGACAAACGGGCAGAAGAAGTACTGCGTGAAGCCAAGCAAGCAGCAGATAATGCCAATAAAGCCAAGTCTGAATTTTTAGCAAATATGAGTCATGAATTACGCACGCCAATGAATGCTTTGTTGGGGATGATGACTTTGTTAAAAAGAACCGAACTGAGCCCGCAGCAGCTCGATTATGTTACCGAGAGCGATATTGCTGCCCGCTCTTTGCTTGGGGTACTCGATGACATTTTGGATTTTTCCAAAATAGAAGCGGGTAAAATGGAGCTGGAAAATCAGCCATTTGAGTTGGATCCGCTGTTGCAAGATGTTTGTTTAATTATGGCTGCCAGTGTCAAAGCGAAGCCAATTCAATTGAGCTGTGAAGTGGATCCGACAATTCCCGCTAAACTTGTTGGCGATGCGTTGCGGTTACGCCAGGTATTGATTAATTTGACAGGGAATGCCGTCAAATTTACCGAACGTGGCTATGTGATTTTAGAATTGCGGCGATTACCTGCGGAGTTGCCCAAGGTCAAAATTATCTTTGCCATTAAAGACTCCGGGATCGGCATTGACCCTCATCGGCGCAAAGCAATTTTTAGTGGCTTTACTCAGGCTGACTCTTCCATATCGAGGCGATATGGCGGTTCTGGCTTGGGTGTCGCGATAAGTCAGCGGTTTGTTAGGATGATGGGCAGTGATTTGGATGTTCAGAGTCAAGTTGGGCAAGGCTCGACCTTCTCTTTTGAGCTGACTCTAGAGGTCGCTAACGAATCAACCCATAGCATCGTGAGTCAAACGAAGTGGCCGCAGGTAGTGTTGTTATGTCCAGATGATGAGCATCGAGTGAAATGGCAACGGAGTCTGCAAGGGTTGGAGCCCAAATTGCAAACTTGTATGCATTTGCCTGCGCTTCGACAGTTATTGCAGGCTTCACCCAATGCGGTGGTTTTATTGGATTGGGGCAACGAACCTTATGATGTTTTTGTGCGCTTAAAACAGGAGTTTCCTGCAGTGCGTTGGCTCGCGATTGTGTCGTTATTACAGCGCGAGAAGCTCGGTACGCTGCACCAGTTAGATGGTTGTTTAATCCATCCTTTCACTTATCAAATGCTTGCAGATTTAATCGATAAATCGCGAGAACTTAACCAAAAAAAACCAGTTATCCATACGGCTATGCACCGTTCTCGACTGGAGGGGCTGCGTGTGCTTCTAGCGGAGGATAACATCGTCAACCAAAAAGTCGCCGCTGATTTGTTAGCCTCTGAAGGTTGCCAAATTATCTGTTGTAATGATGGTGAGCATGCGTTAGCAACACTGGCAGAACTCACTGAACTACCGCATTTGATTTTGATGGATTTGCAGATGCCTAAATTAGATGGTTTTGCAACCACCCAACACATTAAAAGCAACCCCAAATTTGTCGGTATCCCGATCATTGCGATGACAGCGAACGCTTCCAAAGAAGACCGTCAGCAATGTCTGGCGGCTGGCATGATAGATCATATCGGCAAACCCTTCGATTTTGAGCACTTAGTCAGTTTGTTGATACCATTCAAACCAGCCCAACAGAGTTCGATGGCTCAGAGCGCCGCTTCTCCGATTGCATTTTCTCAACCAGAGACAAAGTCAGCGCAAGGTTCACATGAGTTACAGCAATTGGCTGCGGCGGCTGGGATTGATTGGGATATGACACAACAGCGTTTAAATGGACAGTTAGCCTTTTATTTAAAAATGTTACCTGTGTTCATTCGAAGTTTGGGGCAAATATCCCAAGATATGATCCAGATGTCGCTTAACCAGCCGCAAGCATTAATGATGAATTGCCACAAACTCAAAGGAAGCGCCGGTCAGATGGGGCTTCATCATTTATCGAGTTTGGCTGCGAGTCATGAACAAAAATTAAAAGCGGGTGAAGCGATGACCGAGGAGGAATTACAAGCTTTATGCCGGTATATTGATCAGACCATGAGCGGACTTGAGAAGTTCAGCGTCGCCCTCGCGACAGCCCTTGAGGGGCAGTAGTTTCGCGATTGCACCTCGATATTCATCGAGCTGAAGTGACCACTTGATCTAAGCAATAAAGTTAAGCGTATCAAAGACATTGAATTTGGTTGCTGTTGATTTAGGTGTGGAGTTGTTTGATGCGGTTATTTTTACTTTTGGTTGCCCTCTGTTCCTTGCTTAGTTGTACTGGCGTTCCTCCAGGCGCAAAACCAGTGACTAATTTTCAACTCGATCGTTATTTGGGCACTTGGTATGAAGTTGCTCGGCTTGATCATAGTTTCGAACGAGGACTACAACAAGTCACTGCACATTATTCGATGCGTGAAGATGGCGGAGTTCGAGTATTGAATCGGGGGTTTGACGTTGCTGAAGGCGAGTGGCAGGAAGCAATTGGCAAAGCCTACTTTGTCGATGACTCTGCTGTGGGACGCTTAAAGGTTTCATTTTTTGGCCCCTTTTACGGCGCCTACAATATTGTGAAACTCGAAGACGATTATTCGATGGCTTTAATTGTTGGTCCTGATTTAACTTACGGCTGGATTTTGGCAAGAGCCCCTTTAGTTGAGCCGCAGCAACTTGCCAATTACAAAGCCGCAGCTCAACAACTAGGTATCGCGCAATCGAGTTGGATTATGGTTTCTCATTAACCAGTCGCTTACCCTGCTTGTTTTAATTTATTTCTGCCGGGAGTTGCGAGAGTAGGTGATTGATTTCAGCAACGAGCTCAGTCAAGACTAGAGAGGTATCTTCTTCATTTTTTAGCGCTAATTCTGCTTGTGAAGCAAGTTCACTGAGCCTGTTCAGTTCTAAACAAGCTGCAGTTCCTTTGAGTTTGTGTAATGACGCTTTCAGGGTGGCAGGCTCTGCGTTTTGGAATGATTCGACCTGCTCAGCTAAACTTTCAATGAAACTCAGTTGCAGCTCGTCAAACGGGGGAGCCTGCAACGCGAAATGCTGCTGCGTCTGTTGATAACTATTCACCGTAGACATCGACTTACTGTCTTCGCTGTTGATATCGGTCTGATTAATTTCCGGAGTCAACGTCAATTGAATTGCTTCTAACAATGCCATTTGACTGACCGGTTTGGTCAATACTAATTGCCCACCCGCTTGTAGTATGTCCTGATGTTTTTCAGGCAGCACATCAGCCGTCAACGCAATAACCGGTTGCTTATAACCGAGCAATCGCATGGTTTTTAGTGTGCTCATGCCATCTCGAACAGGCATATGCATATCCAACAACACTAAATCGACAGTTTGCTCAGAAAGTACTTCCAGCGCCTCATCACCGTCACTTGCCTGAAAAATGCTGGCTTTAGAATTTGCCAGCATGGATTGAAATAGGCGGCGCAATTCAGTCACATCATCAACAATCAAAATCGTCTTGTCAGAAAAATCGATAGGTTGAACAGGTTGTTTTACCAAAGCAGCCTGTTGTTCCTCTGTAGTGAGACTAATCGGGAGCCGTAAAACAAAGCAGCTGCCTTTGCCAAGCTTACTTTGCAAAGTGAGTCGGGCGTCTAACAATTCAGCGAGACGCCGACAAATATATAATCCCAATCCGGTGCCGCCAAATTGGCGTGTTGTACTCAGATCCGCCTGTTCGAAAGCTTGAAAAATTCGTTGTTGTTGCTCATCACTAATACCTGTACCACTGTCGATAATCTCGATAATCAGTTCTGGAGATTGATAGCCAACTTTGAATCTGACAAATCCCTGTTCAGTAAATTTGACCGCATTGCTGATTAAATTCATCACGATTTGGCGAAGTCTAAAACTGTCTGTGATGATATGTTTGGGTAAATCTGGAGCAAACTCAATGTCGGCATTTAAGCCTTTGTTGATGGTTAAAAATTTGAGAGTGTTACTCATATCCGCTAGTAGCTTCGCTAGCTCGACAGGTTGAGGATCTAAACGTAATTTACCTTCCTCAATCTTAGCGGTGTCCAAGATGTCATTGACGATATGAAGTAAAAAATTGCTATGTTCTTGGATCGCCTTTAACTGCTCATCAGCAGGCTTGGGTAAGCGCTGCATGTTCATTTGTTCGGCATACCCTTGAATAATGGTCAGTGGCGTGCGCAATTCATGGCTCATATTGGCGAGAAAGCGCGTCTTAATTGATGCTAGCTCGTTGGCTTTATCGCGTTCCGCTGAGAGTTCTTGGGTTCTTTGCTGAACTCGTTGTTCGAGCTCATTCGAGAGCTCCGTTTTTTCCTGGAGGACTTGCTGAATTTGTCGATGGGCTTGAGTGATCCGCCGTTGCATTTTGATAAAGCTGGTTTGCAGCTCATCAAATTCAAGGGCTGTTGCACGATTGAGCACGTTCGTCAGCAACTCTTTATTGGGTTCCACCTGCTCCAGCGAGTGAATCACTTGACTGAGGGTGTCGGTGTAGCTTTTGACAAAATGCTGACTTGAAAAGCGGATGAGCAAGGCCATCACGACAAGAATAAACTGAGCAATGGCTTGAAAAAGTTCATAGCGCAGATAATTTGGCGCCATTTCACTGAATTGTAATAACTGCCAGTTGGTTTGGTTGATCTTAGTCTTTTGCAACAGGTGCTCGCCGTTCAAACTTAAGCCCACCGCGTGTACAGGATTGAACCAAGAATTGCCAAACAAACTTTCAGTGATGATCAATTGATTGTTTGCTAAATCGACAGGTTGGCCTAAAGGTGTCTTTAATTGATCTCGTCCCCAGAGTTTTAAGTTAGCCCCGTCGATCAATACAAATTGATAATTAGAGGTTGCATCTGGCACAGGAAATTGGCTAGTGAGTCGCTCCAGAGATACTGACACCTCCAAGACGCCAGCGAACTGTTGATTTTCGAATATTGGGACTGATACTGCGAATAATAGATCTTGGCCGAGCTGCTTGCCTTTGAAGACATCACTCACCATAGGGCGGCCAGTTTGTTTCGGGAGCTGGAAATACTCGCGATGCGCAACTGAAGTATCTCGAATATCAGCGGCAATAAACTCTTTATAGAAACCTTGCACGACCCCCTCACTGTCGGTCCTTAATGCTGAGATGAATGCGGAGTTTGATCTGACTAACTCTCTCAGTAATTCCTCTTGCGGAACATTATCAAGGTGTTGGCGAGTCAGCTCTAGCTGTTTGATATACCCAGTGAGTTGACTATTCAATTCAGCACTTAGATTTTGTGTTAGCTGCAGATGTTTGGCATTGTTTTTCGAAAGATCTAACACTGTTGCGCCATGTAACGCGGCTAACGTTAAAAAACAAGCTGGAACTACAGAATAGACGGCAATGCGGGAGGATAGTTGCTGTTGTAATGTTTGTTGACTCCGTTCAGCGCGTTTTGCTGTGACATCAAATAGCATTTTTGCGCCAATAAAATTCATTAAGAAATTAGTGCAATAGAGCAATGCCGAAAAACATAAGAATAATGGATGTAAATGAGGGCTATGATGATCCAACCAAAGGATTGCGATTAATAGATAAGCACTAGCGACGACAACCAATCGTAAGGGCTGGAAATTTCTTACCATGTAAAACAACAGAAACTGCAAAAAGGCTAAAAACCACAAAGGGCCCCATGTCAGTGGCAAAAGCACAATCACTAAACTCAGTAGCCCAGAAATCCAGCCCTGCCTCAGTAGTAATAACATGGGGGCTATCAAGCCTAAAATGAGTGGGGTGACATCTGTCAGTTGTAAAGACAAACTATTTGCACAGAATCCAGCAAAAGTGGTCAGGCTAAAAAATAAAAAATGTTTCAGCATCAACTGCTTCGACATGGCGTTACCATAATGCCCTGAGCTGCCCAGTGACGGCTTGTTGCCAAAGTGCAGAAAATTCTTCCGCTAATGGCGCAGGAACATTGACAGGGCATGGCTCCATAGTCTCTCCTTGGCAACGCGACCAAAGTAGATGACTGCAATACAAAGTTGCGGCAATCATGCTGCTATCATCTGGTAAATCACGTAATTGCCTTTGAGTTAATACGCCATGGCAAAGTGCAGGTTCAAACCCCCACAGTGTTAACATGTAGGCCGTTAGAAAATCTGCCTCTGGCCAGAACGAGGTTTGTTTATTGCCGATAAGGAGTGCATTTTCAGGTTGGGCGGCAATGACGAGTTCACCTAAAGCACCTAATAAAGATGCCATAAAAATTTGATCTTGCAGTTTGAGAGTCAGCCCACTGTGGCGAGCCAGTACCTTAGCAATCGAGGCATGTTGCCAGTTTCGACTCAGTATTTGTTGATGGCGCTGCTCATTCAAGCGTGCCTCTAGCTGTTGCTGACAATATAGATTGGCAGCTAAACCCAACACTAAATCGAAACCCAGTCTTAATAGGGCTTCTTCGAGAACATTCGTTGACCGGCTATAGCCCATAAAAGGGGAGTTAGCCAATTGATAAATTTTACCAACTAGCACGGGATCTCGGCCAACAACTTGACCTAATTGCGAAATATCAGATTGTGGATCTTGGCAAATTTGCTGAAGTTGGTAGAAATGTGCAGGTAAAATCGGCAAATCAGCCATTTGCCCTAGTTGATTTCGCACATGCTTTTGAATCGGTAATGAAGCTAAACGCTCAGCGCATTGAAAGACTCGGATAAAATCAACATCAGCAAAGGGTTTGGCTAGGAAATGGTGGATTAAGGAACTATCTTGCACCACAATTTCGGCTGAAGTGTCAGCGGTTAATAATACTCTCACCGCACCAGGTTGATATTCCTTCGCTGCAAGCAATAGACTCTCACCTTGCATTGCCGGCATCATCCTATCGGAAATGAATAGTTGCACATCAGGGATACTGGGCAATTGTTCTTTCAAGAGCAACGGATCGGTAAAATAATGAATATGCCAGTGAGGCACTAGCCTTTTTAAGGTTCTTTGCAGGGCTCTAATAATAAATTCGTCATCGTCAACGATATAAGCCGTAAATTCATGCATGCGAATTATCCTTGCACTGCAAGCTCAAAAATGGCTGTTGCTGTGCGATATCAAAATAAACACTAGCATCACTGGGTTTATTGTATAAATATCCTTGAGCATAGTCGCAATCCATCATCGTTAGCAACTTATGTTGTTCTTTTGTTTCGATTCCTTCGGCGACGATTGCAATCCCTAATTCATGGCTCATTCGAATGATGTTACGTGCCATGCTTTGGGTTGCTAACGAATGTTCTAAACCGTGGATTAAACTGCGGTCAAGTTTGACAACATCGATCGGTAGTTTCGTTAGATAAGAGAGCGATGAGTAACCAGTGCCAAAATCATCGATGGCTATCGTAAATCCGGCATTCCTTAACCGCTGTAATTTCTCAGAACCTAGCTCCAAGTGTTGCATTAACGCAGTTTCAGTCAGCTCTAATTGCAACTGCTTTGGTTCACATTCGTACTCAGCCACTAATTTAATTAACTTATCGGCAAATTCATCCTCTTGAAATTGGATTGCGGACACATTAATTGCCAGTTGCGGTAATACTAAGCCGGGCTGGGCCCAAGTGTTTAATTGCTTTAATGTTTGTCTGATCACCCACCAACCAATTTCTTGGATTTGTCCATCCCGCTCTGCGATAGGGATAAAGATCGCTGGAGAAATACTGCCAAGCTCAGGGTGGTGCCAGCGCAGTAATACCTCTGCAGAACTTACTTTGCAGTCACTTAAACTTAATTTTGCTTGGTACGCCAAACTCAACTGATTTTGTTGAATTGCTGAATATAACGCGTTACTAATCTCGTATTGTAATTTACGTGATTCAATAAAACGTTGATCGTACCGCAACATAATATGCTGCGGCTGTTGTTGTTGATTTCTGGCTGCTTGCCGAGCCTGATGGATTAGGTTTTTGCCGTTATCACCGTCATCGGGGGCAATTGAATATCCCAAATTAAAGCGAATATGGATGGCTTTGTCGTTAATAATCTGAGGTTGCTGATATTCAACTAACATGTTGTTAATCAGATCTTGGATCTCGGCTTCATGCTGCCAGTTATTGAGTAAAATGATAAATTGGTCGGCATATAAATAAGCCAGTTTGCCATGTCCCGCCACTTGTTCTAATAAATGATTCCCAACCATGGCGACAAGCTGATCTGCACCTTGAAACCCAAGTGAATGATGAACACCGGTGAAGTCTCTAATATCTAAATATACAACGGCTAAAGGGGTGGATGCATGGCCAAGATGATGATCGATTTCTTGCACGAGGTGTGATTGATCCAGCACTTCAGGCATATCAGTAAACTGTTCATTCAGTTCAATGACTGGCTGCATTGCCTCCAGCCGTAATAGGTAATGACTCTCGTCGCTTAATTGGTGGATCAGTTCTAAAGCTTTCCCTTGAGCCGTGTTGACGGTCACACTTAAAATATGACGCTCTAAAAATAAGCTGGTTTGCTCTTCACTTAAACCAGGGAATAGTGAGTGCAATGACAGATGCTGTAATTCTACCGCCGTTAACCCAAGTAAATGTTGAGCTGCTGCATTGAAGCGCGTCAGCCTGCCCAAATGCTCAAATTCCATCAACGCATCCTTACTGCCAATCAGCAGCTGGGTGCGCAAATGATTTTGGCGCTGAGTTTCATATTTATTAAAGGCTTCCTTCACATCAGACAGAAGTTGTTCTTCCATCCAAGGTTTTTGTAAGAACTTGAAGGCAAGGCCTTCATTCAGAACAGCCACGACAGAATTGAAATCTGCATATGCACTTAGAATGATCGGAACCGCCTTAGGCGCTTGGATTTTCGCTAATTTCAAAAACTCTGCGCCATTGATTTCAGGCATGCGAAAATCAGTAATAATCACTTTAATTTCGTGTTGGGCGAGCTGCACTAAAGCTTCTTTTGCATTATTTGCACTGAAGACCTGATAACCAGATCGTCTCAACATCCGCTCTAAAGCTTTGAGGATATTTAGCTCATCATCGACCACTAAAATTGCTGATTTCATTACCGTCTCCCATGTGCTAGCGACAGCCTAATCTCTTGCTAACAGTTTAGCGGTCAATGTAATTAATTCTTGGTTATCGAATGGTTTTTTCAAATAGGCATCTGCACCCAGCACCATCGCATGTTGCAATTCATGATCATCTAACCCTGAAATCACAATGACTTTTAATTCAGCGAGTTCAGGCCGTTGACGAATAAATTGCAAGACCTCAAAACCATTGAGCCCTGGCATATTGATATCCAAAGTGACTAAATCTGGGTTTTCACTCATCAAGTTAACACCTGCAGCAAAACCATCTTTTGCCATACTGACTTGATAACCATGATTCACGAATAATCGTTTGAGTGATTTCAAATACCCCTCTTCATCATCAATCACCAAAATTTTCGGCATCGTTAGATTTTGGAAATCGACAGGGACAGGAATTTGAAATTTTTTTAAGAAAATCAGGAAGTCTTCTAAAACTACGCGATAATTACCTCGTCCCGGTAATTTGTGACCTTTTAATTCACCATTGGCAATCCAGCGACTCACGGTGCGGTGATGGACATCACAATAAGCGGCAATCTCACTGGGTTTAAGAGTTTTCATGCAAGGAAGACCTTTAATCAATTGACGAATAATACCGAATACTCTAGCATAATTATTGTATAAGACAAATGGGACACACGAGAAAGTCAATTTTAGTCTGTTGATTGGTAATCTAAGGAGCCGCTATGAGCAGCACGCCAGCTAACCAAGCCCAACAAAAGGTTTTGTGTGTTGATGATGAGGTGAATATCCTCAAGTCATTGCGGCGGCTTTTTGTCAGTGAACCGATAGAATTGATGGCTGCAAGCAGTGGCGCTGAGGCTTTAGCTTTAATGCAGCAACATCAATTTGACCTGATTATTAGTGACATGCGTATGCCTTCAATGGATGGCGCCGAATTTTTAACTAAAGCCTATGCCTTGCAGCCTGATAGCTACCGCATCTTAATGACAGGGTATGCGGACATCCAATCGACCATTGCAGCGGTCAACAGTGGCAAAATCAGTCGTTATATAGCAAAGCCTTGGAACAACCAAGAACTGATCACTGCAGTGCAAGACGGGCTGAAATTAGTCGGGCTTGAAAGAAATAATAAAGCCCTGCAGCAACAAGTATTAGAACAAAACCGGCAACTAAAGATCCTCAATCAGGATTTGGAACATCGGGTTGAACTGCGCACCAGTCAATTAAAGCAAATTTTAAATCAACTTAAGTACAGCATGAAGCAGGTTGAGAATCAAAATCAGTCCTTGATGAAAGTGTTGTACAACCAAATAAACGTCAACCCAATGATCGATGGGCAATTTGCGCTTCGGTTAAGTTATCTCAGTCGCAATCTTGCTCGCAATATGGGGCTCACCCCGCAACAACAAGAACATATGGCCTTGGCGGGCATGCTGTCTGAAATTGGTTTGTCTGGTCTACCCCCAGCGTTGTTAAGTAAACCCGCACGCTCTTTAGATGAAAACGAATGGATCCGCTATCGAGAACACACAAGATTTGCGGAAGAAATTTTATCCCCAGCATCCGCGATGGCGCCTGTGGCGGAAATTATTCGCCATCAATACGAGCTCTTTAACGGCAGTGGTTATCCAGATCAACTCAACGGGGAATCTATTCCGATTGGCTCTCGCATCCTAGCGGTTGCGCGTGATTATTATGGTTATCTGAATGGTCGAATGTTACCCAAACGGATCGATGCCGATAGTGCTTTGAGAATGATGCGACAACAACAGGGGGCGCTTTACGATCCGCTGGTCTTAATGGCTCTTTCTGAGGTTCGCTCAGGGGATGCGCCTACCGAAACCATCCGTTCACCGTCTGCCAATGGAAGTCTATCGCTCGATCAGCTGGAACCCGGCATGAAGTTAAAAGCGAATGTCTACAATCAAAAAAACATGTTGCTACTGCCTGAAGGTCAAGTGTTGACAGAGGCGGTGATTAGCAAATTAAAACGCTTGCTGTCGGGTAGTCGCGGCGAGATAGTTTTTTTGGTCGAGCAGGGTGAGCCTAATCTCGAGGAATAGGAGGCGTGCTGAATGAAGTTCAAAGTCCGTTCGGTGATTTCGGCTGCGGATCCTGCTTCTGAATTGGAGCAAGATTTACTATTGCAGTTGCAGGATAAACGCCAAGCCGATTTTAGCTTTGTGTTCGGCAGTTCCCGTCAAATCGCTCGATTCGCTAAATTGTCTAAAGTGCTTGCTTTGTCAAAATTATGGATTGGCGGTAGTTCTTGTCTGGGCGCTTTAAGTGATCAAACCATCGATTTATATCCTGATACGCTTTGTGTATTACAAATCTTTGATAGTCAAGGCCGATATGGCGTAGCTTCACAGCGGTTAACCCCAGAACATTCAATCAGACAGCAGGCCCAAGAAGTTTTGCTGGCGGCACTTGAGCAAGCAAAATGCCAAAATGAAAAACCGCAAATGGTTTGGTGTTATCAAGCGCCTGGTCACGAGGAAGAAATTCTTGCTGGTTTGACTGATGTGCTGGGCCATGGGGTTCCAATTTATGGCGGTAGCAGTGCAGATAATAATATTCAAGGTGAATGGCTTCAGCTAAGCCAACAGCAAGTCGGAGCAAATCTGCTGGTTGTGGCTGTGTTGCTGCCTTCTGTTCATGTGGCAGGACATTTTGGCAGTGGCTATCGTTTGACCGGCCATAGTGCTCAAGTGACGGATGCCTGTAACCGAGAAGTGCTTACTCTTGATAACCAGCCTGCAGCAGAGGTTTATCGGCAATGGTTAGGTTCAGCCCCATTTAGCCCATTCATTCGGACGAATGTGCTTTCGCCGAGCTCTTTTCATCCGATTGCTAGAGTCTTTAGTGGTATTAATGAAACTGCAGTCACATTGTTAAGCCATCCGGCTTATGTTGAACCGGACCAGCGGATGGGGCTATTTTCAACCATCAATGTGGGCGAACAAGTGTATTTAATGGCAGGAACCCCAAGTGAACTTGCCGAAAAAGCGGGTGAAGTCGTGGCAAATGCCGCAGGAAAAGTTCTTGCTTCAGGGCAAATCCCCAGTAGCGCCGTGGTGGTATTCTGTGGTGGCTGCATGTTAGCCATTCCCGAAAAAATGCCAGAGGTATTACAAGGGATCAGGCGTCAACTTCCTGAGCTCCCTTTTGTGGTTACTTTTACATTTGGTGAACAAGGTTTCTTCCCTGATGGACTAAGCCGCCATGGCAACTTAATGGTGTCTGCGATTGTATTTGGGAGTGGACATGAGCGAACTTGATCAACTGCGCACCAGCGTTCGCTTGCTTACCCAAGAAAAGCAGCGACTAGAAGTCTATAAACAGATGAACCAGTTGATGCAACGGGGTTTCCAGGTGATGCTGTCACTGCAATCACCGCATGATATGTTTATCCGTTTTTTTGAATTGTTGGCGGAAGTGATCCCTTTTCACCGAGCCAGTATCATCCAGCAAATTGAACAGCAGGTTGTGTTATTAGCCTCAACCGATATTTGTAAGTCTATCCCGCCTGAGCAGCAGCAACAACTGCTGCAGCTAATGCCGACTTCACAACTGAACGTGGCAGATTTAACCCAGGTTGAAGGCTGGCCTCGTTACGAAGGCGGAGCCTGCCAGCATATGACTTCGATGATTATTCAGCCCTTCAGCACCCAATCAGGCTGTTATTTCCTGTTATTAGGTCATCGAAACTCTGCGGCTTTTAGCCAGCAACACGCTTCACTAGTCGAGCAATTTGTTGCTTTTGCAGCAAGCACTCTTGCGAGCATCGAGGTTAAAAATCTACAACAAGAAGCTGAGATGCTAAAAGCTCGACAACAGCGGATGGAGGAGTCACTCATTCAATCTGAAAAAATGGCATCTCTCGGTCAGCTAGCTGCAGGTGTTGCGCATGAACTGAATAATCCGTTGGGCTATATTTTAAGTAACATCAGTACTTTTAAATCCTACGTTCTGACCTACCAACAATTGATCCATAGTTATCAACAATTGCAGAAAATGGCGGTTGGCAGCCCAGAATATCTCCAGCAGCAGCAAGTGCTTGCGCAAATTTATCAAAAGGAAGATATCGATTTTTTATTAAAAGACTCGATTGATTTGGTCAATGATTCCATGGAAGGTGCCATTCGACTGCGGGATATCATCAATAATTTGCGCCGTTTTTCGCATCCTGATCGCGGCCAAGTGGAAGTGGTTTCTCTGAATGAAGTATTAGAGAGTACTGTAAAAATCATTTGGAGCGAGATTAAGAACAAAGCCACTGTCAATTTTAAATTGTCGAAGGAGCCTTTGGAGCTCTTCGCGAATCCCTCGCAGTTGAGCCAAGTTTTTTTAAATATTTTAATCAATGCCGCACAAGCGATGAAAGACAAGATGGGGCGAATAGATATCTCTACAGCCACGTCTGATGGGGCTGCTGTCATTACGATCACGGACAATGGTCATGGCATCCCTGAGTCCATTATCAATCGAATTTTTGACCCATTTTTCACGACTAAAGATGTTGGTAAAGGAACTGGACTTGGTTTATCGCTCAGCAAGGCTATTATTGATCAACACCATGGTACTTTAAGTGTGAGCAGTAATGTTGGTATTGGCACGACGTTCGAAATACGCCTGCCTTTACAGTCGAATGAATTTATCGAATAGCAACTAAATAGGACGGTGCGAATGCAGTATGCGTTATTGCTCAGCAGAGATACTCAACTTGCAAAACAGTTGCAACCGTTTTGCACAGAGCATTGGCAATTAAAAAGTTGTAGTTCAATCGCCGAATATTTAGGTCAACATGAAGAGGATGTTGAAGAAGATTTGTTGATCATGGATCAAGCCATGTTGGATGATTTAACCGCAGCTGAGATCCGCAATTTATCCTTGCTCATGCCGATGGCTGTTCGTGTCATGTTAGTGCCTGATTGCCACGACGAGATTGTTCTGCAGTATCTTCAGCAATTTCATAGCTTTAGCAGCAGAACTTTGAATGGAGCGAATTTCCGTGCACTATTGCAGCGTGTGCAAGCATTACAATGGTTAACTTTTGATCCTAGCCTGCGGCGTCAATTATTTGCTTTACAAGACCTACCGATTATTCCGAAGATTGCCACTGATGTAAAAGCAATGCTGGATGATCCCGATGCCGACATCGAAGAAATCGCGGCCTTAATTGCACAAGATGCGACTTTAACGTCGAGATTGCTACAACTGGCCAATTCTCCGTATATGGGCTTCAACAAAGATACGAGTTCTGTGTCTGTTGCAATTAGCCGGATGGGGTTGAATTTACTGTATGGCCTTGTCGTCGCATTAACTTTGGCGCCAGAGTCCAATTCTCGTTGCAGCAAAGAGCGAGGTGAGCACATTTTAAGTGAAAGCTTGAAACGAGCTCGACTAGCCCGAAAATTCTGTGCTTTGGCTGGTGGTAATATCGAGCAGCAAGAAGAAGTGGTGATTTGTAGCATGTTCCTCGGGTTTGGTCAGTTATGCTTAGAGTGTAATGGCTATCCAAGTCGTGGCTGGCAAGAAGCGGTCCCCGAAGATGAACCAGAAGCGCGCTTAGTCGCCGCCTTTTTGTTGACCTTATGGGGCTTCAGCAATCGTTTTACTGATCCGCTGATGCAACAGCATCATTTACAGGACTTGCCAGAGCAGGGGAGTTTAGTATCAGATTCTCTTTTGCTTGCTGCTTGGTTACCGCAAACAGGCGCCGAGATTGGCGGGCAGAGATTGTGGACGCAGTTGCAAAAATCCAGCTATTGGCAGATTTGGGCACAGGCCTGTAATTTACCCTTCAGTACCTAAAAGACTCACTGTTTCATTGAATTGGCAGCAAAAATGAATTTTTGCTGCCATATATTCCTAAGCTTATTAAGAAAATAACTGTGATAACAAAGTTGCGGCAATAAAACCCAAAATGAAGGTCAGCAAAGGAAGCAAAGTACTGCCCTTTTTTGACGGAGCATCTACTGGCGCTAAGGGTTGTAACAATTCGCTGCGTTCGATATTAAATGCAACCGCCAAGGCTTTACTCGTTTCCAACGAGGCAATGCCATTGAGTTCTACCCGTTGAATGGTGCGAAGACTTAAACCGCAAATATCTGCGAGTTGCTGTTGAGTCCAAGCTTTCTCGGTTCGTAGTTGCTTAATTTTTTGCGCATTTAACTCCATCAGTTACCCCTTAAATGCTAAAGCAATTAAGTAGCCAAACAGAGCGCCCACAAAACCGCCGATCATCCCGTAGATAAAATAAACGCCCATCACTTGACCTAACGATTTATTGGCATGAGCACTTTTTGCTTGAGCTAACAGTCGTTGATAATTCCATTCATCGCTATCTACTCGGGTGCCATCTAGCCAAAATTCGATTGTGTATGGCCCTTTCAATAAATTACCGACACTAATCGTAATGCTGGCTTGTTGCCCATTCAGCTGAAAATGGTGCACAGATTTAAAACGAAAACTGCGTTTTTCCGAGACCAGTTGATCATTGATATAAACTTGTTCTTTTCCTGTGATGAGTGATGCTACACAGGTAATAGTATCTTCGCCATGATCAAAATAACTCACCGTACAATTGTCTTTAAATTCCATAGATTCCTCCTTTGGTTGGTGAGTCGATTTCAGCATGGACTCAGTAAACCAGTGACGACAATCGCCTGACAGTCTACATAATGTCGGCTGACATTCATATGACATTTGTTTTATTTCAATAACTTATACTTTGAAAGCTGTTTAGGAAATGCAGCAAGAATTTACTTAAACAGAGGTGGTTGCTCTTAGGAGGCAATGGGCCTCAACCGTAGAGACAGAGATCTCAACAGCAATAAATGACCAGGCAGAACTGATGGGCAATTGAATAAGATTGAATGCATGAAGGACAAAGTGGCGATTGAGATCACAGCAGAGAATGGTGGCCCCACCTGGACTTGAACCAGGGACCGATCGATTATGAGTCGAGTGCTCTAACCAACTGAGCTATAGGGCCATTTTGTGTTGTCAGCGAAACGGACAATTGCTTTATTTCGCAGCATCGGCAGTATATGAATTTTTAGTTGGCTTGTCACGGATTGATCTAAGCCTCAATGAATTGATTGCCGAATTTTTAGTCGGATTATATTTGGCAGATAAAAAAAGCGCCCTCAGGCGCTTTTTTAAAGTCATCACTATTAACGAATAA
>CAZIPG010000008.1:0-31643 GCA_964540955.1 uncultured Rheinheimera sp.
TATCGCCACTCACATTCGTGGTGGTGCGCATCATATCGACAATCCGATCGACCGCCGCAATAAATGCGATGCCTTCAAGCGGTAAACCAACCACGGATAATGTGACTGTTAACATCACTAGCGCCGTGCCAGGGACGCCAGCAGTTCCCAAAGAGGCTAAGGTCGCGGTCCCGATAATCAACAAATAATCGATGAATTCCAGTGGGATCCCATACAAATTGGCAATGAAGATAGCCGCAATCGCTGGGTAAATCCCGCCACAGCCATCCATGTTGATGGTCGAGCCCAGAGGGAGTACAAAACTGGCGTAGCTTTTGGCAACCCCTAGTTTTTCCGTCACGACCTTGTAGGTCACCGGCAAAGTGCCATAACTACTCGCCGTTGAAAACGCCACCAACTGAGCAGGCAAGATTGCTTTGTAATAACTACGAAGCGGCATTGAACTACCAAATTTCACTAAAGCGCCATAAACGCCAAAAATATGTAGCAGGCAGGCGATATAAATAGCCACAATAAAACCCGCCAAAGGCAGCAAAATACTTAAGCCAAATTGGCCAACAGTGGCCGCAATCAAACCAAAAACGCCAATCGGGGTAAAACGCAGTACCAGTTGGGTCATCGCAAACATAAAGCTACTGCCTGCAGCAATAAACTGCCGAAGTGGCGTCGCTGCTGTGCCGGCAGCATTTAAAGCGAGACCACTGAGAATTGCCAAGAAGATGATTTGTAATACATTTCCCGAGACAAAAGGCGCTAAAAAGTTGGCTGGTACTAAATCGGTGATGACTTGACTGACAGGCGGGATCACCTTGGCGGTTACTTGGGTTTGTTGCAAAGCTGGATCGGCCGCGAAGTTTGCCAAAGTGCCGACTAACAGGCCTAAGCCGCTGGCTATCAGTGCAGTCAATAAAAATAATCCAATCGTTTTCCCTGCTAAACGGCCTAAATGCTGCTGACCTTGCAGGGATAAAATTCCATTCACGAGCGCGAAGAAAATCAGTGGCGCCACCAGTAATTTAATGGCATTTAAAAATAAAGTGCCGAGCGGTTTAAAAAACTGCGCTTGCTCCGCGAACAAAACACCTGCCAATGCGCCCAGCACTAATGCGAATAAAACTTGTAACGACAATTGTTGTTGCACTGATTTGAAGAAGCTGCGAACCATGCTGAACTCCAGACTTTAAATAGGCATCCAATTATAGGGACCATCCAAGCCTTAACAATTCAGCTTTGGACTTAGTTATAACCAAATCACTCACTGCTGGATCAGTGCGTGCAAATTTCATGCGTAAATTTTTACCAAATCATTGCTCGCTGTCTGCTTGACAGCGCAGCAATGCCGTTGCATATTCTTTAAGCAACTTCATTAACCCTGTAGGTTTGACATGTCTCGCTGGAATACTCTAAGCATCGACACAATGTCTGTACTGGCGACAAAGCCAGCCAACCTGCACGCGGTTTCCACTGATAACCACCTCTCTGAGTGGTTCGACGAGTAGATATCCTCCACAAAATCCAAAAGTTTTGTAGACCGAGTGTTTGCGCGCTTGGTTTGCAGGTTCCTCGCACGATGCAAGGTTCTGGAGCCCTAGGGCTTTTCACTTGGATGTGACCTCAATGGCGTTTCCTATGACTCATGCCTAGTCAGCCCGGCAAAGCTGCATGTTCAGATGTGGTTTTTGCGGTTGAACAAACCCGGTGATTATTTTCGCCGGTGGCTGCATTGCATTTGT
Source organism: uncultured Rheinheimera sp. (assembly GCA_964540955.1). Lineage (GTDB taxonomy): Bacteria > Pseudomonadota > Gammaproteobacteria > Enterobacterales > Alteromonadaceae > Pararheinheimera. The sequence continues at coordinate 1,734 of CAZIPG010000008.1, forward strand.
TGAGATTGAACGCCTACCAAACAATAACAAGAGTAGGTACACAAAAATGAAAGCACATGTTTTAGTTGGCGCTGTTGCGTTATTGCTGGCAAGCAATGCGCAGGCCTGTTTGCAACAAGAATCTGAAAGTAATAACACCGAAGCGACTGCCGATGCCGGCCTATGTTCCGATCAAACTGTCACGGGAAGTATTGGATCCAATACCGATGTTGATTGGTTCACATTTGATACCACCAGCACAGGCAATATCTCAGTTCAGCTCAGTCATGGCAGTACAGCCGATTTTGATTTTTATCTATATCGCGCCACCGGAAGTTATATTTTGTCGGGTCAATCCAGCAATAATCCTGAAACGGGTACTTATAATGCCGCAGCTGCAGGCAAGCACTTTATCAAAGTCAGTCGGTATCGTGGGACTGGTAGTTATCAGTTAAAAGTGACTTTCCAAGGCGCGACTGGCGGCACAGAGCCGCCACCCGTCAGTAATGCCTGTGATTTAGGCGCACGTCCAAGTAAACCTGGCGGCTTAACCACTTATTTATTGGGCGCCAGTACCGATACTTGCCCAGCCTTAACCGCAGGCCAAGGTTCATTGCTATTGATGGGCGGTGGCACAGATGTGGATGCGGCATTCAGTCTGCGCGTCGGGCCGCAAATCAAGGGGGGCAATATTGTGGTGTTAAGAACCACAGGCACCAATGCGTATAACAGCTATTTACAAGGGCTGACCAATGCGGCATCGGTGGAAACCATCATCGTCGATACGCCAACCAAAGCAAATTCTACTTATGTGGAATGGGCGATTAAAGCAGCTGAAGCGGTGTTTATTGCTGGCGGCGATCAATCGGCTTATTTAAACGCTTGGCAGGGCACGAAAGTGCAAACTGCATTGCAGTCGGTTTATAGCAAAGGCGGTGTGGTCGGCGGTACCTCGGCAGGCAATCATGTGCTCGGCCAGTTTGTTTATGATCCCGATGGCGTTGCTGGTGCTGTCAGTAGTGAGGTAGTCACTGATTATTGCCATAGCACGGTCAATATCAGCAGCAATTTCCTCAGTTTCCCATTGTTGGCAAATACCATTACAGATACCCATTTCCGGCAACGCGATCGCATGGGCCGTTCGGCAGTGTTTCAAGCTAAGTTAGGGGCAAGTGGCCGCGTGATTGCAGTGTCCGAAGCAACCTCATTATTTGTCACAGCAAATGGTGTCGGTGTGGTGGATGGCGCCAATGAAGTGTATGTCCTTAGAGCCGACACCCAAACGCAATACCCGCAACTGGCGTGTGGCCAACCTGTGCGGATCACTGACTTATTGCGCTATAAGCTATTGCCTGGTGAAACTTATAACTTATCCACCAATAGCACGGCCATCACGCCAACTCGGCTGAGCATTGATGGCCGCAGCACTAGTTTTTATATTCCAGCAGTCCCTTATTAAGTCCGGTTGACTGTTTAAAATGTGTTGCCGATAGCTTCGCAGGTCCAGCTATCGGCCTTTTGATCTGTAGGTTATATATGCATGGATCACAACCAGCCTTTGCGCTTGAAGAACAAATATGGGGCGAGGCCTGCCATCAACATCATCCCAATCGCAGCCGGATAGCCAAATTGCCAATTGAGTTCAGGCATAAATTGAAAGTTCATGCCGTAGCTACTCGCCACTAATGTTGGTGGTAGGAAAATCACTGACACTACCGAGAAAATCTTGATAATGCGGTTTTGTTCGATATTGATAAAACCCATGGCTGATTGCAGTAAAAAGTTGACCCGCTGCGAGAAGGATTCGTTGTGTGGCAATAACGACTCAACGTCGCGTAGCACATCTCGGGCTTGTTCTAATTGATCGGCCGGTAAACGGGCTTTACGCAGTAAAAAACCAATCGCGCGCTGAGTATCCATCAAACATAAGCGTACTTTCCAGCTCATATCCTCCAGTTCAGTGAGACGCGATAAACTCGATTGAAAGGCTTCGTTTTGTTTGCCCTTCAAAATCACTTGGCTAATTGCTTCAAGGCCTAAAGAAATCTCCTCAATGGTGTCGGCCAGCTGTTCAATTTTGACCTCAAATAAATCCAACAAAATCTCGTACGCATTACCAACACTGAGCATATGGGTGCGCGCGCGCATGCGATATAGGCGGAATACAGGTAACTCGCGTTCGCGAAGGGTAAAAAGTCGGCCATCCCGAATGGTAAAGGCGACGGTCGTGGTGCTGGCGTTTTCTTCATGATAGAAAAATAACGAGTGGACATGCAGGCCGTCTTCGTCTTCAAAAAAACGGGCCGATGCTTCAATGTCATCAAGTTCTGGTCGCTGAGCCAGCTGTTGACCAAATTGCGCAGTAACAAATTCACGTTCGTTACTTTCCGGGGCTTGTAAATCTAACCAAATGGCGGATTGCACATCTTGATGTTGTTGTAATTCCAGCCGATCGAGTCGTTGCTGATGCAGAGTAAAAAGTCTGAGCATAGTAGTTCCCTGCCAAATGCATGCTTATCCTGAACGCTCGGCAAACGCCAAATTGACAGTCGATGGTGTTAAGTGATGAAGCAGTGATTGCCTCAGCCAGCTCCACACTGGCCGCGGCAGCGGTCGGACGGAGTCGGATTAATACAAAACAGGTCGACTGGGTATGTCCAAGGGAGAAGCCTCTAAAAATGAAGAAGCTCGATCATAAAAACATCAGCTGCGGGCGTCAAGTTAACTTGTGACCCACAGCGCTGTTAACTCACAGGAGTTGTGCTTGCACGATGCCAACCAAAGCGCCAATGATCACGAGTAACCACGGGCTAAGCTTGGCAAATTGCAAGGCTGCAACTGCCACAATCGCAATAACCCAATCGCTTGGTGCGAGCAGCGTGCTGGTCGCGATCGGCTGATACAAAGTATGGGCTAAAATGCCAACGACACTGGCGCCAATTCCGGCCAAAGCCTTTTGCACGCTGGCGTTTTGGCGTAACTGGTGCCAAAAAGGCAATATCATTGCCAGCAATATAAAAGCAGGGGCGAATACGGCGATTAACGCAATAGCACCACCTAGCAGTCCGCCCGTCAAGCCAATGCCAGTGGTTGTACTGATAAAATTCTCAGGGATAGCTGCCCCTAAAAAGCCGGCAAAGGTAAATAATGGCCCGGGCATCGCTTGTACTGCACCATAACCTGCGCGAAAAAATGCGTCGATAGTTGCGAGCACGGGCGATGGCCAAAGTGGCAGTAGGAGCGGTAACGCCACTAATCCCGCAAGCATTAATGCGGCCCAGCCGGGGGCGTGTGCCCGATATCTTCTCGTGACATAGTTGCTTTGCGCGACAGCGTAGCTTTCAGTTTGCAGCGGCGTGGTGATGGTCGATGGTTGTAGTCGAACCCAGAACAGCCCTAATAACGCCCCGAGACCAATGATGAGAACTTGCCAGTCACTCGAATTCGACAAGGTTAATAAACCAATACTGAGCAAGGTGATGAGGATTTTGCGGCCATCATCGCAAAAAGTTTTGGCCATGGCATAGACGGCTTGCGCCACAATCGCCAACGCGACTAACTTCAAACCATGCAGCAGCCCTGCTGGGATATATTGTTGAAACTGCACTAAGCCAAGGGCAAAACCAATCATGATAAGCGCTGAGGGCAGGGTGAACCCGAGCCAAGCCATCAAAGCACCTAAATAACCCCGCTGAAACATGCCTAGTGCCATACCGACTTGGCTGCTGGCAGGCCCAGGCAAAAACTGACATAACGCCACTAAATCGGCGTAATCTTTTTCGGATAACCAAGCCCGTTTGTTGACGAACTCATGCCGGAAAAAGCCAATATGGGCAATCGGGCCGCCAAATGAAGTGCAGCCTAATTTGAAGAAACTGAGGAAAATAGTCCAAAGTGAAGTTGTCGATGTCATCAAAAGCCTTTGCTTGCTATCACTGAGAATTATAAACGAACCTAAAGCGCCGTATAAAAACTAAAGCCCTGTCATACAGGGCTTTAGAGATTAGAGCTTAAACTATTTGTGAAGGTTACAGCAATTAGAAGCGCTGGCTGTAACTTAAGCCAAAGCTGCGGCCTTGCTCACGACTTTGCAGAATTTCACCCTGCTGTAAAATTTCTACATTTTCATCGAACAAGTTTTTGATAGAGAACTTGACCGAACCTTCAGGCATCACTTGGTAGCTATACGTGTAATCTAACGAATTAAATGGTTGCTCATACGCGTCATCTTTGCCGTCAATGCCCGCAAAGGCGATACGTTTACCAAACACGTTATAGGTTAGTGTTGATGTGTGCTTTTCATTGTCAGAATCGTAGCCCAATTGGAAGTTCACCACATACTTACTATGGCCTGTCAGTGGACGCACTAAGTTGGTCAGGTTAGATTCGCCCAGCTCTTCCATCTGAATTTCAGATTCGCTGTAAGTGAAGTTCCCTGTGACAAAGAAATTATCAATGAATGAAGCGTATTCGCCTTCAAACATATCTAATTTTTGTAAGGCTTCCGCTTCTAAACCATAGACTTCACCACCAATCGCATTGCGGAATGACATCAGCAAGTTACCGTCAGAACCTTTCAGTTCAATGGCTTCAATCGGTTTGGTTAAGTCTTTGTAGAACAGACCAAACGAGTAGTTGCTACCAGAGTCTAGGTATTGTTCCCAGCGCAAGTCGTACCCTGCAATCGAGGTACTTTCTAAGCCAGAGAAACCAATCACTTTAAAGTCAGTAATCGGGTCAATAAACAGCACAGGCGTAACTTCCCGTAAGTCTGGGCGCACTACAGTTTCGCTAAAACCAAAGCGAATTTGGGTTTCTTCGGTTTTCATCCAGGTGACCGAAAGGGCAGGATACAGATCATCTTCCTGTGTTTTCATGTCGTCAACATTGCCTTCAACACCGCCTGTGGCAGGGTTTAAAGGGATAGACGCTTGGCGGAAATCTTCATAACGCACGCCTGCATTCACACGCCAGGTGTAGTCATAAGTCATTTCTGCGCCGACATAGTAGGCATCAACCATTTGTGCTGCGACGTAATCATCAGATTGACCCGTCACATCAGAAATTAAGAAGCGACGGTTAGTGTCTTGGATATTCGCGTCACTAAATACTGCCGAGTAAGCTTGGCTTAAATCATCATTACTAAAGCCGCGCGTATCGAATTTGTAGCGTGATGTACTGGCATCCCGTTGACGTTCAAAGTAAGCATACCCTGTGTTGAGTACCCATTCCGCCTTGTCTGTCGAAATTGGGTATTTGGCATTCCAGCTGAAGTTTTCGGTATTGTCTGTTAAGTCACCGTATTGATAAATCACCGCGTTATCACTGCGACGCATAGTTTTATTCAGAACTTCGCCGTTATCAGCCAAGGTGCGTACATATAAGTATTCAACCTCACCAGGTGCATAACGCTCGGCTTTGGCATCGGTGTATTGCCATTCTAGGCTCAAATCACCGGCAAAAGTCAGGTTGTGACGACCACGGATTTGGTTCGTCATCATTCGACGCTCTTCATAGAGGATGTTGTAAATTTCGTTTTCACGGTTTAATTCGTTGATGGTTTCAATGGAATCACCGATTTTGCGCTTCACTTCATCTTTGGTGTCTTGCAAATAAATAGATGAAGTTTCAAAACGATGGTTTTCATCCCATTCCAAACCAAAGTTCAGCATGCTGGACAGCTTCACTTGATGTTCAGTGCTAAAGATATCGTCATACCGATTCAACGGCGTTAATTCAGTGCCACTACTGATTGAGTAATAACGTTCTTGTTCTTTGCTGTTTTCGCTGGATTGGTCATAACTGACACCTGCCATTACCCCGAAAACGCGTTGACCAAATTCGAAACGATTGCCCCAAGACAGGCTGCCATCAAATTCTGGGCCGACACTTTTGTTAGTGACATCCAAATCGCGGTCAATCGTTAAGCCTAAGTTACGGTTGATCGTTTCCGCTTGCGCCAAATTAGCTGGGGTGATGCCACCTAAACCTTGGGCGATTTTCACCGGATCTAAGGAACCATATTGCGCTTGAGCCGCTTGCATCTCTGCTGATAAACCGCGTTTACCATCATCTTTGCCGCGCCAGTCGCTGCCGCCACCTGCGTAATCCAAACCATCATCACTACTTAAGGTGTTATAACCTGCGCCGACTGAAAAGTTAAACACTTGCTCACGTGGGATGCTGACAGTGCGGATATTAACGTTACCGCCGCCAAAGGCTGCCGGTAGTTCTGGCGAATATGATTTTTGCACCACCATACTTTCAATAATACCGGCAGGGAACATGTCCATCGGCACAACGTTGCGAGTCGGATCTGGACTTGGCACTTGCGCACCGTTTAATAAGGTTGACGAATAACGCTCACCTAAACCGCGAACGTAGATAAATTTGTCTTTGACGAGCGTCAGACCCGTAACACGACGCAACGCTGCTGCCGCATTGCTGTCACCGGCCCGAGAGATCTGATCCATACCCAAAAGTTCAGCGACATAAGGCTGTTGGCGGCGTTCCTCGGCAATTGCAGAAGCCGAACTTAATAAACGACCTGAAACGCTAATGCGTTCCACTTGTTCTTCAGCGGGTTTTTCAGTGTTTTGTGCTTCTTGCGCATGCGCCGGTGTCAGCATCAAAGCACTACTACTGGCGATTGCCAACAAGATTGCTTTATTGACCCGAGTTAAACCAAAACTTTGTATGCTGCTCATTTGTATAGATCCTGTCACAAGGAAAAAATTAGTACTGGCAAATCTGTTTTCTGTGTTTACTGAATTCAAAGAAAAACCGCAGCGAGGACGCCCTCACTGCGGTGTTGTCTTATTGATTGAGGCCGAAGCTCCAACCTTTGGTCCAGTCGTTGGCTGCATTCAGGGCGCCCACATGCGTGGTTTTGCTGAAGAAGCTGTTGACTGTGCTCATGTCTTTAGGCTCGGTGGTATCGATGGTGTAGATGCCATTTAACACTGCAGCTTGATCGACAGCTGTTTTGTTACCGGTTTGGCCTTCGAACCATTGCTTGACAGTTTGCGTTGCTGACACTGTGCCTTTGAATGGTTCTGGGCAGCCAATCACTGAGTGAGTCATCACGAGTTGACCGTTGGCAGCTAAATCACGAGATTGCGTACTTTCAATTTCTAAACACTCACCCATAGCGCCGGTGTCAGTTTTTGGCCCTGCGATTAAGAAGTTATGTAATTTGGCTGAAGTACCAGCGCGCAATAACACCCCTTCAGAATCCATGTCAGCCGACTTGAAGGTATTGCCGATGATGGTCATGTTGGCGATTGTCGGTTCAGACAATGGCGTTGCGGAGAAATTAGTTGATTGGTTATCAGCTTCAATTCCGCGGTTGGTCACTGTGTTATTCGCATCTTGCTTCACTAAAATAAACTGCGCTTTACCATTCCAACCGTCAGTCCAATCTAATGAATCATCTTCGTTTTTAGTCAACAGAATGTGTTTCAGGTTGACGGTACCGCCGAATAACTCCAAGCCATCGTCCAAGTTTGAGTGAACTTGCACATGGTCAACCACAGTGCCATTGCCGACACCTGCTAAGGTTAAGCCATTCAGCTCGTTATCCTTGATAACTTCATAACCGGCATATTTAATTTGGATGTACTTATAAACACCTGAGTTATCTGCAGCATTGTAACCACCGTATGGACCAGCATTGCCTTCAGCTTCAATTGAGCAGCTGGTTTGCGTGGTTTGATCGCATTTGTTCGATGGGCCGTTCCCCAGCACTACGATGCCACCCCATTGGCCTGAACGTGTGGCCGAACCAATCACATCTTGCAGTGAAGTGAAGACGATTGGCGACGTTGGCGTGCCTTCAGCGTTCATTTTTGAACCGCGGGCAATCACTAAGAAATCAGCACCTGACTTCCCATATACAGTCACACCTGGTTCAACGGTTAACGTTGCGCTATTGGTGTTGTCACCGCCGATGCGAACACGGCCGTTTAACACATAATCGGCACCGCCTTTCAATGTGACATTGCTGGTGATATCGCCTTTAAGTTCACAGTTTAATTTGCCGGTCAGTGACGCCACTTCAGTGGTGCCTGCTGGGCAAGCGGCTAAACTCGTGGTCGGATGTAAACCAAAAGTCCAGCCTTTGGTCCAATCGGCAGAACCGTCAAATGCACCGATGTAGTTCACGTTGTCGAACCATGGGTCGACAAAGTTCTGCACATTGTAGCCCTTGCCGATCGCAGGAGAAGTTGCTGCTGGCATGTAACCCCCCAATAACGCATCGCCCACAAAGTTCTCAGGCTGAGCGTTGAACCAAGTGGTGACGTCTAATAATGTGTTGCCCTGTGCATCTTTTGGTGATTTGAAGGGTTCAACACAATCGATAATTGAATTGCGGAAAATGATTTTACCGCTGTTGGCATGCCCAACTGATTCTGGCGTTTCGATTTCAAAACATTCGCCCATAGCGCTTGAGCCAGTGACGATGGTGTTATAAAACTCACCAGCAGAACCCGCGCGTAACAAAATCCCTTCTGAATCAGCAGCAGCTGATTTGAAGTTGTTGCCGATGATGGTCATGTTGGCAATTTTCGGGCTTGATAACGGCGTGGCGTCGAATTTAGAAGAGTTGTTATCCGCTTCGATAGCACGGTTTGCTTCTAAATTGTTTTTGTCATGGCGGATTAAAACGTGTTGTACGCGGCCTGTCCAACCATCAGCCCAGTCTAAAGAGTCGTCACGGTTGCCGGTTAACACTAAGTGTTTTGCATCGACAGTACCACCAAAGAATTCAACACCGTCATCTAAGTTATTGTGGACTTGTAAGTAATCAACCACAGTGCCTGAACCAACGCCCGCGAACGTTACGCCGTTTAATTCGTTGTCTTTAATTACTTCATAACCGGCATATTTCACTTGGACGAACTTTAAGATACCGCTGTTATCTGTTGGTTTATCACCACCGTATGGGCCTGCATTACCTTCTGCTTCGATTTTGCAGCTTGCGAGTGCTGCTTGGTCACACTTATTGGTGGGAGCTTTCCCTAAAATAACGATACCACCCCATTGGCCTGCAGAGCTTTCTGTTGCGCTACCAATCATGTCATTGACTGAAGTGAACACGATAGGGGCAGTGGAAGAGCCAACTGCGCGAATTTGTGAACCGCGGGCAATTACCAGGAAATCTGCACCGGATTTACCAAAGACTGTGGTACCAGGTTCGATAGTTAATACTGCGCTATTGGCATTATCGTTACCCACGGCAACTTTGCCATTTAGAGACCAGGCAATGTTGCTGGTTAAAGTGGCATCAGCAGTTAAAGTGCCGGTAATTTCACAAATAGGCTTGGTAACACCACCAATGGCTGAGCCTTGTTTTGCAAAGGTCGGGCATGGACTGGTTGGTGTAGTAGGGTTCGTTGGATTGGTTGGTGTTGAACCACTGCCAGTATTAATAACGATATCGCCACCGCCGCAACCGGCTAATAATAACGCTGTAGTAATCGCGCTCAGTTTTAACATCTTGCCAAAAGCCATCTTTTTCTCCGTCGACACTAAGGTGAGTGATTAAAAAAACTGTGGCGACGATAAGCAGCTGGCATGACTGTTTTATGACAGTTAAGTTGATTGTCATATGTCAGATATATTACATGTTTATTTTCAATGGCTTATGATTTTTCTGTCATTGAAACTTCATGAAAATGTCATGGAAAAATCGGCAGTGAAGGACTAAATACGCTTGGATGTAAAAAGGAAACGAGATCGGGGGTGGCATTTTCGCTCGAGAGATTTTTGATAATCTTTGATATTTTTCACATGCTTAGGAAAAAACAGATTTTTTTCATAAAATCGTCATAATTGGGGGTAATACTAAATCCAGTTAATTGCAACAACATGGTAACAGATAATGTCTAGAAGAATTCTAGTGGTAGAAGATGAAGCACCGATCCGAGATATGTTGTGTTTCGTGTTAGAACAAAATGGCTACCAAACCAGCACAGCGAGTGATTACGATGCTGCGATTAATCAGTTGGTGGAACCATACCCTGATTTGGTATTGCTGGATTGGATGTTGCCTGGCGGCAGCGGTATTCAGATCGCTAAGAAGATGAAACAACATGATTTAACTCGGGCCATCCCAATTATCATGATCACTGCCCGTGGCGAAGAAGAAGACAAAGTTCGCGGTTTAGAAGTTGGCGCGGACGATTATGTCACCAAACCTTTTTCGCCGAAGGAACTGATGGCTCGGATCAAAGCGGTGATCCGTCGCGTGGCACCGACTAGTCTTGATGAAGTCATCGATGTGCAAGGTTTGAAGCTGGATCCGGTATCGCATCGTGTAATGGTGGAAGAAACGCCACTAGATATGGGGCCAACGGAATTCCGCTTATTGCACTTTTTCATGACACATCCTGAACGTGTCTACAGTCGTGAACAGTTGCTTGATCATGTCTGGGGGACTAACGTTTATGTCGAAGACCGAACAGTTGATGTCCATATTCGTCGGTTGCGCAAAGCAATTGGTAGCCACGACCGATTGATCCAGACCGTACGCGGTGCAGGTTATCGTTTCTCAGTTAAATAACTGCAAAGTCTGGTTATAATAGCGAAATGAGTGATTGCGCTTCGTTGGGGAAGCGCAATCTCACAAACCTAAGTAGGTGCTATGCGTTTATTACTATCCAAACGGAACATTTCTTTTAAGCTTGCAGGGTTTGCATTTGTTGCGCTTGCGCTCGGATGGCTGATTGGTTATCCGCTTCAGCTGTTATTGGTTTGCACTATTGGTTTGTTATGGTGGCACTATAAGCACTTATTTTTATTGGATAAGTGGTTGTGGCGTGATCGCAAATTGTCGCCGCCAGCCGGTGAGGGCAGTTGGCAGCAGGTCTTTGATGGCATCTATTATCGCCAACGCAAAGATCGTAAAAAAAATAAAGAGTTACGTAATGTTGTGCGCGAATTTAGGGATGGTGCTGAAGCGCTCCCAGACGCCATCGTGGTGCTGTCTCGCGATTGGACTATTGTTTGGTGCAATAAACTAGCACAGCAACTGGCCGGATTGCGCTGGCCTTTAGATGAGCGTCAGCGCATTGATAATCTGATACGCAACCCTGAATTTCTGCAGTTTTTACACAGTAAAGAATACGAACAAGGGCTGGAATTGCCATCGCCAGTCACTGAAAGTATGACCCTCGAATACCGCATCCTGCAGCATGGTGAAAACCAATACTTATTAATCATCCGAGATATCACGCAACTGAAACAACTTGAGCAAATTCGCAAAGACTTTGTTGCTAACGTTTCTCATGAATTGCGCACGCCATTGACAGTGCTGCAAGGCTACCTCGAAGTGATGGACTCTGAGAACATGCCTGCGCCAGCAATGTGGCAAAAAGCGCATTCGGTCATGTTGGATCAAACCAAACGGATGGACTCGTTAGTGCAACAGTTATTGACGTTATCGCGCATTGAAGCCTCGACGAAAATTCAATTTGATGATGTGGTCGATGTCCCGGCAATGTTATCGTTGCTTGAGCATGAAGCGCAAACGCTGAACCGAGAGAAACATCATCAAATCACATTTAATGTTGACCCGACCTTGCAAGTCAGCGGCATTACCGAAGAGTTACGCAGCGCATTTTCTAATTTGGTGACCAATGCGATTAAATACACCCCCGAAGGCGGTGAAATTACAGTCAGTTGGCAACGAGATCACCAAAAAGCCGTGTTTACCGTGACTGATAATGGTGAAGGGATTGCACCGCAGCATGTCAAACGGCTGACTGAGCGTTTTTATCGGGTGGACCACGCACGAGCTCGCAATACTGGTGGCACAGGCTTGGGTTTGGCAATTGTCAAACATGTGTTGACGCGCCACCAATGCCGTTTGATGATTTTCAGTGAGCCCAAACGTGGAAGTACTTTCTCTTTTGCGTTACCACCAGAGTTGGTGGTTGGTTCGACCCAAGCGGTGCAGCCTAGGCTGTCAAAGAAAAAGTTATTGGCAAAGTCTTAATAAGCCGTCGTGAAAAAAAGCCCGAATGTGCATGCTACTTCGGGCTTTGTTATTTCTATCAGGTCAATCCGTTAGAGTGTGGGGGGTGCCGCTAAAAAATCGACCGTCAACCCAGCTAAAGCGCGTACGCCATTTTCCATCGCATCTTCATTGAGTTTAAAAAATGGCGAGTGGTTGGGCGCTGTTTGTTCAACTGTCTTCCCTGCTTCATTGATCCCTAAGAAGAAAAACACGCCAGGGATTTGTTCTTGATAAAATGAGAAGTCTTCAGAGGCTGTAATGGGTTTGATCGGCTTAACGCCTGCATCACGCCCGGCCCAACGCAAGCTTGGCATTGCCCATTCAGTTAAACCGACATGGTTCCAAGTGACTGCGGCGGCATTATGGTGATGGAAATCCGCGGTTGCGCCACTTGCCGCACTAATATGCTCGACAGTTCGCGCCATATTCGCCAACAGCTGCTCGCGCATCTGTGGGTCAAATGTACGCGCTGTCCCGCCCAAGGTCACTTGATCTGGAATGATATTCCAGCGCACGCCACCATTGATTTGGCCAATCGAAATCACCGCTGGTGCTTGGGTAATATCGAGCTGCCGAGATGGGATCTGTTGAATGGCCGATAACAGCTGTCCAGTGACGGCGATAGGATCAACCCCACGCCAAGGGCTAGAACCATGGGTTTGCACGCCTTTCACTTTGATTTCAAAACTATCTGCCGCCGCCATGATGCCTTCAGTTTTCACGAACAACTGACCGGCTTGGCCAGGCCAAACATGCAAACCAAAGATGGCCGCAGGTTTATGCTGTTTAAACAAGCCTTCTTTAATCATCAAACGTGCGCCACCTTCTTCACCCGCTGGCGGGCCTTCTTCGGCAGGTTGGAACACAAACATCACCGAGCCTGCTAATTCTTTGCGTTTCGCGGCTAAGACTTTGGCGGTGCCTAATAACATCGCGACATGCGCATCATGGCCACAAGCATGCATGACACCAACTTCTTGGCCGTTAAACGTGGATTTCACTTTGGAGGCAAAGGGTAAATCGACTTGTTCGGTGACTGGCAGAGCATCCATATCAGCACGAAGTGCCACCATTGGACCCGGCTTAGCCCCTTTCAGAATCGCGACAACCCCAGTTTTGGCGATGCCTGTTTGCACTTCTAAACCGAGTTTTTTTAGCTCTTTTGCCACTAATTCACTGGTTCTGAATTCGCGGTTGGATAATTCTGGGTGCTGATGCAGGTCGCGTCGCCATTCGATGACTTGCGGCATCACTGCAGAAATCGCAGGATCTAATGCAGGTTTTAAATCAGCAGCCATTGTATTGTTACCCAATAAAATGGCCAGAAGTGACAGCGAAAATGGAAGATGCCGCATCGATATTCCTTCAAAGTTATGACATGGAAAAGCATAAACACCCGCGCAACTAAAGCCACTCAGCAGGCCACTCAGCAAGCTTATATTGGTGCGCAGGTGATAGGTTTAGGTCAGTTCTTCAATACTGTCTTGTGGCAATCCTGGGCAATTTAACTGCAAATTGATGCGCCGCAAATATTGTTGCTCTGCTGCTAAATCTGCTGCCAACACACTGTGTTGTTGATACCAATCTTCGCTCAATAATAACGTCAATTGATCGCCTTCTGCCACCAGCTTTAAATCGGGCGTTAACTCATCGCGACGCTTTTGGTTTAACAAAACGGCAAGACGGAAAATACTCAGCACGCGATTAAACTGAATGTTCGAAAATAAATAAAATTGTGGAATATCATCGACTTTAATTTTCCGACGATGCGAACGAACTAAACAAGAGAGTAGCTTTTGTTGCTCCTGGTTAAAGCCCGGCAAATTTGAGTTATTCAAGATGTAAGCACTATGACGCTGCACGCTCGAAGAGTTTATCTGTAAGCCAATCTCATACACCGACGCGGCAAACTGCAATAATTCAGCCCAGTTATCATCGAGTTGCCAATCTTGTTGTACTTGTTGAAATAGACGCTGCGCGACATTGTTTACACGCTGTGCCTGGTCAATATCAACGGCATAACGTTTGATTAAACTTTGAATGGTGTGACTGCGAATATCGTGATGCTGTAGACGGTCGCTCATTTCATAGAGCACGCCTTCTCGCAGCGCAGCATCGACATACACCATTTGTTCGATACCCAGCATCTGAAACGAAGCCAGTAAAATCGCAAGGCCTGGGCCTATCAACGTTTTCCGATCATCGGTGAGACCAGGTAAATTTAAATCTTGGCAATCTTCGACTTGCAGTAACAGGTTTTTCAGCTTCAACAAGTGATTTAATTCAATCACATGGGCATTCCAACCCATTGCCACAATAATGTCTTTAATGGTTTTTATGGTGCCAGAGGTCCCCACCACTTGCTGCCAACCCGTATCTTTGTAAGCACTGGTGATATTTTCCAGTTCTTGTTCGGCTTGCAGTACAGCACGCTCAAAGCGTTTGGTGGTAATTTTGCCTTTGGGGAAAAAGTGTTTGGCGTAACTGACACAGCCCATATTGCGACTGGCTAACTTAATCGGATCAAAGTGTTGGCCTATGGCAAATTCAGTACTGCCACCACCAATATCAATGACTAACCTTTGGCCGGGATAAGTCTCAAAGTGCGCAACGCCTTGATAAATAAAACGGGCTTCCTCTTGCCCCGAAATCACTTCGATCGGGAAGGGGAAAACACTTTGGGCGCGTTTTAAGAATTCACTGGAGTTCTTGGCGCGACGCAGCGTGTAGGTGGCAATCACTCGAACCGATGAAGGCGGCATGCCTTGCAACGAATCAGCGAATTGCTTCAGCACTAATAACCCACGCTGCATGGCTTCATCACTCAGCATTTGCTCAGCGTCGAGGCCATCAGCCAATTGAACTTTTTGTTTTTCCCGATGCAATAGTTGCAGTGCGCCATCGACAATCCGCGCAATCACTAAATGGAAGCTATTTGACCCAATGTCCACAGCTGCAATTAATTCTGCCGCGCTAATTGCGCTCGGTGTTAAATACGTCATACATCTGCCTGAACTGTCGGTCCCAATTGTTGGCTGGCTAAGTAGTCATAAATAGCCTGTTGTGACCGAATGCTTTTCTTATTACCCCTTTTGACATAAGGGTTACTTTGCTTTTTATCAATGACTCGAGCTTTGACGTTGTCATTCCATTGCAAGTTAAGAATCGTCATCATTTGTTGTTTAATGCGGGCATCATAAATCGGGACGCCAACTTCAACGCGCTGGTCGATATTCCGAGTCATCCAATCCGCCGATGACAGATATAAATCAATATCGCCACCATTTAAAAACTGATACACACGCGCGTGTTCCAAAAACCTATCTAACACGCTAATGATTTGGATATTGGTACTTTTGCCGCGGATCCCAGGGATTAAAGAGCACATACCCCGCACGATAATGCGAATTTTCACGCCCGCCTGACTGGCTTTATACAGCATATCGACAATACCGTCATCCACCAAGTTGTTGACCTTCAGCAGGATCTCTGCCTTGCGACCTTGCTGGGCAAAATCAATTTCACGTTGGATTAATTGGTACAGTTTTGGCCGGCTCCAGGTGGGGGATACAACCAAATGTTTAAAAACAAAAGGTTTATAGCTGTATTCAATAAACTCGAACACCTGATCGACTTCATCACAAATTTCCGGATGACAGGTAAATAAGCTCATATCGGTGTAAATACGCGCGGTTTTTTCGTTGAAATTACCGGTACCGATATGGGCATATTTCACCGCTCTGCCGCGTTCTTGCCTAGTGATTAAGCATAACTTCGAATGTATTTTGAGCGTCGTCAAGCCAAACACCACTTGGATCCCTGCCTGCGTCATTCGGCGCGCCCATTGAATGTTATTTTCTTCATCAAAGCGGGCTTTTAATTCAACCACAACAGTCACTTTTTTACCGTTTCGCACCGCATCCAACAACGAATGGATCACTCGAGAGTTTTTGGCGACCCGATACATCGTCATTTTTATCGAGGTGACTTTCGGGTCAAATGATGCTTGGCGAACCCATTCGGTGAAATAAGTAAAATTGTGGTAAGGGTAGTGGAGTAATACATCATTACTGCGAATAGCATCAAAAGTTGTTGTGTGCTGCTCAAAATCTGGGTTTGGTAACGCCGGCATCGGCGGGTATTCCAAGCTGGTATGGCCGGTATTTGGGAAATTAATAAAATCTTTAAAATTACGATAGCGGCCGCCAGGGATAGACGCATCTAAGGCTCCTGCTCCCAGTAATTTTCGCAGTAACTTCAGCATATGGTCGGGCATCGCGGCATCATACACTAATCGAACAGGTTCAGACTCGAGGCGCTGTCGGATGCCTTTAGACATTTTATCCAATAAGCTTTGGTCTAAAGTGTCACTTAAATTGTACTCTGCATCCTTCGTCAGTTTCAGCGAATAGGCTTGGATTTCGCAGAATTCAAAAAAACCACTGAAGATGTCATGCAAACAATGAATAATGACATCATCCAACATCATAAACTGATGACGATAACGACCGTTCCTTTTGGTTTTATTTAAAGCAATTGGCAGTTCAAGAAAACGAGAAATATCATCGCTCGGCACCTGTACAATGGCATATTCCGCTTTGTTAGGGCCTGTCATTTCGACCATGAGATAAGTGGCGTTATCTTCCAGTCGTTTTGATAAATTTAATTTCTCATTGGACAGTAAAATGGGCGAAATCAAACGCAACACTTTTTCACGGAAATAACTTTTAACCCAAGCGCTTTGCGATTCATTGAGTTTATGTTGGTCGATAAATTCAATGTTGTGTTTGCGAAGTTCAAGATGCAGTTCAAGATAGATTGTATTGAATTTTTCGCCCATCTTGAGGACGTAATTCTGGATGTCTTGTAACAACTTTTCGGGATCTTCAGTGTCATCTGGCGTGTATTTTTGCAATAAGACGCGACGTTTCACGTCAGCCACGCGAACCCGATAGAATTCATCCATATTGTTCGAGTAAATGCCCAGAAAACGCAGACGCTCAATCAAAGGATTGCGTTGATCGGCGGCCTCTTGTAATACGCGTTCATTAAACGCAAGCCAACTGAGTTCTTTCGGAAAATAATGCACGTTTGCCACTGCCGTATTAAGTTCGTCCATCGTTAATCATACCAAGCTTTAAGAATTGAAATCACTCTATTGCTTTTTTATGACAGTTCAATGAACAAGATAGCGGGGAAGTCGCTATCTTGCTTGAGAAATATGGCTGTAAATGAAGGATTTGGCTAGATATTTTCAACGTCTACAACGACGTCTGTAGCGATGGCCTCTAAAGCACTGACCACTTCATCTTTATTGAGCCCTTCAGGCAATTCAACGGTGGCGATAGCATGAAACAATGGTGAACCCCAGTTTGGAGCGCTTTGTTTGGTGCTTTCGAAATGAATGATGTTGGTGCCTTTGTGTTTAATCACCGAGGATAATTCGCGGACTATGCCAGGACGGTCGTTGCCGGTGATGACGAATTTCAGCAGTTTGTGTTCATTAACAGTTGAATGCACGCCTTGTTGAATTTTAATGTCTAAATCTTGCATGCTAGAAAGGGCTGCAGTGAGGGCGTCAGCATGTTCTGCGGCCACTTCAACCTGCAAGATCCCGGCAAAATAGCCTGCTAAATGACTTAAATTACTGGCAGTCCAGTTGCCTTGATGTTCGTTGATTAAGGTGGCGAGTTGTTCTACCAGACCTGCTTTGTCTTTCCCAATAATTGTTAAAACTAACTGCTTCATAGCGCAATTCCTTGTTCTTATCTCGTTTCTGAAAACGTGTGGGTGATAATTCTAGTTCTAACTGGTCATTACTGGTATGTCCAGTCGTGGCGTAAATTTACCAAGCGATTTGGTACTGTTCGCCCAAAAAACCAGCGAAAACTATAGACACTGTTGGCTAAAACACAACATCTTTGGTCGCAAAGTGGCGATAAATTTTTATCAGTTGTCATAATTGTGTCATGAAATAGTCTTAAGCTGAGTCACAGTTAAGTCACAGACATTATTTGTCACCGTCCAAAAAAGGGGATTATTGTGAAAGCTTTCAAAACTTTATCAATCGCGGCAGTGATGACTGCAAGTTTCAGTTTCGGTGTGACTGCAGCAGTGACGAAAGTCGACCCTGCGTTACCAGAATATGTCAAAGCTTCGGGTGTTTCAGGCAACATCTCGAGTATCGGTTCTGATACTTTGAACAACCTGATGACGCTTTGGGCTGAAGATTACCGTAAGCTGTACCCAAATGTGAATATCCAAATTCAAGGTGCAGGTTCTTCAACAGCGCCAACCGCTTTAACTGAAGGAACTTCAAATTTCGGTCCGATGAGCCGTGCAATGAAACCTTCAGAAGTGCAAGCCTTCGAAGCGAAATATGGTTACAAGCCAGTTGCAGTGCCAGTTGCCGTAGATTTACTGGCAGTTTATGTTAACAAAGACAACCCAATCAAAGGGTTAACTATGGCTCAGGTTGATGCGATTTTCTCTGCAACTCGCAAATGCGGTTACAAAGAAGATGTGACGCGTTGGGGTCAACTGGGTTTAGAAGGTGCTTGGGCAAATCGTGATTTCACCATGTATAGCCGTAACGCAGTTTCTGGTACCTATGGTTACTTCAAGGATACTGCGCTGTGTAAAGGCGACTTTAAATCAAGCATCAACGAGCAACCAGGTTCAGCTTCAGTGGTGCAAGGTGTCAGCGAATCAATTAACGGTATCGGTTACTCAGGCATCGGTTATGTCACTTCTGGTGTGAAAGCGTTACCTTTAGCCAAGAAAGAAGGCGCTGAGTTTGTTGCTCCGACAGCAGACCATGCATTAGACGGCAAATATCCGTTATCACGTTTCTTATACGTGTACATCAACAAGCACCCAAATAAAGATTTAAACCCGCTTGAGCGTGAATTTATCAAAATGGTGTTATCAAAACGCGGTCAAGAAATTGTGGCACGTGATGGTTATGTACCAGTGCCAAATAAAGTGGCTGAGAAAGTATTAAAAGACTTAGGGATTAAGTAATTCCCGGGCAGATCCCTTGCTAAAAACAATTTTGCAAGCAAGAGGGCAGCTGTTAAAGCTGCCCTCTTTTTTTACTTCAGTTGCTCATCATTTTGCGCCAAATTCACCATTAACCTTATCCTTTCGCCGGCCTAAATCGGCTTTTGTTTAAGAAATATTTCAGCCATATGACAAAATTTTGCTTTGTAATATTTCTGACATAAAACTCAACTATGATTTGCAGCATCCCAAAGTCATTGTAGGACGAGCAGATGCAGCAAAGCAGTCAAAGCCCAGTCGAAGCGGTTCGCAGCTTACTCCCAAGTGGAGAGCAAAGAGCCAAACTACGCCGTTGGCGCAGCGTGAAAGATAAAATCTCACAATACGGTATCGCTTTTGCCGGTATTAGTGTGGTCGCAGCGTTTGCGACAATCTTTATCTACTTATTCTCTGAAGTAGGGCCAATCTTTTCATCGGCATCGATTGAAAAGCAAGAATCTTACAATTCAGTCAGTGCTAAACCTTTATTTAGTAACCTTGAACGCTATGGTGAAGTTGGCTTGGTGGTTGATCAAGAAGGACTGATGTCATTCTTTGATGCTAAAACTGGGGCTATTCGCCAACAGCAAAAACTGCAAATACCTAATGGCGCTGCAATTAGTAGTTTTGCCAAAGGCGAACCTCGCTCTGGCATCATTGCTTTTGGCTTAACCAACGGCCAAGCGCTGGTTGTCAAACACGAATACAATCTGAGCTATCCGAATGACCAGCGGAAAATTATTCCGGTGGTGACTTATCCGTTAGGTGAAGCGCCAATTCAATTGAATGAATCGGGCCAAGCGATTAAAAGCTTAGCAGTACAAGAGGGTTCAAGTGGTACGGCGGTTGCCTCATTCACGGCGGATGGTCAGTTGTCACTGAGTTTATTTGAAGCGCAAACCGATTTCTTATCGGGTGAAACCACCTTTGCTCGGCAAAATTATGCTTTACCTTCAGCGCCAGCCTCGGTCAGTAAAATTTTATTAGATACGACGCTGCGGAACTTGTTCGTCGCTGATAGCGAGAACAAAGTTCATTATTATGATCTGACGGATCCTGCCAACGCTCGGTACATTGAGGCGGTTAGCGCAGTTGCTGCGGGCCAAAAAGTGACGGCGATGGAATTTTTAGTTGGCTCAGTCTCAATTATCGTGGGTGGTTCTGAAGGCACGCTCAGTCAATGGTTTTTAGTGCGCGATGAGCATAACAATTTCCACTTAAAACACATTCGTGATTTTGCTCAACACTCGGCAGCGATTACCAAAATCATTCCTGAGTATTCACGCAAGGGGTTCCTAGTACTTGATGCGAACAGTGAGTTAGGGATCCACTTTGGCACTTCGGCTCGCACTTTGTTACAAGACGAATTAGGCGTGAAAGCTATTGACCTCGCACTCAACCCAATCAATACCGACTTCTACGTCTTAACAGAGCAAGGGACAACCGAGCGATTTGCTTTAGAAAATGCGCATCCTGATGTTTCATGGAAAGCGATGTGGAATGAAGTTTGGTATGAAGGCCGTGCCGAAAAAGATTACATTTGGCAGGCATCTTCTGGTTCCGATGAATTTGAGCCGAAAATGAGTTTAGTGCCTTTGGCATTAGGAACTTTAAAAGCAGCGTTATTTGCCATGATGTTTGCCACCCCTTTAGCAGTGATGAGCGCACTCTATACCGCGTATTTCATGACGCCTGCGCTGCGTGGCAAAGTGAAGCCAACCATCGAAATTATGGCGGCATTACCGACGGTTATTTTGGGCTTCCTTGCAGGTCTTTGGTTAGCGCCATTTGTTGAGAATTACCTATCCGCTATTTTTGCCATCTTATTGCTGCTGCCTTTTATGATGCTAGTTGCCGCTTGGTGCTGGCGTTATGTGCCAACCTCTTGGCGTGAGCGTTTAGGCTTAGGCTGGGAAGTGGCGATTTTAATTCCTGTCATCATTGGCTTCATGTACCTGTGCGTGAGCTTAAGCCCAACAGTCGATAACATTTTCTTCAATGGCAGCTTACGCCAGTGGTTTACCGATAATGGCATCACTTATGATCAACGTAATGCGCTCGTTGTAGGTATCGCGATGGGATTTGCGGTGATCCCAAATATCTTCTCAATTGCCGAAGACGCAATTTTCAACGTGCCGCGCCACTTAACTCAAGGCTCATTAGCTTTGGGGGCAACGCCATGGCAAACCATGATTGGTGTTGTACTCCCGACTGCAAGCCCTGGTATTTTTGCGGCGGTTATGGTGGGTTTTGGTCGTGCTGTGGGTGAAACCATGATTGTGTTGATGGCAACAGGCAATAGCCCAGTTGTGAATTTCAACTTATTCGAAGGGATGCGCACGCTTTCGGCGAATATTGCGGTTGAATTGCCTGAGACGGCGGTAGGAAGTACTCACTTCCGCGTCTTGTTCTTGGCGGCCCTAGTGTTGTTTGTCTTCACCTTTGTATTCAATACCTTGGCTGAAGTCATTCGTCAGCGTTTACGTCAACGCTTCAGTAGTCTTTAAGAGGAAGTTGTCGCATGAGAGCTTGGTTCAAAACGGGAGCCCCGTGGATTTGGTTAAACGCAGGTGCGATTGCCCTGTGTTTGGTAATGGTCATCGGCGTGCTTGGCTTAATCTTAGTACAAGGTGCGTCACACTTTTGGCCTGCTGATTTACAGACTGTGCAGGCGAAACAAGCGGATGGTTCGGTAAAACGCTTATTAGTTGAGCATGTTCGTACCGAGGAAGTCAGTGCCTCGGTACTGCGAGATTCCGGTCTAAAGCTCGATTCAGACCAATTGGTCTATGAGCGGGAATTATTAAAAATTGCTAACCGGGATGTCCATGGTCGTGATTTCGTTTGGTTCTTATCGAAAGATTTAAGCGATCAACAAGAACCTATCGATGCAACTGTCATCGAACGGCGCGAGTGGGGCCATTTCTTTGGTTTCCCGCAGAAGTTATATGAGGGCGATAAAGTTGTCGCTGAAGGCCCAGCCTTATGGGATGAACTGGTCAAGCGTATTGCACGATCTAATGAATTGCATGAGCAAATCACAGCCATTCAAAAAGATGACATTGGTGTGATTAATAAAGGCTTAGAAAGTTTACGGTTGAAAAAACGTCGGATGGAACTTGATGGTGCTTCAGCTGCTGAAATTGCTGCTTTCGAACAAGAAGCTGCGCTAAAACGTGCCGAGTTAGATGCAAGTTATGCCGTTTTACAGCAACAATTAGACGATTTGAATGCACAAGCAAGCCGAGATTCTTTGGAAGTCACCACGGCTGATGGTTTAGTCAAGACCATTAACCTCAACAATATTGTGCACGCGCATCAACCGAATGCGATGTCCACTTTGCAAAAGATTGGCCATTACTTTGGTGCTATCTATGCATTCTTGACGGATGATCCACGCGAAGCCAACACCGAAGGCGGTATTTTCCCTGCCATTTTCGGCACTGTCACCATGGTTATGTTGATGGCAATTATCGTGACTCCGTTTGGTGTATTAGCGGCTATTTATCTGCGTGAGTATGCAAAACAAGGCACTGTACTGAAAATTATCCGAATTTCAGTTTACAACTTAGCTGGCGTACCATCGATTGTTTATGGCGTGTTCGGCTTGGGATTCTTTGTCTACATTATGGGCGGCAATATTGACCAGATTTTCTTCCCTGAATCATTGCCTGCGCCGACGATGGGCACCCCTGGTTTATTCTGGGCCTCATTAACCTTGGCATTGTTAACGTTGCCAGTGGTGATCGTGTCGACAGAAGAGGGGCTTTCACGGATCCCAAGTACAATTCGGATGGGCAGTTTGGCCCTTGGCGCTACTAAATCAGAAACCTTATGGAAAGTGGTTGTGCCACTGGCAACGCCTGCCATGATGACTGGATTGATCCTGTCAATCGCTCGCGCTGCAGGTGAAGTGGCGCCATTGATGTTAGTTGGGGTGGTGAAACTTGCACCCACTCTGCCGATTGATGGCAATTTCCCTTTCATCCATTTAGATCAAAAAATTATGCACTTAGGTTTCCATGTTTACGACGTCGGTTTCCAAAGCCCGAACGTAGAAGCATCTAGACCATTATTGTACGCAACGGCATTGGTTTTAGTGGTTTTGATTGTGTTGTTAAACGCAGTCGCTATTCGGATGCGCAACAAGTTGCGTGAAAAATATCGTAGTGAATCAGATTAATCGGCCTTTTTAAGTCGGAAAACGAATTAACTTAACAGAATTAATAGAGTGAAATAGCTATGGCTCAGCAACAATTTGCAAATTCTTATTCAGATTTAAATTTGGCTGATGAGAAAATTAAATTACAAGTCAATGATTTACGCTTGCATTACGGCAACTCGTTGGCTCTAAAAAATATCAATATGTCGATCCCTGAGAAGCGGGTCACCGCATTTATCGGGCCTTCTGGTTGCGGTAAATCAACGTTATTGCGTTGTTTCAATCGGATGAATGATTTGGTGGATATTTGTCGGATTGATGGCGAAATTTTGATGGATGGCCAGAATATCTATGACAAATCGGTTGATGTGTCAGAACTGCGTCGTTCTGTCGGTATGGTGTTTCAAAAACCAAACCCATTCCCAAAGACAATCTATGAAAACGTTGCTTATGGCCTGCGTTTACAAGGTGTCAAAGACCGCCGTGTGTTAGATGAAGTGGTGGAAAACTCGCTGAAAGGCGCAGCCCTGTGGAACGAAGTCAAAGATCGTTTGCATGATAATGCCTTTGGTTTATCAGGTGGTCAGCAACAACGTTTGGTCATCGCTCGCGCTATCGCGATTGAACCTGAGGTGTTGTTGCTTGACGAACCGGCGTCTGCACTTGACCCAATTTCAACTTTAAAAATCGAAGAGTTAATTTACGAACTAAAATCTCGGTATACCATTGTGATCGTGACTCATAATATGCAACAAGCTGCTCGTGTCTCTGATTACACTGCGTTTATGTATATGGGTGATCTGATTGAATTTGACGCCACCAACAAAATGTTTACGGCGCCATCGAAGCAACAAACCGAAGATTACATTACAGGTCGCTTTGGTTAAGCGCCGCGAGGATTGGAGTCAGCAATGGATAAATTAAATTTAACGAAACATATTTCAAGCCAGTTCAACGAAGAGTTGGAACAAGTTCGTAACCACGTGATGGCGATGGGCGGCTTAGTTGAACAGCAACTATCAGATGCTTTGACTGCGATTGCGAACAGTGACGCAGAATTAGCCCAGCGTGTGATTGCCAATGATTTATTGGTTAATGACTGGGAAATTAAGATTGATGCCGAATGCACGCGCATCATCGCCAAGCGTCAACCAGCAGCCAGTGATTTGCGTTTAATTATGGCGATCATTCGAGCAATTTCTGATATTGAACGGATTGGTGATGAAGCTGAGCGAATTGCTAAAGTTGCGCTAGAATCATTTAGCAGTGCCCAACAAGATTTATTAATTAACCTTGAAAATATGGGCCGACATGTGGCGCAGATGTTACATGAAGTGTTGGATGCATTTGCTCGGATGGATGTTGAAGCTGCTTTATCTGTCTACAAAGAAGATAAAAAGGTTGATCGTGAATACGAAGCGATTACGCGCCAATTGATGACTTATATGATGGAAGATCCGAGATCTATCCCCAAAATTATGAATGTGCTCTGGTCAGCTCGTTCATTGGAGAGGATTGGTGATCGGTGTAAAAACGTTTCTGAATATGTCATCTCCTTTGTGAAAGGGCGTGATGTTCGTCATAGTGACGAAGACAGTTTAGAGCAAAATGCTCGAAGCTAACATTTAACGTACTTCGGCAAAATTTATTAAAAAAAGCGGCTGAAAAATGGTCTTTTCGACTGTTTTTCAGCTTTTTTCGTAGTGCTTAAAGTTTTTATTCAAAGTTGGATGCAGTACAATACGCGCCGACTTTCGTTCACAACAAAACCAAGAGGCAAAGCTATGCCAAGTGCATTTTTGGCTGTTTTCGCAAAATCTCCAATCAAACCGATTGAAGAGCATATTCGTAAGGTGCTTGCTGCTAGCGAGCAGTTGCTGCCGTTCTTTGCAGCCGTGTACAACAAGGATTGGGTAACTGCAGCGGAAGTAAGAAAAGGAATTGTTAGCTTAGAAAAAGAAGCTGATCAATTAAAGCGTGATATTCGGATCCATTTACCTCGGGGTTTATTCTTACCTGTAGATCGCACAGATATTCTAGAATTAGTGTCTCAACAGGACAAAATCGCTAATAAAGCGAAGGATATCACAGGCAGAGTTTTGGGGCGTGAGTTGGAAATCCCTGAACCAATCCAGCAAGAATTCCATGCTTACTTACAGCGTTGTGTTGATGCCGTTGCGCTTGCCTGTGAAGCAATCAATGAATTAGATGAGCTGTTGGAGACCGGTTTCCGTGGTCGTGAAGTTGATTTGGTCATCAAAATGGTCGAAAAAATTGACGAAATTGAACATGACACCGATCAAATGCAAATCAGTTTACGCAAATTTGTCCGTAAATCTGAGAGCACGATGAATCCAGTGGATGTGATGTTTTTATACCGGACTTTAGAGTGGGTTGGTGACTTAGCTGATACTGCACTGAAAGTTGGTTCACGTCTCGAAATCATGCTAGCTCGATAATAACATAGGTATTTACGATGGAAATTTTGGCACAGTACGGTTTTTACCTTGTACTAACCGCAGCTATTTTTGGCTTTATTATGGCTTATGGCGTAGGCGCGAATGATGTCGCGAACGCTATGGGCACTTCGGTTGGCTCAAAGGCTTTAACTATCAAACAGGCAATTATCATTGCTGCTATTTTTGAGTTTACTGGCGCGTTTTTTGCCGGTGGTGAAGTGACTTCGACCATTCGTAGTGGCATTGTTGATGCTGAAGTGTTTGCGCAAATTCCTCATTTGCTTGCTTACGGTATGATTGCATCGTTGATCGCTGCAGGAACTTGGTTGTTGGTTGCGACTTATTTTGGTTGGCCAGTTTCTACGACGCATTCAATTGTTGGTGCCATTATTGGTTTCGCAGCAGTGGGCGTAGGTGTTGATGCGGTTCACTGGGATGCTGTGGGTGGTATTGTCGGCAGTTGGGTTGTAACGCCATTATTGTCTGGTATTTTAGCATTCTTAATTTTTATGAGCGCTCAGCGTTTAATTTTTGACACTGATAATCCGTTAGCTGCTGCGAAGAAGTTTGTGCCATTTTACATGGTCTTTGCGGCATTTATCATGGCCTATGTCACCATCACGAAAGGTTTAAAGCACGTTGGTATTGATCTTACCGATCAACAAGGTGTTTTATTATGTGTTGCTATCGCTGTGACAGTTGGCATCATTGGTAAAATTGCTATCAATATGGTCAAAATCGACCCTGAAGCTGATAAAGAGATGCATTTCACCAATGTGGAAAAAATCTTTGGTATTTTGATGATTTTCACCGCTTGTTGTATGGCGTTTGCCCACGGCTCAAATGATGTTGCCAATGCAATTGGACCTTTGGCTGCGGTGGTCGGTGTCATTCAATCGGGCGGTCAAGTTTTAGATAAAGTTTCTCTTGACTGGTGGATTTTACCTTTAGGTGCTGTCGGTATTGTGATTGGTTTGATGACGTTCGGTGCACGAGTGATTGAAACCATTGGTTCGAACATCACTCATCTCACGCCTAGCCGTGGCTTCGCTGCAGAAATTGCCGCTGCAAGTACCGTAGTTATCGCATCTGGTATGGGGTTACCTATTTCTACAACCCAAACGCTTGTTGGTGCAGTGTTAGGTGTGGGGATGGCTCGCGGTATTGCTGCACTGAACTTGGGTGTGATCCGGAATATTTTTGTATCTTGGGTGGTAACACTGCCGGTAGGCGCGCTGCTGGCAATTATATTCTTCTACATCATTCAAGGTGTTATGGGTTTTCTTTAATCCCATCAAATTGAATTAATTTAAAAAACCGCTTCGGCGGTTTTTTTTTGCCTTCGATTTCATTCATTCATCGGAATAAAGTTTTAAGAAATCAGCAACAGCATAGGAAAGCGCTTGCACGGTTGCAACGCATGTTTTAGCATCAGCTTAATCGTTCTAATGAAGCGAACCGCAGCAAAAATACGGAATTCTGGATGAAACGCCTCCCAAGTATTAAACAACTTCAATATTTATTGGCTTTGCATGAACATCAGCATTTTGGTCGTGCTGCAGATGCCTGTTATATCGGACAATCGACGTTAAGTGCTGCGATCGCCAATTTAGAAGAAACCATTGACGCTCAGCTTTTGGAACGGGATCACAAAACTTTTATTTTTACTCCGCTCGGCGAAGATGTCGTGCGACAAGCGCGCTACATCATTGAACAATGCGAAGAACTCACTGATTTTGCGCGTCATCAGGGCAAACCAATGACGGGACCGTTCCGCTTAGGATGTATTCCAACTATTGCGCCTTTTGTGCTGAGTGAAGTGATGGCGAAATGTCGTGATAAATATCCTGATTTACAGTTGTTACTCAGAGAAGACACCTCTGACAACTCCCTACATGCTCTTGCAGAAGGGCGATTGGATATGGTGTTGCTGGCGCTACCCTATGAAACAGGGGCTTTGCATACTGAAGTGCTTGCACAAGATCATTTCAAACTTGTGTTGCACAAAGATTGGGTGGATCGGGGTTTTAGTCAAGATATCAGCCAATGGCCTGATGAAAGCATATTTTTATTGGAACGCGAACATTGTCTGACAGGGCATGCGGTCAAAGCTTGTGAACTTGAAGATAGCCGTAAAGTAAATCCATTTTTTGCGACGAGTTTGCATACGCTGACTCAGATGGTCAATAACAAATTGGGGGTAACTTTTATGCCCCAAATGGCCATCAATAGCGGGTTACTACAAGGCACAGAATTAGTTGCGCAATCGCCATTAAGTGCCAACGCGTTTCGTGATATAGGTGTTGCTTGGCGACCTACATCGAGCAAAGCCAGAAGCTATCGCTTGATGGCCGATTTGATAGCGGAAGTTTTACAAGCGAAGTGTGCACCATCCATATAATCAATGGACAGGCAGACCGACAGCGCGACCAGCAAACAATGGAGCAGCTTTATGCTGCTCTTTCTTTGGACAACAGCCAGAATTCAGACGCCGACTGCAGATTTATCAGTGGAATTTACGCATATATAATTGATGCTCATCGAGTTTTTTATCGGGTAGCAGCAGAAGTACAACCAAGAAGGCTATATTAAAGAACGGCAGAAGACCAAATAGACTGAAATATCGTGCAGAATATCCTTTGGTTTTTGCTAATTGGCCACAGTACCAAGCCAACACTAATTGAATGGCAGAGAATAAAACTGCCGAGAACCAGATGTTCATCATCACTCCTTTGCATGATTATTGGTTGTTCAGATTTACCTGATTAGGTTGAACTTCATCCGAAACAACATGGCTTTCCAAACCTAAAGCTAGTATAGGTGAGGTTTTTAAATGACGGCAACTTCAGTTGAATATTGTCGATATATCGCTTGGATCCCGCGTCGCTGTTGATTGAGTTCACTAGCCAAAGCGATTAGACTGTTCGGCCTTTTAACCAGTTTGTCAGTAAAGCGGACTAGTCTATGCAACGAAGTGATTTTAGTTTTGAACTCCCCGATGAATTAATCGCCCGATTTCCACAACCTGAGCGTTCAGCCAGCAGATTGCTATCGCTCGATCGCAAAACTGGAGCCATTGGACATGGTAAGTTTACCGATGTGCTTGCAGCGCTTAACCCTGGAGACTTGTTGGTTTTTAATAATACCCGAGTGATCCCTGCGCGTTTATTCGGCCAAAAAGCTTCAGGTGGAAAAATCGAAGTGTTGGTCGAGCGAATTCTTGATGAGCATCGTTTTTTGGCACATGTAAGAGCCAGTAAAGCACCAAAAGCTGGTGCCTTATTATTGCTTGAAAATGATGCCGAAGTCGAAATGGTGCAACGGCATGATGAGCTATTTGAATTGAAAATGTGCTCTGCTGAACCTGTCTTGCAGATGCTTGAACGCCTTGGTCATATGCCGCTGCCACCCTATATCGATCGGCCTGATGAAGATTCAGATAAAGAGCGCTATCAAACGGTTTACAACCAAAAACCAGGCGCTGTCGCTGCACCAACGGCAGGATTACATTTCGATGAATCTTTGTTGTTGGCACTGAAAGCAAAAGGCGTTGAGTTAGCTTTTGTGACTTTACATGTGGGAGCGGGGACTTTTCAGCC
Source organism: uncultured Rheinheimera sp. (assembly GCA_964540955.1). Lineage (GTDB taxonomy): Bacteria > Pseudomonadota > Gammaproteobacteria > Enterobacterales > Alteromonadaceae > Pararheinheimera. The sequence continues at coordinate 30,993 of CAZIPG010000008.1, forward strand.
GGTTCGTGCGGATAATATTCTTGAGCATAAAATGCATTCTGAGTATGCCGAAGTACCGCAAGAGGTGGTTGACGCCGTGCTCGCTTGCAAAGCGCGTGGAAATCGAGTGGTCGCAGTGGGGACGACATCAGTGCGTTCTTTAGAGTCTGCGGCGCAAGCGGCTAAAGCCAAAGGCCAGCTGATAGCACCTTTTGCTGCCGACACCCAAATTTTTATCTATCCAGGGTACGAATTCCGAGTCATTGATGGTTTGATTACCAACTTCCATTTACCTGAATCGACCTTGATTATGTTGGTATCTGCGCTCAGTAGCCGCGAATTTATTTTAAATGCCTATCAACAAGCAATTGCAGAGCGCTATCGCTTTTTCTCATATGGCGATGCGATGTTAATCCTCTAATAACAGCGTTGGCAGTGATAGGGAATGGCGATTGTTTCTGCTACAATCGCCAACGAAGAAGGTCAGACTGTTTTTCTGGCCAAATGAGGTTGAATTGTGAAATTTGAATTAATTACCACCGATGGTAAAGCCCGTCGGGGACGCATGATTTTTGAACGTGGCGTGGTTGAAACCCCTGCATTTATGCCTGTTGGAACTTATGGTACCGTCAAAGGCATGACACCAGAAGAACTCGAAGCAACTGGCGCGGA